>JBEKXE010000040.1:0-30748 GCA_049512335.1 Candidatus Lustribacter sp.
GTGGCGATCGCAAAAGCCGGCAACAGCCCGAGCATGAACGCGGATCTGAATCATATCCGCATCACGCACACGCTGCCGGACGGTCAAATTCACGTGACCGAAGTGAATCTGTATCTCGCGCTCAAGAACGGCGACTTGGCGAGCGACGCCGTGCTGACCGACGACGACGTCGTTTACGTTCCCGAAAGCGCGAAGAAGAGCGACGGCATCGCCGGCGTCCTCGGCATCGCGCGCCGACTGTTCCTGCCGTTCTGAGGAGAACGAAAACGTGTACGCTCTGCCCCTAACGGCACCCATCCCGGGACCGACCTTGCCGCCCCCGCCCTTACCGCGCGCTTTGTTGAGCATCTTGTCGCACCGACGCCGCTTGTTCGCCACCATCGTTGCCGTCGTCGTGGCGCTGACGGCGTTCTCGACGTTGCTCAGCCCCAAGACCTACACCACGCACGTGACCTTCATCGCCGGCGGCGGCGGCTCGAACGCACCCGCCGGCCAGACCGAGTTTCCCGTGCTCAACGCGATCCTCGACATCTCGAACGCGCAGAGCTCGGAAACCTATGCCGAGATCCTACGCCAGCCGAAAACCGTCGAGCTCGTCATCGCGAAGCTCGGCTTGAAGGTCACGCCGGGTCAATTGCTGGCTCACGTCCAGGCCAAACCGATTCCGAACACCTCGATTCTCGACGCCGCGGTAACCTGGTCGTCGCCCGAAGAGTCGGCGCGGATCGCCAACGGGCTCGCCGACGGGTACGTGGCGCTGCGGCGCGAGCTGATCAGCGAACAGGCCGCCGCCGCGGCCGACACGATCGCCGGCGAGCTGAAGTCCGCCTCGGAACGCATGCGCGTGAGTTCCAACAACCTCATGCAGTATCAAGCACGCAACGGCATCGCCGACTTGACGCAACAGACCAATACCGTCCTCGGCTCCCTGGCGACCCTCGACGTCAAGGCCGGGACGACCGAAGTGGACCTGCGCCAAGCCAACGCCCAACTCGGGGTCGTACGCTCCGAGCTGGCCACGACGCCGGCCACGACGAGCGGCGGCGAGCAAGTCACCGTGAACCCGGTCGTCGCACAGTTGCGCGCCCAGCTCGCCACCGTTGAGGTGCAGCTGCAAACCGCCCGCCAACAGTACACCGACCAGCACCCCGCCGTGCAAACCTTGCTCGCGCAACAACGTGAAATCCAAAAGACGCTGGCCTCGACACCGCCCACGACCGTTGCGAGCGACAACAGCGTTGCGAACCCGCTGCGTACGTCCCTGGAGCAGCAAGAGGCCACGCTGTCGTCGGAGACCGCATCCGACGCCGCTCAACTGAGTGAAGTCAACCGGCAGCGGAAGCTGCTGCAGCCGTCCATCAAGGCGCTGCCGGCACAGGCCACCGCTCTCGCCGGCCTGACCCGCGCCGCGAAGGTCGATCAGGACATGTTCGACGCGCTTCAGGGCAAATTCGGCGAAGCTCAAATTGCCAAGTCGACGACGCTCAGCGACGTTGCGATCGTGTCGCCCGCCGACCCGGCCGCCTACGAAAAACACCCGAGCGTGCTGCTCAATCTCGGCATCGGACTGGTCCTCGCGCTGTTTCTCGGCATCGCCGGCGTCGCACTGGCCGAACGTTTCGACCGTCGAATCGTCAGTGAAGACGACCTTAGCGAGCGCTTGCGCTTGCCGGTCCTCTCCAGCATCCCGCTGCTTCCGGCAAGAGTGGCCATCCCCGATTGGATGCGCGCCGCGCGCATCGACTCGATCCTCCAGCTCGTCACGGCGCTCCGCTACGCCTCGACCGAACGCTTGCGCAGCATAGCATTCACAAGCACGAAAGCCCGCGACGGCAAATCCGTGATTGCCCTGGAAACGGCCATCGCGATGGCCGAGCTCGAGCCCCGCGTCCTGCTGCTGGATGCCGATCTTCGGATGCCTTCGCTGCATACCAAGCTCAATATCGACCGCGGGCCCGGCCTTTCCGACGTTCTGGTGGGAACGGCTCAACTCGAAGACGTCATTCGCCACACGCAACACGCCGGGCTCGACGTCATCACGGCTGGGACAACGGTGCCGCACGCGTTCGGCTTGCTCCAGTCGAGTGCGTACGACGCGTTCGTAAAGAACGTGCTCGAACGCTACACGACGGTTATCATCGACACCCCGGCGTGCGGCGCCGTCGTCGATGCGGCCGCGATCTGCGCCCGCGCCGACGGTACGGTATTTGTCGTATCGGCAAACGAAACGGACGCCGAGGCGGCGCAACGCGGCATCGCGCGCTTATACGGCGGCGGCGTGCGGCGCATCATCGGCGCGGTCTTCAACCGCTCGAAACCACGCCGCAGCACAATTGGTCCGTACGGCGAGCTATCCGGTGGAATCCGTTCGTTTCCGACGCTGCAACTGCCGCAACATGGGAATTAAAGGCGTCTCTTCACAGTGTTAAGTGTTGGCCTTACTACGACCATACCATACATCTTGAGGATAGGCACGGCGCCTTTCGTTCGTTATCTTCATAACTCCAACTGCGCAAGCTGAAATTCAGGAGAGTATGTCGCTAGTTCTTCCCCGGGCAACCCCGGCATCCAACGCTCAAGCGCATACGGCTTCCATTTTGATCGTCGACCCGACCTCGGATCTCATGGAATCCATCTCCGACCAACTCGGCACCGACGGATATGAAATCCAGCAAGCGGCCGATGGGGAACAGGCTTTACTCGCATTCAAGCTCTTTCGCCCGGATCTGATCCTGCTCGAAACGCAGCTGGCGAAGATCCCCGGCCTCGACGTTTTACGCGAGATACGTCGCATCAGCGACGTTCCGACGATCATCGTCACCACGCGCGCGGACGAGGCCGACCGGGTCGTGGGGCTCGAACTCGGCGCCGACGACTTTCTCGCCAAACCGTGCAGCCCGCGCGAATTGCTCGCCCGCATCGCTGCGCTCCTGCGGCGCTCGCGGTGCGAGTGCGGCAACGTCCGCAGCCTTCAGGCGACCCATGGCACGCAAGATACCATTACGATCGATCGCGGCCGGCATCAGGTCTTGCGCGGCGATGAGTTGCTCAACCTGACCGCAACGGAATTCCGGATCCTCGATGCCCTCGCAAGCAATTCGGATCAAACGCTCACCCGCGGCCAACTGCTCGATATGGTCGGACGCGATTCAGCCATTTTTGACAGAACGCTCGACAAACACGTCGCGAACCTACGCAAGAAAATCGAGATCAACGCATCGCACCCGCGTCACTTGGTCACGATTTTCGGCGTGGGTTACCGGTTCTGTCCTTGACACAACCTAGACAATGTTCACAAGCCACGCGGCGTTCTACATACACTTCATACCAACTGCACACCGACGCAATATGCTAATTGAACGCTCGCTAAAGCGAGCGACGACCGAAAGGACTAGTCCGGAAATGATCGACCTTAAACCGAAGCGTTCGCGCGTTTTGCTCGTAGCGAAACAGGTGATCATCGGGAAGGCGCTCAGCGCACTTCTGGCCGCCGACGGCGAGTTGGACGTTCTCGTCGATATGCGGGACGTCGACGAAACGTTGCTTGCAGCTCAGAGCCCGGATCTACTGCTCGTCGATCTCGACACATTCGACGAAATCAACGCGATCGTCGAGATCTCGCGGCGCGCTTCACCCCACACGAAGATCGCGGTTCTGACTTCCAGTGCTTTTCAGCCGACGATGCAACGGTGCGTCGCCTGCGGCGTCGACGGTTACATCGTAAAAGACGTGCTGCCGGCGGAATTCATCCGTGCTTGCAAATCCCTCGCCCGCGGCGAGACCTACTTCGACCCACGGCTCGCGGGCGAACTCTTGCGCCGCTTGCGCGCGGGAGTTCCGGCGCAGGACGAATTGTCGATTCGCGAGGGCGAGATCATCCGGTTGATCGCCTTCGGCCATTCGAACAAAGAGATCGGCGCCGAGCTCGTGCTGGCGGAGAAAACGGTCAAGAACCACATCACCCGGATCTTTTCGAAGATTCAAGTAACGGCTCGCACGCAAGCAGCGATCTATGCGATTCGCAACGGCATGGCGTAACGCGCCCATCTTAGTGGCGCTCGCAGCGGCCTGCCTGGCCGGCTGCGGGAAGTCCTCGGCGGTGCCGCAGCGCGGAGCCCACGTATACGCGATGTATTGCCAAGCCTGTCACGGCCAACACGGCGAGGGCGGCCTCGCCCCGGAGTTGACCGGCGAGCATTATCATAAGAACGTCGCCCAGACCGTCGCCTGGATCAAATACGCGCTGCCGCCGATGCCGCAACTCTATCCGGCAGCTTTGTCGGAGCAAGACGTACGCGACGTCTCGATCTTCGTCGCGTCGCTCTAAATAACGCGACAGGGCCCACATATCCAACATTCGCAGGGTGTTCAAGAGCTTTCTCTTTCGTTATCTTCATAACCAGAACACAACGAACGAGAGGGAGAAGGGAATGCAATTTGCGGCGAATGCCTCGGCGCACAAGCCGAGCGTTCTCGTTGCCGATCCGGCCCGGGACGTCATCGACGCGATCTCCGGACAACTCCGCACGGATGGATTCACGCTCCATCATGCCGTCGACGGAGCGGAGGCGCTCGCGGCCGTCAAGCAGCTGAAACCGGATATGGTCCTGATCGAACTGCGGCTCGCGACGATCAGCGGACTCGACGTCTTGCGGGAAATCCGGCGCATCAGCGACGTACCGACGATCATCGTTTCGGCTCGCGCGGACGACGCCGACCGCATCGTCGCTCTCGAACTCGGCGCGGATGATTTTCTGGCCAAGCCGTACAGTCCGCGCGAATTGCTCGCGCGCATCGGCGCGCTCGCTCGGCGCTCGAGATGCGAATGCGGGAATATCCGGAGCTTACGGGCATCCCGGGGGACGCATGACGCCATCACCATCGATCGCGGCCGGCATCAGGTCTTGCGCGGCAACGAGGTCGTCAAGCTCACGGCGACGGAATTCCGGATTCTGGACGCCTTGGCATCGAATGCCGATCAGACCCTCACGCGAGGCCAGCTGCTCGATCTGGTCACGCACGAAGCCACGATTTTTGACCGGACGCTGGACAAACACGTCGCGAATCTGCGAAAGAAAATCGAAACGAATTCGTCGCACCCGCGGCACTTGATCACGGTTTTCGGCGTCGGCTACCATTTTCGCTCGTAATTTCGTAAGTTATTCACACGCGAATGCGATGATGGAGCGGACCTGCAATATCGCGATGCTACGCGGAAGGGACGTTTCATGATCAAGAGCGACTACGAGCTTCAAGAGGACGTCACCGAGGAGCTCGCGTTCGATCCATCGCTCGATTCGACGAAGATCGGCGTCGCGGCCAAAGACGGGGTCGTGACGCTGACCGGGACGGTCGCGAGCTACCCGGAAAAAGCGGCTGCCGAACGTGCCGCCAAGCGCGTTGCCGGGGTTCACGGGATCGCGGAAGAGCTCAAAATCGAGATGCCGGCTTCGGATCAACGCAGCGATGCCGACATCGCGCAGGCGGCCTTGCGCGCCCTCCAGTGGGACGTCACGGTGCCGCGCAACCGGGTGACGGTACGCGTCGAAGGCGGCTGGTTGACGCTCGAGGGCGAACTGAATTGGCCCTTTCAGCGCGATGCGGCGAAACGGGCCGTCGAACATCTCTGGGGCGTACGCGGAGTGACGAATGCCATCGGCTTACGGACGATGGTTTTTTCAGGCGACGTCAAGGAAAAGATCCGCAGCGCCTTCGAGCGCGCGGCCGAAATCGACGCCAACAAGCTCGAGGTGGAAATCCACAACTCCACGGTGACGCTGCGCGGAGACGTTCACTCGTGGAACGAATTTGACGAAGCCGAGCTGGCGGCGTTGTCCGTCCCGGGCGTCATGGTCGTCAACAACTTGACGCAGGTCACCTAACGGCGGGCGGCCCTCGCCGGATCGGGCCGGGGCCCCGTCGTGCGGGACCGAAGTCTGTGGCTACCCGCAACCGCAGGCGCTATAAATGCACTATGAAGAGCCGGCTAAAGGCAGTAATTCAGCGGTTGGTAGGGTTCGACAACTACCTCTTGCTGCACGGCATGTTTGTCTTTGCGACGATCCGGTTTCGCCCCGATGAGGGCGCGGTGCGCCACTTCGTGAAGCGACTGCCGACGAATGCGCGAGTCCTCGACATCGGCGCGAACGTCGGCCACATGTCCTTGCTGTTTGCGCAGCGCGCCAAACGCGGCGAGGTCATCGCGTTCGAGCCGATTCCGGAGAACTTCAACGCCGCCCGGCGGCTCATGCGCCTGGCCCGCACTGCGAACGTTCGGCTGTATTCCATCGGGCTCGGCGAGCGCGACAGCAGCATGCAGATGTTCATGCCGACCGACGCGAACGGCGGGCGGCTCAGCGGCGTGAGCTACGTCGTCGACCCGGCTCATCCGCCGGCGACGGCGGGCGTGAATTACACCGTACCGATCCGTCAGCTGGATACGTGGCCCGGCCTAACCGGAACGGTCGACGCGATCAAGATCGACGTCGAAGATCACGAGCGTTACGTCTTTCGCGGGGCCAAGGGGATCATCGAGCGCGACCTGCCGTTGATCTATGCGGAGCTGTTCAGCCCCGACAACAAGGACGAGTGTTTCGCATTTCTGACGGGACTGGGATACGCGGCATTCGTGGCGGTGGGCTCGGACCTGGTGGCGTACGACCCGGCACGTCACGGGCACGTCAACTTCTTGTTCGTTCCCCCGCGCCGCCCCGCTCAGGTCAGCGCCGCGGCTTGAGCGGCCGCTAGCGCGTCCTAGCATATGAAGGGCTGCTTCGCACGCCCTTCAGCCGCAGCGGATAGGTTGGGGTGCATGAGCACTCCGTTTGCCGCCTTGACCGTGCCGCTGGACGCCTCGGACCAAGCGGCCCACGCCGTCGATTACGCCGTCGCCTTGGCCCGTGGCGGCAAGACGGCCTTGCACTTCTGCAGCGTCGTCGACCCGGCGGCCATCGCCTCGCCGGGCGCCATGGGAGCGATGGTCGATCCGACCCCGCTACTCGACGCGCTGGAGGCGAATGCCCGGCAGGTCACCGCCGCGGCGGTTGACGAGGCGCGTGCCGCCGGCGTGAGCGCGGACGCAGCCGTGCTCTTCGGCGGGGCTGCGACCGCGATCGCCCAGTCGGCGCGCGAGACCGGCAGCGACGGCATCGTCATCTGCACCCACGCCCGCACCGGGTTCGTCCGGTTCATCTCCGGCAGCGTCACCGAGGCCGTCCTTTCCCTGACCACCGTGCCGCTGATCGTCGTGCACCACGACGACGATGCGCCGCGCAACGGCCCGATTACCGTGGCGATCGACGGTTCACCGAGTTCGGATGCCGCGCTCGAGACGGCGATCGCGTTGGCGGTTGCCGACGGGCGTTCGCTCGCCCTCATGCACGTCGTTCCGTCCGGCGAGCAATGGCCCGATGCCGCTCCGATCCTGGCGGCCGCCGCCGACCGGGTGCGCGCGACGAAGCTCGACTTCGAGCTCGTGACCCTACGCGGCGACGCGGCTTCGACGATCGTCGAGAGCGCGCAGCGGCGGGGCAGCCCATTGGTCGTGATGGGCACCCACGGCCGGTCCGGCGTGGGGCGCGCCATTCTGGGCAGCGTTGCGGCGGCGGTCATCGAGCGCGCCCGGATGCCGGTCGTCGTCGTGCGCAAGCCCTAGAGGCGCGCCTCTTACTTCTTCTTGTGCTGCTCTTCGGTTTGGAAGAACGCCTGGACGTAGTCCCGGATCGTCGCTAAAAGGTTCTTCGTCGTCTCGGCGGCCAGACGCTCGCCGACGACCATGTCGAACACCTTGCCGGCGAGGCCGCCCGGCGGCTCGTACGTGCCGTCGATCGCGAGCGCGAAGGTATCGTAGTCCTGGTCGGCCTGGACGGTCAGTTGCCCGTCGAATATCGGAAACGCGGCACTGCCGCTCTCGGACTGCCAGTGGACCTCAAACCGCGGCGTCATATCGCCCTTCTGGTGCGCGGGAGTCAGCGTCACGATGGCCGGCTCGCTGAACCCGCCGACGTGCAACACGACCCGCGCGCCGGTCCCCCCGGGCGCGGAGTTGGCAGCGATGAACGCGTCCAAGAAGCGCGCCGCAGACGGGAGCGGCGCAGCGACCAGCGCGCGCTCGGCGACGCGGCTCATGACGCGTCCCCCGTGAGGTGTTTTCGATGCAGGGCAAGCATGGTTGGAGAGCTCCTCTCGCACCGATTGTGAGGCCGGGTGGACGAACCCTGTGGGAATCCCTGCTTCACGGCACGTTCATAAGGGTCCATCATCATGGCGCAATGAGCACCGGAACCAGCGAACGCCTCACGACCGTGCACGCCGAGCAGACCTGCGACTGTCCGTTCTCGGTGGCCGAATCGTACGCGGTCGACTACCTGGAGCAAGCGGAAAAGGGCGGACCCGAGGCGATCCTGCGCGTCCCGCTCTTCGGCGGCTTGACGGCGTTCCGGCGGCGGGTCCAACCCTCGTTCGGGCTCGCGATCGACCTCGTCGAGGAAGGCCGGCGGCACGACGAGATCCGGTTGCGCTGGTCGAGCGGGTCGAAGCTGTTTCCGAATTTTCGCGGGACCGTGCGGTTTCGGATCGAGCAGACCTTCACGCGCGTGCTGGTCGACGGTAGCTACGCGCCGCCGCTCGGAGTGCTCGGTGCAGCGTTCGATCGGTTCATCGGCCGGCACCTCGCTGCGCGAACGCTCGACGACTTGGCCGGGCGTATCGCTCGCGCGCTCGAGAAACGCGAACGCGAGTGGGAGGCCGCGCATCCGGCGCCGGCCCAATAATGACGGCGACCGTCCCTACCGTGCCGCTGGCCGAAGACGAACTGCGGCAGATCGATGCCTATTGGCGCGCTGCGAATTATTTGGCCGTCGGGCAGATCTACTTGATGGCCAATCCGTTGCTGCGCGAGCCGCTGCGCCCGGAACACGTGAAGCCGCGCTTGCTCGGGCATTGGGGTACGACGCCCGGGCTCAACCTGATGTACGTGCACCTCAACCGCGCCATCGTGAAGCGCGACCTCAACGCCATTTTCGTGGCCGGGCCCGGGCACGGCGGGCCGGCCGTCGTGGCCAACACCTATCTGGAAGGAACGTATAGCGAGCTCTATCCGAACGTCTCGCGCGACGCTGCGGGCATGACCCGGCTGTTCAAGCAATTCTCGTTTCCGGGCGGCATTCCGAGTCACGCCGCGCCCCAGACTCCGGGCTCGATTCACGAAGGCGGCGAGCTCGGCTACGCGCTCTCGCACGCGTTCGGTGCCGCGTTCGACAACCCCGATCTCGTGGTCGCGTGCGCGATCGGCGACGGCGAAGCGGAGACCGGCCCGCTCGCGACGAGCTGGCACAGCAACAAATTCCTCAACCCCGTGCGCGACGGCGCCGTACTGCCGATCCTCCACCTCAACGGCTGGAAGATCGCGCAACTCAGCGTGTTGGCACGCATTCCGCACGACGAGCTGGTTGCGCTGCTGAACGGCTGCGGCTGGGACCCGCGCTTCGTCGAAGGCGACCAGCCGGCGCTCGTTCATCAAGCCTTTGCGGCGGCGCTCGACGACTGCCTCGACACGATCGAAGCGATCCAACACGACGCGCGCCGCAACGGCTTCACGCAACGGCCGCGCTGGCCGATGATCGTGCTCAAGACGCCGAAGGGCTGGACCGGTCCGAACGTCGTCGACGGCCTGCCGGTCGAGGGCACGTTCCGCGCGCACCAGGTGCCGCTCGGCGAGGTGCGCACCAATCCCGAGCACCTCGCCATGCTCGAGGCCTGGATGCGCTCCTATCATCCGGAGAAGCTGTTCGACGAGAGCGGCGCGCTGCGCTGGAAATTGCTTGCCCTCGCGCCGGCCGGCAATCGCCGCATGGGCGCGAACCCGATCGCCAATGGCGGATCCGTCCTGCAAGAACTGCGTTTGCGCGATTACGCCGCTTATGCGGTCGACGTGACCGTGCCCGGCGCAAGCGACGTGGAATCGACCCGCATCGCCGGGTGTTTCCTGCGGGACGTGATCCGCGACAACCCCACGACCTTCCGCATCGTCGGTCCCGACGAGACGTCATCCAATCGCCTCGATGCGGTCTTCGAGGTGACGGACCGCGTGTTCACCGGCGAGTGGTCGCCGCTCGACGAGCACGTCTCGCCCGACGGGCGCGTGATGGAAGTGCTGAGCGAGCACCAGTGCGAGGGCTGGCTGGAAGGCTATCTGCTGACCGGGCGGCACGGCTTCTTCTCGTGCTACGAAGCGTTCGTGCACATCATCGACTCGATGTTCAACCAGCACGCGAAGTGGCTCGAAGCATCCCGCAAGATTCCCTGGCGACGGCCGGTCGCGTCGCTGAACCTCTTGCTGAGCTCGCACGTCTGGCGGCAAGACCATAACGGCTTCAGTCACCAAGATCCCGGCTTCATCGACGTCGTGCTCAACAAAAAACCCGAGGTCGTGCGGGCGTATTTTCCGCCCGACGCCAACACGCTGCTCTCGACCGTCGACCACTGCCTGCGGTCGCGCGATTACGTCAACGTCATCGTGGCCGGCAAACAACCGGCGCCGCAGTGGCTGGGCATCGACGCGGCCAAGCGCCACTGCGCGCAAGGCGCGTCGATCTGGCCGTGGGCCAGCAACGACGAGGACGCCGTGCCCGACGTCGTCATGGGGTGCTGTGGCGACGTGCCGACGCTCGAGACGCTGGCCGCCGTCGACCTCTTACGCGAACACGTTCCCGGCCTGCGCATCCGGGTCGTCAACGTGATCGATCTGCTCGCGCTGCAATCGCCGGACGCCCACCCGCACGGCCTCAGCGACGCCGCGTTCGACGGGCTGTTCACCGCCGACCGGCCGGTGGTCTTCGCCTTCCACGGCTACCCCGCGCTCATCCACCGGCTGACCTATCGCCGGCACAATCACGACGGCTTTCACGTCCGCGGGTTCAAGGAAGAGGGCACGACCACCACGCCCTTCGACATGACCGTGCTGAACGAGCTCGATCGCTGGCATCTCGCGCTGGTCGTGCTCGATCGCGTTCCCGGCCTCGCCGACCGCACCGGTGAACTGCGCCAGTTGTTGCACGACAAGCTCTGCGACCACCGTAGCTACGTCGACGAGCGCGGCGAAGACTTGCCGGAGATCCTGAACTGGCGGTGGCGTCAGCGGTGAACACGCGCGTGCTGTGCGTGAACCTCGGTTCGCGCACCGCCAAGCTGACGCTGCTGGACGTCCCGGCGGAGGCCACGGCGGGCGAACCCGGCGCCCCGGCGGCCGAGCGCGATACGGCGCTCGAAGACATCGCCGACGACGCGCATCTCGGTGCGCTCGATGCGGCCACGGCGGACATCGTGGCGTACCGCATCGTGCGCACGGCCGGCACCTCGGGCGCGCTCGCCGCTCCGCTCGACGAACGCACGCGGGCGGACATCGAGGCGGCGCGCGAGTTCGCGCCGCTGCACTCCGGCCCCGAGCTCGCCGCGTTCGACGAATTGCGGGCGCGCCTGCCGCGCGCGCGGCACGTCGCCGTATTCGACAGCGCGTTCCACCACACGATCGGCGCGGCGGCCGCGGTCTACGGGCTGCCGTACGATGCCTTCACGCACGGCTGGCGCAAGATCGGCTTTCACGGCCTGAGCCATTCGTACGCGGCGGCGCGCACCGCCGTTCTGCTCGGCGATGCCGCGCCGGTGCGCAAACTCGTCAGCGCGCACCTCGGCGGCGGCGCGTCGCTGTGTGCGATCGACGGCCCGCGCAGCATCGATACGACGATGGGCTTCACGCCGCTCGACGGGTTGATCATGGCGACGCGCAGCGGCAGCCTCGACCCGGGGTTGCTGCTCGCCTACATGCGCCGCTACGGGCTCTCGCCGGACGCCGCCGAAGACGTGCTCACGAACCGCTCCGGGCTGCTCGGCCTGAGCGGCTCGGCCGACATGCGCGACATCCTCGCGCAGCGTGACCGCGGCGATGCGCGCGCCGCGCTGGCTTTCGACGCCTTCGTCTACCGCGTTGCCGGCGCGATCGGCGCGATGACCGCGGCGCTCGGCGGCCTCGACGCGATCGCGTTCCTCGGCGGGATCGGCGAGAACAGCGCCGAGGTCCGGGCCGGGGCATGCGCGCCGTTTGCGTTTCTCGGCGCGGATCTGGATGCCGCGCGGAACATCGCGCCGGCGGGCGATGGCGTCGTCTCGGCGCAGGGCGCGCGCGTGACCGTACTGCGCATTCGTGCGCGCGAAGACTGGATGATGGCGTTAGCCGCAACGACGCTCGCCTGAGCGCCGCTCGTCACGCCGTCTTCGCGCGCACTTCACCGTTCCTTCACCGGCGTTTGAGAGGCTGCGCACCATGACCGAACGGCATGTCGGCGCCATGGAATGGGGAATCATCGCTCGGTGGGCTGCGATCTACGCGCTCACCGAAGCAGCCACGGTGGGCGTTGCGATCGCGGTCGGCGCGACCACCGTCCCGCTCGTCGCCCTCACGGCCCTGGTCGAAGGCCTGCTGCTCGGAAGCGCCCAGGCCACGTTCGCGCTAGGACTGCGCGGTCGCCGGGCGCTGGTGTGGTCGGCGGCGACGGTTACCGGCGTCATGCTTGGGCGGCTACTCGAATACGCTTGCGCGACGTCGCCGCTCGCGACGGCACTCGGCGGCACGCCGCTCGCCGCGCAAGCCGTTGCCGGCAGCGCGCTGGGCTTCGTCGCGGGCGCGATCTTCGCCGCGTTTCAAGCGCCGCTGTTGGGCCCTTCCGCCGCTCACGCGCGGCGCTGGCCGCTGGTCTCCGCGGTCGCTTGGGCCCTCACGTTTCCGTTGCTGTTGCTGATCGGCGTCGTCACGCAGGGCCTCGCTTCGGCACCACTCGCCGTTCAAGCCGCGATCGACGTCGTTCTGTTCGCGGTCGCCGGCGCGCTCGTCGGCGCGCTGAACGGCTACGGACTCCGTTACGTCGCGGGCGTTATCGGAGCCCAGCGCTCCAGCACCGCGCGCAGGTTGTTCAGCCGCACCGGCTTCGCGAGATAATCGTCCATGCCCGCGGCGAAGCAGGCCTCGCGGTCTTCCGCGAACGCGTTGGCCGTCATCGCCACGATCGGAACGTGCTTGCCGGTGCCGCGCTCGGCAGCCCGAATCGCGCGGGTGGCGGTCAGCCCGTCCATTTTCGGCATATGACAATCCATGAACGCCAGCGCATAGTTCCCGGCGGCCAACGCTGCAATCGCTTCGTTGCCGTCTGAGGCGAACACCACGGGCACGCCGATTTCCTCGAACTGCAATTTCAGCAGCGCTTGCAGGTTGGCGTTGTCTTCCGCCACCAGCACCGGGAGATCGGTGCTCGAGCGCGTTACGCTTTCCGCCGGCGGCGGCACCGGGAGATCCGCGCGCTCCACCCCGGCCGCGTTCGCGATCGCATCGAACAAGTACGACTGGCGCAGCGGCTTGCGCAGCGATTCGCCCCCGACCACGACGATGCGCGCCCGCTCCGAAGCGTGCACGGCTTCGATGACGTCGGCGAGCCTCCGATCGCCGTCGCTGTCGTCGACCAGCGCGATCCAGGTCGAGGCGGGATCGCCGGTTACCGCGGCGAGCAGCTGCTCGCGGTTCGCGACGTGATGGCTGCGCATTCCCCAGGCGTCCATGTACCGGGCGACGATACGCACGAATTCGTCGTCGTTCGAGACGATCAGTCCCGCGACGTTCTTGAGCGAGATGTTTTGCGGGGCCGCGGTGCTGCGCGCGAAGCGCGCGGTGAACCAGAACAGCGAACCCGCGCCGACCTCGCTCTGCACCCCGACCTCGCCGCCCATCAGCTCGACCAGCGATTTGGTGATCGAGAGACCGAGACCGGAACCCGCAAACTTGCGCGCGGTGTCGGCCTGGACGAACGGCTCGAACAAGCGGGACAGCACGTCCGGCGCAATGCCGATCCCCATATCTTGGACTTCGAAGCGCAGCAGCACGTCCTCGGAGCCGAGCTCCACCGGAAACGCGCGCGCCACGATCTGGCCGCCGTCGCTGAACTTCACCGCGTTCCCCATCAGGTTCAGCAGCACTTGGCGCAAGCGGTCGGCATCGCCGCTGAGCGGTGGGATCGCCGGATCGACGTAGGTGTGGAACGTGATGCCCTTCTCGCGCGCCAACTGGGCCACGACCTCCGCGGTTCCTTCGAGTACCGCATCCACGGTGAACGGCTCGTTCCTCAAGTCGAGCCGGCCGGCTTCGATCTTCGAGAAGTCGAGCACGCTGCCGATCAGCGCGAGCAACGCCTCCGCCGATTCGTTGATCGTCGCTACGTGCAGGCCGGCGCGACTATCGAGCGGCATGCGCCCCAGCAATTCGGCCGAACCGATGATCGCCGTGAGGGGAGTGCGTAGCTCGTGGCTCATCGTGGCCACGAACTCCGACTTGAAGCGCGATGCGGCGGCGAGCTCGTCGTTTAGCTCCTGGATCTCCGCGGCGTGCTGACGGACCCCGGCCAGCTCCTCCGAGCGTTTGCGCTCGGTGATGTCACTGACCGCCGCCAGCGTGAAGGTGCCGGCCTCCGTCTCGATCGGATTCAGCCCGATCTCAACCGGGAACTCGCTGCCGTCGCTGCGCCGCCCGAACAGCTCGCGCCCCCCGCCCATCGGGCGCGCGCTCGGGGCTTCGTTGTAGGAATCGCGCAGGTGGGGGTGGCCGCGGCGGAAGCGCGCCGGCACCAGCATCTCGATCGCCTGACCGAGTAGTTCTTCCCGGGCGTAGCCGAACATCCGCTCGGCCTGAACGTTCACCAGCGTGATCTTGCCGCTTTGGTTGACGACGATCTGCGCGAACGGCGATCCCTCAACGATCGCTTGCAACAACCGCTCTCGGCCGGGCTCGGGCGGACGGATCGTGGAGCGGAATTCGGTCAGCAGCGAATCGACGTTCTCGAGGGCCGCGAGCACGCGGCCCAGCGAATTGGGGTCGGTCGGGAGCTTGCCGTCGATGAACGCATGAATAGTGCCGGTGGCTACCGCCAGCTCATTGCGAATATCGTGCAAAATCGCCCTATCCATAACCTCGCTCCGGCTCGACGTTCGGTGCTGCCGCGAGTCCCTCCGTTCCCACCGAACAAACGGGGAGCCTTTCGCCGTGGGCCGAAGGGTCCGGTCGTGGATCAAGATGCCGCGTTCAAGCAGCGGCGCGCCCTGGTCGTCGACGACGAGCCGGCGATCGCCGAAATACTCCAAACCTACCTTCGGGACGAAGGCTTCGTCGTCACTACGGCCGCGGACGGCGCCGCCGGTCTAAAGGTCGCGCTGTCCGAACCCTTCGACATCGTGCTGCTCGATCTCAACCTGCCGCTTATGTCGGGCGTCGAGGTATTCAAGGAAATTCGCAAGGCATCCGACGTGCCGATTTTGATGGTCACGTCACGTGACGAGGCGCTCGACCGCATTGTCGGCCTCGAGCTCGGCGCCGACGACTACATCGCGAAGCCGTTCAATCCGCGCGAAGTCGTCGCCCGGGTCAAGAACGTCATCCGCCGCACCGAACGCAAGCCGGCGAGCACGCGCGTCGAGCACGACGTCCAGCAGGTCGGCGACCTGACGATCGACCGGACCGGGCACGAGGTGCGCGTCAACGGGACCCTGATCAAACTGACCCCGATGGAGTACCGCATCCTCGACGTCTTGACGCAGAACGTCGGCGTCGCGCTCTCACGGGCGCAACTTCTCGACAAGATCAACTCCGATTCGACCGAGGTCTTCGACCGCACCCTCGACAAGCACATCGCCAACCTGCGCAGCAAGATCGGCGACGACCCGCACCGTCCGCGCTACATCACGACGATCCAGGGGGTCGGCTACAAAGTCGTCGGGTAGCGGCCCGCGGCGCGCGTCAGTGAAAGGCCAGCCAGAGCGCGCCGCCGGCGAAGACCGCGACGCCGAGCCACAGCGCGGCGATGAACGCAGCGGGTTCGGCTGCGGCCGGTTGGCTGCGCTCGCGCACGTACGGCGCCGGTGCGCGCCCTTCGCACACGTTCTCCCAGCCGAGGTACATCAGGAACATCTGCGGCGGCAAGGTCATGATCTGACGTTCCCCCTCGCGCGTCGAGAGGACGGCATCGGAGAGGTGGAGCGGAGGCTGCTCGCGCTCAAACATGCGCCGGCACTCCCGGCGCTTGCGCGACCGCCGCGACAACGGCCGCGGCCGTGCGGACGATCAAGGTCGGCACCGGCGAAATCCGCACGATGTGCTCGGCGACGCTGCCCAAGAAGAACCGCCGCACGCCGCGCCGGCCATGACTGCCGACGACGATGAGATCGGCCTTCTTCTCGCGGGCGGCCGCGACGATGACCTCAGCCGGCCGTCCCTCCAGCGCACAGCCCTGGATTTCGACGCCGTGAGCGCTGGCGGCGTCGCTCGCACGTTGAATCGTGGCGCGCGCTTCCGCGTGCCGCTCGCGTTCGTACGCCGCGGCGGCGAGGCCCGGCGGTGCCAGAATCTCGACGACGCTGTAGACGAACAGTTCGCGGCGATCGTCGGCCGGCAACGCGTACGCGGCGGCCAGCGCCGCGTCGGACGGCGGCGAATCGTCGACGGCCACCAGCACCCGCTGCAGGCAGCGCTCCGCTTCGCGGCCCGGCGCCGGATCGGCGCGCAGCGTAAGCACGGGAATCGTGCTCCCGCGCAACACCGCCTCGGTCGTGCTGCCGATGAACATGCGCGCGAGCCCGCGCCGGCCGTGGGTGCCCATGACGATCAGGCTGGCAGCCTGCTCGCGCGCCAGCGTGAGGATCTCGTCGGCCGGGTTCCCCTGCGGATCGTACCGCTCGGCCTCGACGCCGAGCCGCTTGGCGACTCCGAGCGCACGGGCGAGCAGTTCGTCGGCTTCCTCTTGCAAGCCGTCGATGATCGCCTGCGCGTCGGTGATCACCCCGGCCGACGACGCGTCGGCCATAACGGGGATCCAATTCACGGCGCTGCACAGTAAGAGCCGGCCGCCATGATCGCGGGCCAACCGCGCGGCATACGTTACGGCGTCTTTTGACGGATCGGACGGGTCGACCCCGACGACGATTCGCGAGAACAAGTTCGTGTCCATGAATCGATTGTGGCGCCACGATGTGAACGTGCGATGAGGGATGAGCGCTCAGCGCCTTCGCCGGACGTTCATGCGCGCGGCGTTTCATCGAACCATGTCAACCGTAGCACCCCGAACCGCGCCCGCGGTTTTGACCGTCAACGGCATCTCGCGGCACGTCGCAGCCCTCGATGCGGCGCGGCCTCTCTTGTGGTATCTGCGCGACCGGCTCGGTCTGAAGGGCACGAAGTTCGGTTGCGGCCACGGCGGGTGCGGCGCGTGCACCGTGCAGATCGATGGGGCCGCGGTCCCATCGTGCACGGTCACCCTCGCCGAGACCGCCGGCAAGGACGTGCGCACGATCGAAGGGCTCGCTGCCTGTCCGAATCGCGCCGTCTTTCGCGCCTGGATGGCCGAACAGGTGCCGCAGTGCGGCTACTGTCAGCCCGGCGTCGTCGTCACGGCCGAGGCGCTGCTGGAGCGCGTGACCGATCCGAGCGACGCGGAGATCGACGCGGCGTTCGAGCACGTCCTCTGCCGCTGCGGTTCCTACCAGCGCATCCGCGATGCAGTGCACCGCGCCGCCCGGCTGGACTGGACGAATCCGCCGTTTCCGGCCGTCCCGCTGCCGCCCCCGCCACTGCAGTGGACGGGGGAGCGCTTCCGCTTCAACCCGTGGGTGTCCATCGCGGCCGACGGCACGACGATCGTGACGATCGAGCGTTCGGAGATGGGCCAAGGCGTCAATACGGCGCTCGCGATGCTCGTCGCCGAGGAGCTCGACGTCTCGCTCGAGCGCGTGCGCACCGAGTTCGCGCCCGCGGATCACGTCTACGACAACCCGGTCATCCACGCGCAGATCACCGTCGGCAGCATGAGCATGTGCAACGCCTGGCTGCGCGTGCGGCGCGCCGGTGCCGACGCCCGCGCGCGCCTCATCGCCGTCGCTGCCGCCCAATGGGGCACGGCGCCTGAGAACTGCCGCACCGCAGACGGTGCGGTCACCGACGCGGCCGGCATGCGGCGCGTCGAATACGGTTTGCTCGCGGCCGCCGCCGCGGCGTTGCCGGCGGTCGCGAACCCTCCGCTCAAGGACCCCGCCGCGTATCGTCTGCTCGGCCACGCGACGGCGCGGCTCGAGATACCCGAACACATTGCCGGGCGCAGTTGCTTCGGCCTCGACGTGACGCTGCCGAACATGCGCGCTGCCACGGTAATCCTTCCGCCCCGCATCGGAGCGAAAGTTCTCACGATCGACGCGCGCGCGGCACTCGAGCTCGCGGGCGTGCGCGACGTTTTCGCGATCGGCGACGGCGTCGCGATCGTGGCGGACGATCTGTGGTCGGCATTTCGCGGACGGTCCGGTGTCGAGGCGACTTGGACGACCGGTGACGACACGCTCTCGACGAACGGCACCCGCGCCGAGCTGCAGGCGGCACTCGAGCGCCCGGGCGCGGTGCAATCGGAGATCGGCGACGCCGTACGCGTCCTGGACGCCGCAACGAACCCCGTCGGTGCCGACTACGCGACGCCGTACGTCGCGCACGCGCCGATCGAACCGATCAACTGCACCGTCCGGCTCGAGAACGGACATTGCGACGTCTGGATCCCCACGCAAGGGCAGAGCATGGCGCAAGCCGCGGCCGCCGAGGCCGCCGGTCTGCCGCCCGGCGCCGTGCGCATCCACACGACCTATCTCGGCGGCGGCTTCGGCCGCCGCTCGGTCCCGGACGTCGTCACCCAAGCGGTGCAAATCGCGCAACACGAGGGCGTCCCGGTGCAGTTGGCCTGGACGCGGGCCGACGATCTGCAACACGACCGCTACCGGCCAAGCAGCGCGATCCATTTGCGGGCCGCGCTCGACGGCGCCGGACAGCCCACCGCGCTGCTGATGCGCATCGCCGGGCCGAAACTCGCCTTCGACGGCGTCGACATCCCGTACGCCATTCCGAATCTGCGCGTCGAGTGCGTCGATGAAGATCCCGGCGTGCCGACCGGCTTCTGGCGTTCGGTCGGGGCCTCGCAAAATGCGTTCGCGATCGAGTGCTTCATCGACGAGCTGGCCGCCGCGGCGCAGGCCGATCCGGTCGCGTATCGGCTGGCGAACCTGCCGCCCACGGCGCGCCATCGCGCCGTTCTCGAGCTCGCCGCGGCGCAGGCCGGTTGGGGCCGTGCGCCTGCCGAGCGTTTTCAGGGCGTGGCGCTGTATGCAGCCCACGGCGGCTGGGCTGCCCAAGTGGCGGAGATCTCGATCCATGACGGACGGATCGCCGTCCACCGCGTCGTCTGCGCGGTCGACTGCGGGTTTGCGGTCAATCCCGATACGGTTCGCGCGCAGATCGAGGGCGCGATCGGTTTCGGTTTGACCGCGGCACTCAAGGCCGAGATCACGCTCGAGCACGGCCACGTCGTGCAAACCGGCTTCCACGATTTCCCGCTGCTGACCATGGCGGAGATGCCGCGCGTCGAGGTCCACGTTCTTGCGAGTACGGAAGCGCCCAGCGGTGCGGGCGAGTGCGGTGTGCCGCCGATCGCCCCGGCGGTTGCGAACGCCGTGTTCGCCGCGACCGGCCGGCGGCTACGGAGCTTGCCGCTGCGCCTTGGAAACGGAGCGGCCGCGAATTTGCACCAGCCGATCGGTAACGTACACTAGCCGGTGATACGTCGGATCGTCATGCGACCCGAGCTCGAAGAGTTCACCCATTTCTCCGCGGTCACGAATCGACATGACGACCCCTTCATACCGGATGCCGTTGACGGAAAAAATTTCGACGGCACGGCCGAGTAACGGATCGGTCAAGAGGTCAGTCATCAGGGTCGCCCGTCACACTAATCCGGACGGATGAAGGCCCGGCCCGCGGCGTCTTCACAAGATCTTCAAGCCCTCACGGAATGAAGACCGGTCGCGCGCGGACTTCACACGCTCTTCGAACGATGATCCGACAATTGACGTGCATCCGGCTGCATCGCGCCGGCGCACCACACGAGGAGAGCACATGAAAACGGATCTAGGACTGCAGGAGGACGTTGCCGAGGAGTTGGCGTTCGACCCGAGCGTCGATGCCGCGCGCATCGGCGTCGGCGCCAAAGACGGCGTCGTCACGCTGACCGGCATGGTCTCGAGTTACGCCGAGAAAGTCGCCGCCGAAAAGGCTGCCAAGCGCGTCTCCGGCGTCAAGGGCGTGGCCCTGGAGATCGAAGTCGAGCTGCCGGCGTTGCATCAACGCAGCGATGCGGAGATCGTTGCCGCCGCCCTCAACGTGCTCGACTGGGAGAGCACCCTGCCGAAGGACGCGATCACCGTCACGGTCGAGAACGGTTGGCTGACGCTCGAGGGGCACGTCAATTGGCAATATTTCAAAGCCAACGCCGAGCGGGCCGTCCGTAATCTGGCCGGCGTGACCGGCATCTCGAATTCGATCAACGTTATCCCGCGCAGCTTCGCGGCCGAAGATGTAAGCGAGCGGATCCGCGAGACGTTCGAACGCAGCGCGCAGATCGACGCCAACCGCGTCGTCATTGAAGCCGGCGCGAACGGCACGGTCAAACTGTACGGTTCGGTCCACTCGTGGGCCGAGCACGAGGACGCGGCACGCGCCGCCTATTCGGTTCCCGGCGTCGCCAACGTGGAAAACCACACGCTGGTCAACGCCTGAGTCCCGATCGAAGCAACGGCATGACGTCGAAACCACCGGACGACCAGCGGCTGCGGAAATTCTTCACCGCCTGGTGGTTTGCGGCGCTCATGCTGCTGTTGTGGCTTGCGCTGGCCTTCTCGTTGCGCCCGACGACGCAGCTCTCGCTGCCGTACTCCTCGTTCTTGGCGCAGCTGCACGGCGGCAACGTCGCGAGCGTCGCGATCGCCGGCGATCAGATCAGCGGCACGCTGCGTCAGGCCATCGCCGATGCCGACGCGCAGCCGCCCGCACCGCAGACCCTCTACAGCGCGTTCACGACGACCTTCCCGACCTCGGTCGGCGACCGGTCGTTGTTGCCGTTGCTGATCAGCGAGCACGTGCGGATCGAAGCGACGAGCTCCGCTTCGTCGTGGTTCGTGCAACTGCTGCTGCAGGCCGCTCCGGTGCTGTTGCTCGTCGGGCTGATCGTCTGGATGAATCGCGGCGCGGCAGTCAATAGCGCCGGCCAATTCGGACGCTCGAGCCCGCAGCGATACCGCAGCGATCAGCCGCCGGTGACGTTTGCCGACGTCGCGGCCGCCGACGATGCCAAGGCCGAGCTGCAAGAGGAGATCGACTTCCTGGTCCATCCCGAGAAGTACCATCGCCTCGGCGCCACGATCCCGCGCGGCATTCTCCTCGTCGGCTCACCCGGCACGGGTAAAACGCTGCTCGCACGCGCGGTCGCCGGCGAGGCGCGCGTGCCGTTCTTCAGCCTCAACGCGTCCGAGTTCGTCGAGATGTTCGTCGGCGTCGGTGCGAGCCGCGTGCGCGACCTCTTCCGTCAGGCCAAGGAGGCGGCGCCGGCGATCGTCTTCATCGACGAACTCGATGCCGTCGGCCGCCGGCGCGGAGCGGGCATCGGTAACACCAACGACGAGCGCGAACAGACGCTCAACCAGCTGCTCGGCGAACTCGACGGCTTCGACAACCACTCCGACGTCATCATCCTGGCCGCCACCAACCGGCCGGACGTGCTGGATCCGGCGCTCTTGCGGCCGGGCCGGTTCGACCGTCAAGTCGTGATCGAGTTGCCGGAACGCGACGGCCGCGAGGCGATCCTGCGCGTGCACGTTCGCCCGTTGCCGCTCGGTGCGGACGTCGATCTGCCGGGGATCGCCGCCGAGACGACGGGCTTCAGCGGCGCCGACCTCGCGAACCTCTGCAATGAAGCCGCGCTTTCCGCCGCGCGCCACGAGCGGGAATTCGTCACGATGGCCGACTTCGACGAGGCGCACGACAAGGTGCGCTTGGGCGCAGCCCATGCGGCGTTGCGCGACTCGGCCGAACGCCGCACCGTCGCCTATCATGAGGCCGGCCATACGGTCGTCGCCTGGATGATCGCCGGTGCCGATCCGGTCCGCAAGGTGACGATTCTGCCGCGTGGCCAAGCTCTGGGCCGCACCGAACAACTACCGGAGGTCGAACGGCGCAATCTCGGCGCGGCGTACCTCCGCAACCGGCTGGCGGTGATGATGGGCGGCCATGCCGCCGAAACGCTCGTGCTGGGCGACACCACGACCGGCGTGCAGAACGACCTGATCGAAGCGACGCGGCTGGCTCGGCGCATGGTCACGCAGTGGGGCATGGGCGAGCTCGGCGCCGTTGCGTTCGCGAACGACGAAGAGCAGCCGTTCCTCGGCTACGAGCTGACGCAGGGGGCGCGCGACTACGGCGAAGCGACCGCGGCGCGCATCGATCGCAGCGTTACCGATTTGCTGGCGGCGGCCGAAACGCAGGCCACGACGATCCTCTGCGACGAGCGGGTCCGGCTCGATGCGCTCGCGGCCGCGCTATTGAAGGAAGAAACGGTCGACACGTCCGCACTCGCACAGATTCTCGGCCCGCGTCCGGTTGCGGTGACGCCGAGCACACAACCTTCACACACGCTTCATGCTGAGTTGGCACACTAAGCGCATGACGACGTTGTCCGTTAGTGCGTACGGCGATCATACCGTTCCGGGTTCCTTACGGCGGACCATCCGGGCGTCGCGCGCGGTGCGCGCGGTGCACGATGAGCCCGGGCCGTGCGGCGACGTCGCCATCGCCGTCCCCTTACCGGACGCGCGCATTGCAACCGTTTTGGTGGACGTCGCCGGTCACGGCCAGTCACGCTCGTTGCTCGCTTCGTCCGTCTCGAGCGCCGTGCTGCGCCGCCTGATCGCGGACGGGTCGCCGGCAGAAGCCCTGGCAGCCGGTGACGACGCGTTGCGCGCCTTCCCGGACGACCTGCCGTATGCCGTCGCGTTCGCTGCAATACTGAATCCGGCTACCGGCGTGGCGATCTATGCATCGGCCGGGCACGACCTCGCGTTCACGCTCGACCGTGACGGCCGCGTCTACCCGCTGCGCCCGACGGCGCCGATGCTCGGCATCCCGCTCACGTTGAATCCCTGTGATGCGCTCGTGCAGTTGCCGGAGCAGGGTTGCTTCGTCATTGCCTCGGACGGCGTCGGCGACAGCCGTCCCGAGGGTGAGTACGACTTCTTCGGGCGGCATCGCGCCGCCGCTGCCGTTGTGCGCGCGCTGCGCAGCGCCGGCGATCCGGCCCACGCGCTCGTCGAAGCAGCCCGAGCGCATGCCGGAGACCGGCTGTGCGACGATGCCTCGGCCGTCGTCGTGCATTGCAGCATACCCGCCGTAGCGTCGCCGCCGCATGAACCGGCTTGGCCGGCGCTGAAGCTCGCGGGATGAAGCTCTGGTTACTTGCGTTCGTCGTCTTTGCGTTCGGCAGTTCAATGCTCGGTGCCCGAGCCGCGACGCAACCGGCGCCCTCGGCGGCGGACATCGCGCGCGGAAAATACCTCGTCGCATTCGGCGCGTGCAATAGCTGTCATACGCCGGGCTGGGCCGAGAACGACGGGAATATCCCGGTCTCGCAGTGGCTCACCGGCAATACGATCGGGTTTCGCGGCCCGTGGGGCACCGTCTATCCGGCCAACCTCCGCATGCGTTTCCAGCAGATCAGCGAGAGCCAGTGGCTGTTCATGATTCACACGCGCGGGGGTCATCCGCCGATGCAATGGACGAACCTGCGCGTGCTCACGGTCGCGGATCAGCGCGCGATCTATCGCTTCGTTCGCAGCTTGGGTCCGGCCGGCGTGGCCGAACCAAGCGATCTCCGGCCCGGCGTCGACCCCAAGGCGCAGTTCTACGACGTCACCCCGCAAGGGCTGCCTACGCATTCGCCGTAACGCCGTCGCTCAGTCGTGCGGCACGATGAGCACCGGGCACTCGGCGAACTCGAGCACGTGTTCCGTTTGGCTGCCGACGTAGGGCGAACGCAGCGCGTCACGGTGCGAGACCGCCATGACGATCAGCTCGGCTTTCCACGCCTGCGCTTCGTGCAAGATACAGGCAAACGCCTCACCGGCCACGACGGTCGTCTCGACATGCGCCTCGTCGAGGCCGGCTGCGTGCGCTTCGCGCGCAACGTGATCGAGTAACTTCAGGCCCGCGGCGCGCGCCGTCTCGTCGGCGATCGCCGTGAGCAGCCGCACCGTACTCCGCCATCCCACGGCCAGGGAGAACGCATACCGCGCCGCAGCGAGGCTCGGGACCGAATCGTCGACCGCGATCAATATGCGATTCATCGTTCACCTCCGCCGCGCCGCCGGCGCGCCCAGCGCTCGATCACGCGGTCCTCGCGTTCGTGCTCGTCGAGTTGCTGTTCGAGCTGCTGCAGCGCGGCACCCAATGCCGGCACCCGATGATGGGCGATTGCGCGCAGCCGGCGCTGCGTTGCCGCCAGCTCGGCGGCGACCAGATCGCGGGCCGACTCGGCGACGGCGACGCCGGCGGCGAGGTCGAGCACCCGGCGATACGCCGCTGCGGTCGGCGCGAGTGCGGCGTTGCTCGCCGCACCGTCGATCGGCGCGAGCACCGGCAACCGGCAGCGCGCATCTCCGGGATGCACGGCCCCCATCGTGTTCTGCCACGTAACGGTCACCTCGGCGCGATCCGCGACGGAACGCGCAACGAGGGCCAGCTCCGCCGCGCCGCCGAGCAGCGCGGCACGCAACGCCCACTGTTCGGCGTCGGCAAACGCCGCCTCCAACTCGCTGCGGCGCCGCTCCGCCAACAGCCGCAAGCGGTCGCGATCGCGCCGTAGGAGCTGGCGTTTGCGGTCGAGCAGTTCCGCGCCGCGTTGCGCGGCGGCCAACCGGTCGATCAACCACAGGCGCCCGGCCCGGCCCGCGGGCACGCGTTCAGGCACGGCGGGCACCGGCGTAGTGCTCGTCGATGACGCTGCTGGGGAGCATCGTCAGCTCGCGGCGCGGCAATACGGAGAGCACCTCCCACACGCGGGCGAGCGTGTCGTCGAGCGTGCGCGCTTCATCGACCCCTTGCCGGACCAGCCGTTCGTTGAACGCTCGCGCGCAGACGAGGTAGCGCCGATCGGTTTCGGTCAGCGCGGCCTCACCGATGAGATCGGCCAGATCGCGCGCGGTGCGCGCGCGGGCCAGCGCCGCCAGCAGCTGCGCGGCGGCAGCCGGATGATCGGCGCGGGTGCGGCCGGCGCCGGTGCCTTTGCGCATCAAACGCGACAGCGAGGCGAGGACGTCGACGGGTGGATAGAAATCGGCGGTCTGCGGCTGCGGTGAGAGCACGATCTGCCCTTCGGTGATGTAGCCGGTCAGATCGGGAATCGGGTGCGTGATGTCGCCGGCCGGCATCGTCAGCACCGGCACCAGCGTCAGCGATCCGCGCCGGCCGCGGATTCTCCCGCAGCGCTCGTAGATCGACGCCAGATCGCTGTACAGATACCCGGGATATGCACGCCGCCCCGGAATCTCGCCGCGCGCCGCCGAGACCTCGCGCAAGGCTTCACAATAACTCGTCATGTCGGCCAGGATCACGAGCACGTGCTGCTCGAGGTCGAAGGCCAGATGTTCGGCGACCGTCAGCGCCACGCGCGGCGTGAGAATGCGCTGCACGACCGGATCGTCGGCGGTATCGAGAAAGAGCGCGAGCTCGCCGGCAGCGGTGCGCGTTTCGAGCGCGTCGCGCAGCGTCGCGGCATCGGCATGCGTCAAGCCCATCGTCGCGACGACGACCTTGAACGGCTCGCCGCCGGCGTTCGCTTGGGCCGCCAGCTGCGCCGCCAGCTCGAGATGCGGTAGCCCGGCCGACGAGAACACCGGCAACTTCTGGCCGCGCACGAGCGTCATCAGCGCGTCGATCACCGAGATTCCGGTGACGATCGGATCTTGCGGAACCTCGCGCGCAACGGGATTGATCGGTACGCCGGAGACCGGCCGCCGCTGCGCGCCGAGCATCGGCGGACCGCCGTCGAGCGGTTCGCCCATGCCGTTCCACACGCGGCCCAACCAGCCGGCCCCCACCGGAATCTCGAACGGCCGGCCCTCGAACGCGACGCCGACGTCGTCCGGATCGATCCCGTCCGTTCCTTGCAGCACTTGGACGACGGCGAGATCGCGATCGACCTCGAGCACGAGCCCGCGCCGCCGCTCGCCCGACGGCAGGTGAATCGTCACGAATTCGTCCCAGCCGGCCTGCCCGGCGACGCCGCTCACGACCAGCAACGGGCCGGCCGCGCTGCGCGCGCCGCGGTGTTCGATCGGCAGCGCCACCGTCGTTGCGTCGCTCACGCGACCTTCTCCAAGGCGGCCAAGATCTCGCGCTGGGCCGCCAGCACGCCGGCCGCGTCGGTCGGACCGGTCTCGTCGCGAACGCGCGCGACGCGCGCGAGATCGAGTTCCTCGATCACCGCGGCCGGCACGCCGCCGTCGACCAGCGCGGTGCAGCGATCGTAGACGGCCAGCACGAGCGCGAGCAGCGCCGACTGTTTGGCGGCATTGCAGGTGGCATCGTTGTCGCTCAACGCGTTCTGCTGCAGCACGCCCTCGCGCAAGAAACGTCCGGCCAGCAGCACCATGCGCTCGCGCGCCGGCAGCGCCGGCACCCCGACGAGTTCGACGATCGATTCGAGCCGGTCGGCGTCACCGAGCAATCCCAGCGCGCGCGCGCGCTCGTGAGCCCACTCGGGCCGGCCCGCCGCCGCGTGCCACGCACCGATCGCGTCGACGTCGCGCGCGAACGAGCGCCGCCACGTCACCGCCGGATAGTGGCGCGCGTACGCCAGATCGCGATCGAGCGACCACAGGCAGCGCACGAAGCGCTCGGTGTGCGCGGTCACCGGCTCCGTCATGTCCCCGCCGGGCGGTGAAACGGCGCCGATTGCCGTCACCGAACCGCGCCGCGCGCCGAGCGTCATCACGCTGCCGGCGCGTTCGTAGAACGCCGCCAGCGCCGACGACAAGCCGGCCGGGTACCCCTCTTCCGCCGGCAGCTCGCCGCTGCGCGACGAGAACTCACGTAACGCTTCGGCCCAGCGCGACGTCGAGTCGGCGAGCAGCACGGCGTCGTACCCCATGTCGCGATAGAATTCGGCGACGGTCATGCCGGCGTAGATGCTCGCCTCGCGGCCCATCACCGGCATGTTCGAGGTGTTGGCGATCACGACGGTGCGTTCGAGCAGGCTGCGTCCCGTCCGCGGATCGGTGAGCGCGCGCATATCGGCCAACGCATCGGCGAGTTCGTTCCCGCGTTCGCCGCAGCCCACGAACACGATCACGTCCGCATCGCACCATTTCAAGATCTGCTGCAAGAGCATCGTCTTGCCCGTTCCGAAGCCGCCGGGAACTGCTGCCGTCGCGCCCTTCGCGATCGGAAAGAACATGTCGATGACGCGCTGGCCGGTGGCGAGCGGCGCCTCGGCGCCCAAACGGCTGCGCACCGGGCGTGAACGGCGGATCGGCCAGCGTTCGACCAGGCCGATCGAGCGGCCGGCGAGCGTGGCAACGACGCCGTCATCGGCGATCGTTCCGGCCGGTGCAATCTCCTCGAGCACGCCGGAAATTCCGGGCGGCACCAGCACGCGGTGTTCGATCACGCCGGTCTGCACGACGCCGAGCAGCGCGCCCGGCCCGAGCACCGAACCGCGCTCGGCGCGCGGTTCGAACGGCCACGAACGCGCTCCGGAGACGTCGAGCGAGCGGGGCAGAATCATGTCACCGGCGTCGGCGAGCGGCCGCAACAAACCGTCGAAGATGCCGCCCAGCAGCCCCGGCCCGAGCGCGGCGAACAACGGCAGGCCCTGCGCCAGCGCCGGCGCTCCGGTGGCGATCCCGCCCAACGGCTCGTAGGCTTGCACGGTCACGACATCGGCATCGATGGCGATCACCTCGCCCGGCAGCTTCCCCTCGCCGAGCGCGACGAGATCGAGCATCGCCACGTTGGCGAGTCCTTCGACTTCGACCAACGGCCCGTTGATGCGCCGAATGCGGCCGCTCACGTCCATAGCTGTGCGATCCGCTCGTGTTGTTCGTTCATGGCGCGATCGACGAGGGCGTCGGCGGTCGCTTCAACGCGCGACGTTTCCGTCTCGGCCACGGCTCCGATGCGTGCCCCGCTCGCCGGACGAACCCGAACCTGCGCCGCGGTTCCGAGTCGTGCGCGCGCCGCGTCGCCGAGACGCCCCACCAGCGCACGCACCGCAACCGAATCGCTGCGCGCGGCGAGTTCGTCGAGCACCGCTCGCCGCACGAGATCGTAGCCACGGCGCTGCGCGCCGAGCACCGCCTCACGCGCGGTGCGACGCGCGGC
Organism: Candidatus Lustribacter sp.; assembly: GCA_049512335.1. Taxonomy (GTDB): domain Bacteria; phylum Vulcanimicrobiota; class Vulcanimicrobiia; order Vulcanimicrobiales; family Vulcanimicrobiaceae; genus Lustribacter. The sequence goes on from JBEKXE010000040.1 coordinate 28,322, forward strand.
CGCGAGCGCGAGCGCAGCCGAACGCGCTGCGACCGCTTCGCCGTCCGCTCGCGCTCGAGCGGCAATGCCCTCGGCCTCGGCGGCCGCTTTCGCCTCGAGCGCGGCCGCGTCGGTCCGCGCGTTTGCACGGGCCGTCTCGGCGGCCTGCTGCGCGTCATCGTGCAGTGCCCGCGCCACGGCCGCCAACGCATCGCTCCGCTCGTTCGAGTTCACGGCAACGTCACCGCGAGCGCACCGGCGCGCGGTGTGAGCCCGGCCGCCGCGACCGCCGCTGCGGCCGCCGGCGTCAGCACGACGATCGCAACGTCCGCAGCGAGCGCGCGCCATGCCGCGCATACGCTCGGCGCATCCTCGGCGGCAACGACGCCGGCGCCGGCCAGCGCGAACGGCGCAACCCGCGTGCCCTCACCGAGCACGACGATCCGGCTCACTAGGCATGACCGATCAGGATGATCGCGACGACGAGCCCGTAGATCGCGATGCCTTCGGCGAGACCGACGATCACCATCGCGCGACCGAAGACTTCGGGCCGCTCGCTGATCGCCGCCAACGCGGCGGAACCCGTGTAGGCCACCGCGATCGCCGCGCCGATCGACGATCCGGCGACCGCGATCGCCGCTCCCATGAGCGCTTGACCGGCCGCCGGCGACTCCGTCGTGGCGCCGGCCAGCGCCGTCGTCGCGATGACGAACCCCAGTAACGAGAGCAAGAAACGAACGAACATCGGGTCTCCTTATTCTGAGGCCGAGAGGTGCCAGGGCGCAAACGCGCGGCCGGTCGAGATGAAGATACGCGAAAACAGCTCGTAATAGTCGAGGCGCAAGGCTTGAATGCCGGCGACTAGCGCCTCGAGCGTGAACGCGAGCGCGTTTCCGAGCACGAAGACGAGCGCGGCGAGAGCGAACCATCCGCCGCCGCGTCCGGCGAGCGCCGTGGTCCCGGACCACACGATGCCGCCGATCGCCGCGTGCGTGAGGCCGAAGGCCGCGAGCCGCGCGAACGACACCGTGTTCGCGCCCAAACGGATCACCGCATCGAACACCTCGACGCCGGCCTCCAACGCGCCGGCCGCATGTCCACCGGACTGCGCGTACAACCCGGCGTATCCGAGCACCGCGCCGCCGATGCTCGCGACGATGCCGGCAGTGGTCAATGCGCCGGATCGCGCGAACCAGCCGGCTGCGATCAGCGCGAAGCCGAGATAGAGCGCGCTGCCGGCGAACCCGGAGAGCGCGAGCAGCGCGAAAGCCGGGCCGCCTTCACGCCAGCGATTGGCGCTTCCGAGGCCGTACGAGATCGCCAGCAACACGGCGCCGACCCCGATGGCGGCCACGATCAACGTGACCGGTTGGCTCAGCGGCTCGAGCCACAGCGCCCGCACGAGTCCGGTCGGTCCGAACGCCTCGCCGTACGCCACACCGAACGCCATGCTCGTGAGGCCGGCACCGGCGACGAACGGTGCGGCTTTGCGATAGCGCGCCAGCGGCCCGGACGGCGCGCGCCACATCCAGATGCCGCCGGCGAGCAGCAGCGCACCGTGTCCGACGTCGCCGAACATCATGCCGAACATCAGGATGTACGCCAAGCCGGCGAACAACGACGGGTTGACGTCGGCGTACGGAATCGTCGCGTAGACGTCGACGAGCGGCTGGAAGGCGCTACCGCCGCGCACCAGCGTCGGCGGTTCGGCGCCGGGCGGCACCGGCAGCGTGACCACGCCGCCGCCCAGCGGCGCGAGTTGTGCTGCGAGCGGATCGATCGCGGCCGCGGGGCTCCAACCGGCGACGGCGGCGACGCTTCCGTGGGTGACCGCGGAGGCGCTGACGCTTTCGAGCGACGCGCCGGCGATCGTGCCGCCCGAAGCGGAGAGCAAGATGTCGGGCTCGACGACGCCGGCCGCCGCAACGGCGCCGAGGACGGCCGTCATGCGGCTCACCGGCGCGACGATCGCCACGCGCTCCATGCGCGCGGGCTCAGGCAACCGCATCGAACCACGGCGCGATGACGCCGCCCCCGCGCGCCGCAAGTTCGAGCGCCGCACGCGTGCGCCGCGCATCGGTCGCCAAGAGCGCGACCAAACCGACGATCATCTCGGGGCCGGGGCGCACGGTGGCGTTGAGCCGTACGGCTTCGCGTTCGATGCGTGCCCAGACGCGCGCCTCGGCTCGCCACAACTCATCCGGGCCCGCGATGCCGTCGAGCACCCACGCGCTCGCGCGCGGCAAGCACGCCGGGAGATCGGCCCACACGCTTGCGGCGTCGGTGCGGGCGCCGAAGGCCTCCGCATAGAAGCTGAGTGTGGGGCGCTCCGCAGGAACCCATTTAGTCAACTTGACGATGTCCTTTGCCTGGACGACGGCGCCGGGCGGAGAGATCACGGCCTTGGAGCGCGCCAATCCGATGGAATCGGTGATCTGCAGCACGGCC
>JBEKXE010000041.1:0-30620 GCA_049512335.1 Candidatus Lustribacter sp.
GGCGGCGCGCGCCCCCGCGGCCGCGCTCGACGACACCGAGTTCCGTGAAGCGACGATCGCGATGAACGACGAAGGCAAGCGCTATCTCGAGGCGGAGTTTCGGCGCTTGGGGCTGTTCGCGTACCCCTCGGCGGCGAATTTCATCGCCGTGCGCGTGCCGGTAGCCGCCGAGGCGGCGTACACCGATCTGTTGCGGCGCGGGATCATCGTGCGTTCGGGCGACAAGCTCGGAATGCCGAACTTTCTGCGCATCACGATCGGGTTGCCGGAACAGAACCGCGAGCTCGTTGCCGCGCTCGAAGCGGAGCTGCCCACGTGGCGGGAGCGCGCATGGGTTCCCGCTCCTAAGGAGCGGGAACCCGCGTGAGCGACGCGATCGCGATCCGGCGCGGGACCGTTCGCGATCGTGCCTTCGTGGTGGACTTGGGGCGGCGCGTGTCGCCGACCAGCGTTTCGTCGCTCCGCGTGGCGCTGGCGCCACTGGTCGAAGGCGCCTACGAGCGGCTCGTCGAGTACGTGCTCGCGCGCGAACACGACATCTTGATCGCCGAGGTCGACGGCGCGGCGCGCGGCTTCGCGCTCTTGATCTACGACCTGCCCGATGAGATCACGCTGACCGAACAGACGTTCATCGCCTACATGGCGGTCGAGCCGGAGTGGCGGCGGCGCGGCATTGCGGCCATGCTGCTCGCGCACATCGAGGATCAGGCCCGCAAGCGTGGCCTGCCGTACCTCTCGCTGATGGTGACCGAAGAGAACACGCCGGCGCTCGCGCTCTACGAGCGGTTCGGATTCAGCACCGAGCGCCGCATGATGACCAAAGCGCTGTGAACGGCTCGCTGGCGCGCCGCCTCACGATCGGCATCATCGTCCTGCTCGCGCTGGCGGTGGCGGTCTTCGTGGCCGAACGCATCCCGCGCACGATCTCGATCTTCTTGGTGGCGGCGTTCATCGCGTTCGGCGCGGCACCGCTGGTGCAGCGGCTCGAACGCTGGATGCCGCGCGGCGCCGCGATCGCGGTCGTGTACTTGTGCCTCGTCGGAGCGCTGGTCGTGCTGGGATTGGTGATCGTCCCGATCAGCTACGCCCAGATCGTCGTTCTGGTCTCGCATACCAGCGACTACGTGACCGCGTCGCAAGACGCGGTGGCGCACGTCGAAACGTTCCTGCGCGGGCGGCTGGGCGACCGCGTTGCGCTGCCGACGTTCGGTCAGATGCAGACAGAGGTCGGCGACCGCGTCGGCACGATGCTCTCGCTCACGCTCGCGTCGATCGGCGCGATCCTGGTGAGTACGGTCAACGCGTTTCTGGTCGGCGCGTCGGCGCTGATCCTCTCGGTGTTCTTTCTCTCGCGCGGACGGGCGGTGCGCGGCGGCCTGTTGGCGCTGCTGCCGGTCTCGCGGCGCGCCAAGACGAACGCGCTGTTGGTCGAGGTGACCTCGATTTTCGGGCATTTCGTCGCCGGTCAGCTGGCGCTGTGCGCGATCGTCGGCGCGGCGGTTTGGGCGCTGCTCGCGCCCGCGCACTTCGCGTTCGCGCTCTTGGTCGCGGTCGTGTGTTCGATCGGCTACGCCGTGCCGTTCTTCGGGATGATCGTCGCGCAGGTCATCGCCGCGGCGCTGGCCGTCCCACAGGGCACCGCGATGGTGATCTACGTGACGGTCGCGATCTTCGTGATCGCGCGCATCGCCGACAACGTGCTCGTGCCGAAGATCATGGGCGATGCGGTCGGCGTGTCGCCGATCGGCGTGATGTTCGCGGTGTTCGCCGGCGGCGAGCTGTTCGGGTTGTGGGGACTGATCTTGGGCGTCCCCGCGGCCGCGCTCGTGCGCGTGCTGTTCACCTACTTCGCGCTGCCCTGGATCGTGCGCGTGCAACAGAACGATCCGCAGGCGCCGCATCCCGAGATCGTCGTCGAAACGCCCGAGGTGACGGTTACCGTCGCCAACGGCGTCTGATCACATCGCTTCGGGTGCCGTAACGCCGCACAGCTCCAGCGCTTTGGCGAGCACCGTCTGCGTGGCCAGGGCCAAGCCCAGGCGTGCGACGGTTTGCGCGCGGTCGTCGCTCAAGATCGTGCAGTCGGAATAGAACTGGTGGAAGTCGGCCGCCACGTCGCGCGCGTATTTCGGCAAGCGGTGCGGCGCGCGGCTGCGCGCCACGCCCGCGACGACCGAACCGAACTCGGCCAGGCGGCGCGCCAGCGCGATCTCGCTCGGCTCGGCCAAGCGGTCGAGGTGTTCGCCGCGCTTGGCCGACGCCACGAGCTCCGGGTCGCGTTCGTCGGCCTTACGCAGCACCGAGGCGATCCGCGCGTGCCCGTATTGCACGTAGTACACGGGGTTGTCGCTGGATTGTTCCTTCGCCAGCTGGAGGTCGAACGTCAGCGGCTGGTCGATCGAAAGCATGACGAAGAAGAAACGCGCGGCGTCGACGCCGACCTCGTCGATGATCTCGGCCAGCGTCACGATGTCGCCGTGGCGCTTGGACATCGAGACGATCTCGTCGCCCCGTTTGAGCGTGATCTGCTGGGCGATCAGCACCTCGATCGCGCCGCTGCGGCCGTACGCGTCGGCCAGCGCGCGCAGGCGCGCGATGTAGCCGTGATGATCGGGCCCGAGGATGTCGATCACGCGATCGGCGCGTTGGAGCTTCTCGTAATGGTAGGCGATGTCGTTGGCGAAATACGCCGGCCGCCCGTCGGAGCGCACGACGACGCGGTCTTCGGAATCGCCGCTGGCGGTCGTGCGCAGCCACAGCGCGCCGTCCTTCTCGTAGGTCAGCCCGTAGGTGCCCAAGCGCTCGATCCCGGTCGCGATCGCGCCCGCGTCGTGCAGCGCTTTCTCGCTCTGCCATAGGTCGAGCGTCGCGCCGAAGCGCGCCGCGACGGCTTGCTGTTCGCGCACGTTGTCGTCGCGGGCGAACGTGCCGAAGTACGGCCACCATTCGCTCTCCGGCGCGCTGCGCCAACGCTCGCCGTCGATCTCGCGAATGCGTTCGGCGATCGGCTTGAGGTAATCGCCGGGGTAGCCTTCCTCCGGAAACGGAAACGCGGGGTCCCACAGCTGCATGTAGCGGGCGTAGACCGAGCGCGCGAGCTTGTCGAATTGCGAGCCCGCGTCGTTGATGATCCACTCGGTGAACACGTGGTAGCCGGCAAAGTGCAGCGTCTTCGCGAGCGTGTCGCCGATCGAGAGCGTGCGGCCCTGCACGACGACCAGCGGCCCGGTCGGGTTCGCGCTGCCGTACTCGAGCGAGATCCGTTCCTTTTGGTCCGCGCCGCGGCCGTAGTTGGGGCCTTCGCGCAGCACGGTCGCGATCGTACGCTGCCAGAACTGCGGCACCAGGCGCAGATTGATGAACCCCGCCGCGGCCGTCGCGTCGGCGACCGTCGCGCGCACGTCGCCGTCGTCCATCGCGCGCGCGATGATCGTGCCGGCGATGTCGACCGGTTTCTTGCGCGCCGCCTTGGCCAGGCCGAAAGCGACGTTGGTCGCAACGTCGCCGTGTTCGGCGCGGCGCGGCGGTTCGAACGCGACGTTCGCCTCGCCGTCCGGATAAAGCGCGTGAGCGGCCGCTTCGAAGCGCGCCGCGAGCGCCGGCAGATCGAGCAGCGTGCCGTCGCTAGTGATGGTAGGGTTCATTCGCGGCGATCTTCGCCGCGCGATAGAGTTGCTCCAGCACGAGCGCGCGCGCCCATTCGTGCAAGAACGTCAATTTGGAGAGCGACCAGCGCAACTGCGCGCGCGCGAGCAGCGCCGGCGCGGCGCCGTAGGTGCCCGCGATCACGAGCGTGAGTCGCGAGGTGCCTTCGATCGCGAGCCGCTCGATGCGCGCGGCGAGCTCTTCGCTCGAGAACTCGGTGCCGGTCCGTTCGAGCAACCAGACGTGGTCGCTCGGCGCGATCGAGCGCAGGATCGCCGCGCTCTCCTCGGCCATCGCGCGGCCCGGATCGGCGCCGTCGCCGGCCCGGACCTCGACCTCCTCGAGCCGGTGATACGGGCGCAGGCGCCGGCGGAAGTCGTCGGCCGCGGCGATCAAATAGGGCTCGCGCAGCTTGCCGACCGCGATCAGGCGCACGTGCATGTGCGCCCGAGGTTCGCCGGTCTTAGGCGGACGACCGCCGCAAGCGCCCGTCGGCACCGCTGACCAGCGTGCCGGCCGCGAGTAGGTCGCCGATGCGCGCCAGCGCCAGCGGCGCCGGCAGATCGCTTGCCGCCACCAACGCGTCGGGGTCGGCAGGGCCCTCCCGGAGGCGAGCCAACATGCGGTCGCCGGCCGGATCGCCGGCGGCCGCCGGCCGGGGCGGGGCCGGTTTCGGCGCGGCGATGCCGAGCTGGGCCAGCACGTCGGCGGCGTCGCGAACCAGCGTCGCGCCGTCGCGGATCAGCGCCAGACAGCCCGCCGCTTTGGGGCGGTCGACGTCGCCCGGGAACGCCATGACCGGGATGCCGCGGTCGGCGGCCCAGGAGGCGGTGTTCAGGGCGCCGCTGCGGACCGCGGCCTCGACCACGACCACGCCGTCGGCCAGCGCCGCAACGATCCCGTTGCGGGCCAGGAACTGCGAGGGGTAGGCCGGATGCTCGGGCGGGTAGGGCGAGACGACCGCACCGCCGCCGGCCACCATCCGGCGGGCCAGCTCGGCGTTGCGCGGCGGGAAGAAATGGCCGTGTCCGCCGCCCAGCACGCCGATCGTCGGGGCATTCGCGGCCAGCGCGCCGGCGTGGGCCGCCGCGTCGATCCCGAGCGCCAGCCCCGAGACCACGCACACGCCGGCCGCGCCGAGGGCCGCGGCCAGCCGGTGGGCCAGGCGCCGGCCGTCCTCCGAGGGGGCGCGCGTCCCGACCACCGCCACGGTCGGGGCGGCCAACGCCGCCAGGTCGCCGGCCACCCACAGACCGGCCAAAGCCGTGCCGCTTAGGCGCCCGAAAGCACAAGCGGCCAATTCCTCCCGGGTCAGGAAGCGCCGCAGGGTATCCTCCACGCGGGACCATCACGACCGCGGGCCCCGAAGAAAGGCCAGGAATCCGCCCGGCCCTTCGGAATGTCGTGGCCCGAGCCCGGCCGGACGTTACGGATACGCGGTCCGGGCACACTACGAAGGGGAGACCGATGGCAGCCGAGGCGTACTGCGTGAAGTGCAAGACCAAGCGCGAGATGAAAGACGCGACCCAGATCCAGATGAAAAACGGCCGTCCCGCGACCGAGGGCAAGTGCCCGGTGTGCGGTACGAAAATGTTCAAGATCGGCGCCGCCTCCTAGGTCGGCGCCTTCGGTTGGGCAGGTCGTAGTATACTAGTCCTGGACCACTACATGTTGTGGTCCATGCTGCCGCGGGGGCCGCGACCTGATCTGTCCCACTTGCCGCAAGAGCGAGACGCGCGTCGTCGATTCCCGCGACGATGAAAACGTCGTCCGCCGGCGGCGCGAATGTCTGGCCTGTAAGCACCGCTTCACCACCTACGAGCGGATGGAAGCCCCGCGCCTGTTCGTCGTCAAGAAAGACGGCCGCCGCGAGCAGTACAATCGCGACAAGATCCTCAACGGGCTGCGCCGGGCCTGCGAGAAGCGCCCCGTCTCCGACGCGCAGATGGAAGAGATCGTGGCCGGGCTGGAGCGCTCGATGTTCGCCCGCGGCGAGAGCGAGGTCCAGTCGGCGCTGATCGGCGAGAAGCTGATGGAAGCCCTCAAGGCCGTCGATCCGGTGGCGTATATCCGCTTTGCCAGCGTCTACCGATCGTTCCGCGACGTCGAGAGCTTCCAAGCCGAGTTGGCCGAGCTGCTGAGCAAGTAGCCGCACTGCTCCTCAGGCGCTCGCGTTAAGAGATCGTATCGAGCGAGTATTTTTTCGGCGCGATTTTTGCCGATAAAATAAGAATGGGTTCCGGTTGTGCGCGGTTACTCGTTGCGGTAAGTACGGCGGCTGTTTTGGCTGCCTGCGGGGGCGGCGGCGGCTCGAGCGTCCTGCCGGCGCCGAGCGCTACGACGGCGGCAACGAGCGTTCCGAGCGGTTCGAGCGGTTCGAGCGGGAGCGAAGTGCAAACGGTCGCGTCGAACCTGGCGGGCCAGCAGCGATCGGACGGCGCGATCCTCTACACGAGTACGATGATCGAGCCGTACTACGCAAACATCGCGGCCATGGGAGCCCTTCATAGCGGCGTGGATTTCGCGAACGTCCAGCACTGGATGCAGTGGTACGTCGCGCACAGTAACGCCGGAAATCAGTGGTCGATACCCGGCGCGATCACCGATTACAACGTTGCAGCAAACGGGTCGGAGAACTCGACCGGAAGTGCCGACTCGGTCGACTCGTACGCGGCGACGTTCATCTCGCTCGCGGCCGATGCATGGCGTGACGGCAACGCGCAACTGCAAAGTTACGTCGCGGGATCACGCAGCAACATCGAGCTGATCGCATCGGCGATCGATGCGGTCACCGATGCGGACGGCCTCACCTGGGCCACGCCGACGTATCGCCTGAAGTACGTCATGGACAACAGCGAGGTCTATCAAGGGCTGCTCGATCTCGCATTCTTGCGGGCGCAGGTGTACGGAGACGTTGCCGGAGCCGCGAGCGCTTCGGCGCACGCGCAACAAGTGCAAGCTGCGATCGATGCGGAGCTCTGGAACCCGGGCCGCAATCAGTTTGCCGTCGCCGTCGACAGCCAAGGGACGCTGACCTGGCCGCAGGACGGCAATTGGTACGACGCGACAACCCAGCTCTGGCCGATTTTGCACGGTGTCGTCGCCCCTTCGTCACAGCCCGCGCAAACCGCGTACAGCCAGTTCTCCAGCGCCTTCCCCGGCTGGCCGGTCCTCCAGAAGCCCGACCCGTTTCCCTGGGTCTCGATCGCGTTCGTGGCCCTGCAGATGAACGACTTCGGCCGCGCGACCACGTACGCGAATACCGTCCAGCAGACGTATGCCCCCGGGTTCGCTTATCCGTGGTACTGCGCCGAGTCGGGCTGGTACCTCCGGCTCCTGATCGGTCTCACCGCTCCGGCGACCGTCGCCAGCCTTTAGCAGATACTCACGGACGAACGCGAAAAGGAACGGTGTGAATTCAGAGCCGCTCGCGGCCGGCAGTGCAAACGGGGCCCCGACCGTTGAAGTAAAGGTGCTCGATCCGCGCGTTCACCGATGGGGATTGCCGCGCTATCAAAGCGCCATGGCGGCAGCTGTGGACTTGTTCGCCAGCATAAGCGAGCCGCTAGCCCTGGAGCCTCAGGGTCCGGCGCAGCTCATCCCGTCGGGGATTTCCGTGCACATCGGCGATCCACAGATCGTGGGGCTCATCGTCCCGCGGTCCGGCTTGGGACACGGAAAGGGCCTCGTCTTGGGGAACTTGGTGGGGATCCTCGATGCCGACTATACGGGACCCCTCATGATCAGCGCCTGGAACCGCAGCGGCTTGGGCACCGAGGCGATCGTCATCAATCCCGGCGACCGAATCGCGCAATTGATCTTTCTGCCGGTCGTACGGCCCGAATTTCGAATGGTAACTGAGTTCTCCAAAGAGACCGAGCGTGGATCCGGCGGATTTGGTTCCACGGGCCAGGCTTCAACCGTATGAAGGTCTACATCGTCGGCGCCGGTGCGGTGGGACGGTTCTTGGGTGAACGCTTGCGTGCGAGCGGCAACGAGGTCGTCTACGCGCCGCGCGATCCGGCCGCGGTCGAACCGTACGCGGCCGATCTCGCGATCGTCGCGGTCAAGGCCTACGATACCGACAGCGCGATCGACACGTTGCGCCGTGCGCTCGGCGACGCGCCGTCGGCGGCGATCGTCACGCCGCAGAACGGCGTCGGCAACGAGGAGAAGCTCGCCGCGGCGTTCGGCCCCGATCCGATCGTCGCGTGCGCGCTGACCGTGCCGGTCGAGACCGATCGCGACGGCCGGCCGTCGGCGGCCAATACCGGGGGCATCGCCTTCGCGCCGGTCGGGAGCGTCGCGCACAACTGGCTGCTGCCGACCTTCAGCGCGGCCGGCTTGGCGGTGAGCGCGGCGAGCGACTACCGCTCGCTGAAGTGGTCGAAGCTGGCGCTCAACGTCATCGCCAACGCCTCGTGCGCGATCCTCAACGTGCTGCCGGAACGGCTGGTCCACTCGGGCGACGCCTTCGAGCTGGAGTTGCGCTCGATCCGCGAAGTGCGCGCGGTGATGAAAGCGCTCGGCATCGCGGCGATCGATCTGCCGCGGTATCCGGTGCGCGCGCTGCAGGGCGTGGCGACGCTGCCCTCGCCGGTCGCGCGCGCGATCCTGGCCAACCGCATCGCCGGCGCGCGCGGCCGCAAGCCGCCCTCGCTGCTGCTCGATCTGCGCGCGATGCGCAACCGCACCGAGGTCGATTACCTCAACGGCGCGGTCGCGCGCGCGGCCCGTGAAGCCGGCGTGCGGGCGCCGGTGAATACCGTCTTCGCGCGGATCGTCAGCGACATCGCGCACATGCCCCAGCTGTGGGCCAAATATCGCGAGCGGCCCGACGCGCTCACTGCCGAAGTGGACGCGGAAGTCGCGCGCACGTCACATGGAGGCTCGTATGCGGCACCCCAACGTCCCTGAATCACTTGACGGCTGGAGCATCCTGCACCGGATGTTCCGTTTCGACCGCCGCCGTTGGGACGAGCTTGCGCGCGAGCGCCGGCAGACGATCGCCGCCGAAGCCGCCGCGCTGTTTGCCGAACTCGCGGCCGGCGCCGACGCCGATTGCGGGCTGGCGCAATTGCTCGGCGACAAGGGCGATTTCATGCTCACCCATTACGCGCGTTCGTTCGACGCGCTCGGCGTCGCGCAGGCGCGCACCGACAAGCTCGCGCTGCGCGACTACCTCGAGCCGCTCTCCTCGTACGTCTCGGTTCTCGAGCTGGGGCTCTACGGCGACACCGCCAAGATCCATGCCGACCTGCGCGACCGCGGCTTGAAGGTGCACTCGGATGAGTGGAACGCCGCGTTCGATGCGGCGCTGGCCGAGGTCGCGCGCGACCCGCGCAACGCCGGACGTTTGCTCGCGCGCATCCCGCACCGCCGCTACGTGTGCTTCTATCCGATGAACAAGAAACGCGACGGCGACGACAACTGGTACAACTTGCCGTACGCGGAGCGCGCGCAGATGATGGTCGAGCACGGCAAGATCGGCCGCTCCTATCACGGGCTGGTCAGCCAAGTCATTTCGGGCTCGATCGGCTTCGACGATTGGGAGTGGGGCGTCGACCTGTACGCCGACGATCCGCTGGTGTTCAAGAAGCTCGTTTACGAGATGCGCTTCGATGAGGCGTCCTCGCGCTTCGGCGAGTTCGGCCGGTTCTGGACCGGGATGCAGTTCTCGCTTGCCGCGCTGCCTGATTTTCTATCCGGGGAACGTTCGCCCCAGCTGCTCGCCGAGCGCGAACCCGTCTTACGCTGAGCGCCCCGAAGAGCGCCTCGCTCCTGGCCGCCTGCCCGCTCTCGCGCGCCCGCCCCGGCGGCTGCGCCTGGTGCGGGGAAGCCTTGCCGCCGCGGCGGCGGACGTGGTGCAGCGACCGCTGCGGCGAGGCCTTCTGGAACAACCACTGGTGGAGCCAGGCCCGCAGCGCGGCGAAGCGCCGGGACAAGTATCGCTGCAGCCGCTGCGGCTTCAGCGCGCCGAAACGTCCCTCGCGGGTGCGATTCGAGAGCGATGCCGCGTACCGCGCGGCGATGCGGGCCTGGCGCGCGGGCCGGCCGGCGAACCGGCTCGAGGTCAACCATCGCTCGCCGGCCATGGGCGCGCACCGGACGCTGAGCTGCGTGCACCACCTCGACAATCTTGAAACGCTGTGCGTGGCGTGCCACCGCGAAACCACCGCCGCGATGCGCGGGACCGGGGTGTCGCGGGGCGCCTCGCCGAAGCGCGAGCGAGTGCGGGAGGTGAGCCGTTGAGCAACGACGTTCGAAACGAGCCGGGCGGTGCCGTCCCGGACTTCGAGCGCGACGAAGCGACCATTTCAGCGTACGAGAGCGCGAAGCTCCGCTATATCCGTGCGATCACGGGAGACGCCGAAACCAAGCTGCGCGAAGCGTTCGGCAAACGCCGCGAAGCGATCAACGATGAGATCGCCAATTTGCGTGCCTTGGCCAAGTCGCGCTCGGACACCGCCGCGGCGGCGGCCTCGAAGTATGCGGTCAAGCTGCCGCACCGCGTGCGCAAGACCGGCGTCAAGCCACCGTCGTTCTGGGAACGGCTGATGACCTTCAACTCGGTCGACAAGTTCTACCGTGCCGCTGCGAAGGCCGCGGAAGAGCTCGACGAGGTCAACGAGCTGCTGCGTAAGCGCCGCGACCGGCTCGAAGCGATGGAACGCGAGACGCGCCGTTCGATCTATCTGCGCGAAGAAGCGGTGCGCAAGAAGCTGCAGACCCCCGAGGGGTTGGCCGCGCTGCATGCGGATCCGATGGTCAAAGCGGCATTCGCCAAGATGCAAGGCGTGATGAACGAGCGCGCCAAGTACGAGGAACGCGTCAAGCGTGGCGAGGTTCCGCCCGAAGAAGCACGCGACCGCGAGATGGCACAGCGCGGGATGAAGTTCGCCGCGGTACCGCTCGAAGGCGTGATGATCTCGCGCATCGCGCGTTACGCTTCGCTCGAGTACTACGTGCTGCGCGATCTTTCCAACCACGAGTACCTGCTGTCGTGCGATCCGGCGCTCGAACCGTTGCGTGACGTCGTGTTCGACATCTCGCGTTCCGCCGCCGGGTACGAAGCATCGCTGCGCCACACGCCCGACGGCGCGCCGATGCGCGTGCTCGATCACCTCAAAGCCGGCTTTTCGAGTAACGACGCCACCGATTTGTACGCGCGGCACCGCGCGGCGCTGCGCACCGACCGCGCGACGCAGAAGACGACGCCGCGCGACGAGAGCGAGGCCGAGATGATCGCGATGCTCGGCTTGTTGGCCGAAGCCGTGACGAAACGCGCCGCCGCCGCGGCGGCCGCGCCCGAAACCACCCAAGCCTAAGGCCTTTCCAGCTTGCGCGAGAGCAAAACCGCCGCAGGGCGGCAGCCAGCCCGCGCTGGCCTAGTCTTTAGTCGAGGTAGTAGTTGCCGGCCCGAACGTGATAGAGTTCGTCGGCCGGATCGAACGAGACGCCCAGCGGATCGCCGCCGTTCGCCACGATCGAGATCTGCTCGCGCATGAAGCGCCGCAGCCGGCTGACGCCGCGATCGCTGCCCGACAGATTCTCCTCGGAGTGGAAGCTGATCGGGCCCTGTCCGACCTGCGCTTCCCAATCGCCGGGTGTGTCTTGATGCTCGGCCTCGGTGAGCTCGCTCCACTTCTTGCTGCCGGTGATCTGGCGCGGCAAGCGCTGGAAACCGGCCGGCGCGCGCAGGATATGGAACAACCGGAAGTGCGTGTCGTCGACGGGCAGGACGAAGCCGACCCCGGAGGCTTTGCCCGGCTTGAGGTGGATGTCGGGAACGATGCGCACGTGCGGAAAGAGCGCTTGCGTGACGCGGTTCATCTTGCGCCCGTCGGGAAGCTCGCGATAGGCCGTGTACTGCATGCCGTGATCGGCGTGGTCGTACGTCACCTGCGGCATCACGCCCATCTCCGCGACGAACTGCACGCCGCTGAACGTCGTGTGCAGGATCGGCACGTGGAAGGGATCCATGATGTTTTCCCAATCCTGCAGCCAGTTGCACGGCACGATTTCGACCGTATCGTCGCCGCCCGCGCCGAAGCTCGACCCGGTGCACACGAGCTGTTCGTCGGGACCGATCCCCTCGAGCGTGTCGTAACGCGGGAGCACGGGTTTCTTGGCGGGCGGTCCCATGTAGGCCCAGAGCAGGCCGTAGCGCTCTTCGACGTGATACCACGGTTGGCGGATCGTCTCGATGTTGTGCGCCGCGCCGCCGGGTTCGCACGGTTGATCCAAGCAGCGGCCGTCGACGCTGAACAGCCAGCCGTGGTAACAGCAGCGGATGCCCTCGTCCTCGCAATGGCCGTAGTAGAGCGTGGTGCCGCGGTGCGCGCACCGCGGATAGAGCAGTCCCGGCCGGCCCTTGCGGTCGCGAAAGACGATCAGGTCTTCGCCCAGCACGCGCACGTTTTGCGGTCGCGGTTCGACCGTGGACGACAACGCGATCGGATGCCAGTAGCGCCGCATCCACTCGCCGCACGGCGTGCCCGGACCGACTTCGGTGATGTCCCGGTCGTACGCGGGCTGGGGCCGGCCGTAGGCGGTACCGAGGGTTTCCGGGCGCGATTCGGTCGTGCGCATTCGGGGGACTAGGCGCGTCCCTGGGCTTGCATTGCTGCAAGCACGTTTTTCGGGGTCAGCGGCGCCGTGCGCACGCGCGCGCCGGTTGCGTCGAAGATCGCGTTGGCGATGGCGGCCGCGGTCGTGCGCGACGAGGGCTCGCCCGCGCCCGACGGAGCGATCGTCGTGCTGTTGATCATCACGGCCTTCACTTCGTCGGGAACGTCGTGCATGTGCGCGACCGGATACGTGTGCCAATCGTGCGAGGTGACGGTGTGCTGGTCGAACGTCGTCTCTTCGTAGATCGCCCGGCTCATCGACTGGATCATGTTGGCTTCGATCGTGCCTTGGAGCGACTTCGGATTGACGATGAAGCCGCAATCGTGCGCGCAGATCAGACGGCGCACGCGCACGGCGCCGGTGTGCGGGTTCACCCCGACCTCGGCGACGGTCGCGACGATCGTCGGCAGCCGCGTCGCGAACGCGATCCCGCGCCCGATCAGCTCGCCGTTCGGGCCGGTGCGTTTCACGCTCGCCGACGGCCGCGTTTGCCAGCCGGCCGCTGCGGCGGCCTGTTGTATCGCGACGATGTGGCGCGGCTCCTTGAGGTGCTTGAGGCGGAACGCGACGGCGTCCATGCCGGCATGCGCCGCCAACTCGTCGATGAACGATTCGATGATGAAGGTCGTGCCCGGGCCTTCGGGATCGCGCATGTGCGCGGTGCGCAGCGGCGAGTTACCGGGGGCGAACGGCGCGATGACCTCGGCGTTGCCGCGGTAGTTGGGGATCTCGTATTTTCCGCTGCCGGTCGAATACTGCGCGAACTCGAAGACGACCGCGTCGTTGGGGAAGCCGGCCATCTGCCCGGCGAGGAAACTGCCGGCGATGCTCGGCTGCGAGAAGATCTCGTTGCCGTTGAACTGGCGCAGCACGGCGTCGAAGGCGACGATCCCGCCGTCCTTGAGCGTGCCGCGCATCTTGGCGGCGATCGCGGGCGCTTTGTTGCCCCACTGCGTGTTGTCGGCGCGCATCGATTGCACGCGCACCGGCCGGTCGATCGCGCGCGAGAGCAGCGCGGCGGCGGCGCACGATTCTTCCAAGCCGCTGCGGCCGTACGAACCGGCATCCGATGCCCACACGACGCGCACGTGCTCGAGCGGAACCTGGAGCAGCTTCGACATGCCTTGGCGCAGCGCGTGCGTCTTTTGCGTGCCGGACCAAACCGTTACGCCGTCGGGGCGTACGTCGACCACCGAGCAGCCCGGACCCATGTTGGCGTGCGACTGGAAGGGCCAGAAGTACTCGGCCGTGATCGGAGCGGTGCCGAGCGTCCCCTCGACGCTGCCGTTCTCCACGAGGTTCGTCTTGATCACCGGCTGCGCCCACATGTAGTCGGCCAGCGCCGCTTGCGCGGGCAGCGTGACGCTGCCGGGCGTCCACGTGGTCTTCAGCGCGCGGGCGGCGCGGATCGCATCCCACTCGCGCGTGGCAACGACGCCGACGAAGCCGCCGACGCGCACGACGCGCGCGTCGCCGATGCCGCGAATCGAAGATTCGTCGACGCTCGCCAGCGTCGCGCCGATGCTCGGCGGGTAGGCGAAGCGCCCGTGCACCATCCCCGCCGGCTTGATGTTGACGACGTAGGGATAGGTGCCGAAGGCTTTCGGCGCCGCGTCCTTGCGCGGCTGCGGCGAGCCGGCGATGCGGTAGTCGGCCCAGTCTTTCGGCTTGGCCGGGACCTTGAGGTTGGTCGAGAACGCGTCGCCGGTCAGCGGAAATTGCGGATCTTGCGAGAGGGCGCCGAGGACCTCGCTGTAGTGCAGCGTCTTCGACGGATCGCCCTTGACGGAGATGACGCCGTTGTTCACGTTCAGCTGCGAGACGGGGACACCGAGCTTTTGCGCGGCGGCGTTCACCAGGATGCTGCGCATCTCGGCCGCGGCGTTGCGGATCGCGAAGTTGCCCATGTAGGTCGAGAAGCTGCCGCCGACGCCGCCGGCGGAAACCGTTTCGCTGGTGTCGCCGAGGACGGGGTGCACGCTCTCGAACGGAACGTCGAGCTCGTCGGCGACGAACTGCGCGAAGCCGGTCGGCGTGCCCATCCCCATCTCGACCTTGTCGGTGAACATCTCGACCGTGCCGTCGGGCAGCATGCGCAGCCAGTTGCCGAGGCCGGTCATCTTTTGCGGCGGCGCCGCGTCGGCCGCGTAGGCGAAGCTATGAACGCCGCCCGCGGTGACGGCGACGAACAGGGCGGTGGTGCCGGTGAGGAACGTTGCGCGAGTTGACATTACGCCATCTCCTTGGCGGCGCGCTCGACGGCGCGCAGGATCGCCACGTGCGCGCCGCAGCGGCACACCAGGCCGTCGAGCGCTTCTTTGATCTGCGCCCGCGTCGGTTTTTTCTCACGCTCCAACAGATCGGCCGCCGTCATGATCCAGCCGTTGAGGCAGTAACCGCACTGCATCGCCTGCTCCTCGGCGAACGCCGTCTGAAGCGGATGCGGATGTTGCGGCGTGCCCAGACCCGCGAGCGTGGTGACCGTGTGACCCTCGACGAGCGACACCGGCGTCACGCACGAACGCGTCGCTTTGCCGTCGACGTGTACGGTGCAGGCGCCGCACTGTGAGAGGCCGCAGCCGAAGCGTGGATTTTCCAACGCGAGATCGTCGCGCAACGCGTAGAGCAACGGCATGTCGGGATCGGCGTGAACGTCGTGAACGCTGCCGTCGACATGCAGGCGAAACGTTTTTTCCATGAGGCTCCCTCGCAGCGGTGCTCCTTGCCGCTTCGCGGGGCGCCCCTCAAATACTGCCGGGCGTTATATTTGCCTGTGCGAGTCGTGCCTGCGGCTCAGTCGAAGTCCCAGAGCCGTTTCGGATTGTCGGCCAGGATGCGGTTGCGGACCGTTTCGTCGGGCACGAAATCCAACAGCATGTCGATGAGATCGCCGTCGTTGGGCACGCCGTTGGCTTCGAACAGATACGAATGCGGCCAATCGGTGCCCCAGATGAGGCGCTCGGGCGCTACGGCGACGATCGCGCGCACCAACGCCACGATGTCCGCGTAGCGCTCGCCTTTGTGCATCTCCCGGTCGGCGCACATGAGCTTGAGGTGAACGTTCGGCCGGCGCAAGAGATCGAACAGCGCGCGTGCGCGCGGCTGCTCGACGCCCGCGGCCGGCACGATGCCGGCAAAACCGTCGATGACGACCGGCAGCGGCACCCGGCCGATCGTGTCGGCATGCCGCTCCAGCGCGTCGTCGTCGATGTGGAATTGGGCGATCCAGCCGAAGCGTTCCATGCGCGGCACGAGCGTTTGCACGAGCTGCGCGTCGAATTCGCGGCCGAGCTCCTTCGCAAACGGAAAGCGCACGCCGCGAACGCCGCCGCGGTGCAGCCGCTCGATCTCGCTTTCGGAGAGGTCCGCATGCGCGCGCACGACGCCGCGGATGCGGCCTTCGGCGCGCACGATGGCATCGAGCGCGCAGGCCGGATCGCGGTCGTGAATCGCGGGGTTCACCAGGACGCCGCGAGCGAGCCCGATCGCGGCCGAAATGCGCAGCCAGTGCTCGATCGGCGCGGCCGGCGGCGTGAAGCCGCGCGTCTCCGCATACGGAAAGCGATCCGGCGGACCGTAGATGTGAAAGTGGCAGTCCCAGCTTCCCGGCGGGGCGACCAGGCGCGGCTTGTGCGGGTTGGGGTCGGGCGGGAAGGGCACCGCGTCCCGGCGGCGCGTCGCATAGGTCGTCATGGAACCCCTTTAGAACTATGAATGCGGAGGATTTGCGAGATGGACGTTCTGGATCGCCCGGCCTATTATGGGTTCAAGCAGCGGCACGAGCCGCAGCTCAACGCGTTCGGTCTGAAGTGCTGCGATCATTTCGGCCTCCCGACGCCGGATCCGGACCGCGCCGGCAAGTTCTACGAGCAGATCCTCGGCGCCGTGGAATTGTTCCGCGCCGGCTACTCGGAAGACGATCGCGCCAAGAAACGGCTGCGCCACATCTTCTATCATGTCGGTGCGACGCTGATCGAACTGGTCGAGCAAGAAGACGGGATCAGCTATCCCGACCATACCAACCCCGACGGCCGGAACATGAACCCGCACTTCGCCTTTCAGTCGACGGCCGAAGGCGTCGCGAGGTTCGCCGCGCACCTCACGGCGCAGGGCATTCCGTTCTCCGGTCCGCGGCGGCACGTCAACGTCAGCGCGGTGTCGGTCTATTTCCGCGACCAGGACGGCAACAATCTGGAAGTAACGACCTGGGAAGAATGTCCCGACGAAATGATCGCGCCCATCGATCCGAACGCGAAGCGCGGCAAGAGCGGCGGCTTCATGGACTGGGGCGCGTACGCCCACAACTGGCGCCCGAAAGCCTGAGCCGTCGATGGCGACCGTCGAGGTTGTGCCGTTCGATGACCTGCCGTGGGGTTCGCTCGGAACCCATCGTGAATACCATATCGAGATCAAGAAGCCGATTCACGGTCGCGAGGGCGCGCTCGACAACTTCCGGCTGACGTTCAACCGCGGTCTCGGCGGAACGGAAAACCAGCCGCGCCACCGGCACAACTTCGACCAGATCCGGATGCCGCTCGCCGGCCGCGTGAGCTACGGCCCGAAGCGTTGGATCGAAGCCGGTGACATCGGCTACTTTCCCGAGGGTTTGCACTACGGGCCGACCGAGGATCACCGCGACGTCGGCACCTCCGGCTTGACGCTGCAATTCGGCGGCGCCAGCGGGCTCGGGTTTCTCAGCTCGGACCAGATGCTGGCCGCGACGCGCGCGCTCGAAGGGCTCGGAACGTTCGAGAAGGGTCTGTTCTGGCGCGAGACCGCCGGCGGCAAACGCAAGCCCCAAGACGCGTTCGAGGCGATGTGGGAGCACGTCAACGGCCGCCGGATCGAGTATCCGAAGCCGCGCTACACCGATCAGATCGTCATGCGCCCGGCGAACTACGCCTGGCAAGGTCTGCCCGATGCGCCGGGGGTGCAGATCAAGCCGCTCGGTGATTTCACCGAGCGCCACGTCACGGTCCAATTGCTGCGCCTCGAACCGGGCGCGGCGGCGACGCTCGGACCGCGCGGCGGCACGCAAGCGTGCGTCGTGCTGAACGGCGCCGGCACCGTCGATGGTTCCGCTGCGAGCACGTACGCGTCGATCAAGATCGATCCGGGCGCGCGCGCGCGGATCGCGACCGATGGGGGCATCGAAATGGTCGTCTTCGGGTTGCCGATCTTCGAGGCTGCGGCCGGCGCGGAGCGCGCGGGCGCGACGAGCGAGCAGCGCGAGACCGTCAACGCGTAGCGCTCCCGCGATGGGGCGCATCGACGTACACTTTCACATCATCCCGCAGTTTTTTCGGGAAGCCGCCGCCGCCGCCGGCCGCCGGCCCGCGCTGAGCACCGGGCTGCCGGCGTGGACGCCGGAGCTGGCGCTGGACGTGATGGACCGCAACGGCATCGCGACCGCGATCATGTCGATCAGTCAGCCGGGCGTGCATTTCGGCGACGACGCGCTAGCGCGCGCGCTGGCGCGCCGATGCAACGAGTATGCGGCCGAATGCGTCGAACGCCGGCCGGGATGTTTCGGTTCGTTCGCCGTCCTGCCGTTGCCGGACGTCACCGGCGCGATCGCCGAGATTCCGTACGCACTCGATCACTTGCGGGCCGACGGTATCGTGCTCTTCGCCAGCTACGGCGACCGGTATCTCGGCGATCCCGAGTTCGAGCCGGTGCTGGCGGCGCTCGACGAGCGCTCGGCCGTCGTCTTCATCCATCCGGCCCTGCATCCGTCGGTCGCCGCGTTGCGCCTCGACCTGCCCGCGTTCGTGATCGAGTACCCGTTCGACACCACGCGCGCGGCAACGCAGCTGATCTTCAGCGGCGCGCTCGACCGCTATCCCAACATTCGCTTCATCCTGGCGCACGCGGGCGGGACGCTGCCGTTTCTCAGCTTTCGCTTGGCGCAGTCACCCACGATCGATGCCGGGCGACTCGGCAAGACGACGGCCGCCCAAGTGCGCGACTACCTCCGCCGGTTCTGGTACGACACCGCGCTGTCTGCCGGCCCGGCGTCGCTCGCCGCGCTCAAGCAAGTCGTCGACATGAAGCAGGTGTTGTTCGGCAGCGACTGGCCGTATGCCAAGGAACCGGTAACCGGCGTGACCGTCGCCGCCATCGATACATCCGAGCTGCTCTCGGCCGACGAAAAGGCCGACGTCCGCGAGAACAATGCGCGCACGCTGTTCCCGCGCCTGCAGGCTACGCAATAACGGTTTCGAGAGGGTTCCACGTCGACGGCCGCTACGCGGGCGAACCGCCGCATGCATGGTACGAAGTGCTTGCAACCGCCCTTGCGCGCGCACTTCGGGGAACGAGCCGGGAAGAAGATAGCGTGGCCGTCAGTGACGCCGAGCAAGAACTCGGCGTAGGGCAGGCCGCCTTGATCGCTCTGGTCTCGCCGTATACGATGCCCCGTGCAAAGAAGACTGAAGTAGCCGGCGGCGCCGCCGGACTCGAAGCGCATCGGCGCAACTGAATGTTACCGGGGCGAAACGCGAGCGTCGCGTAAAACGGTGAGGTCGACCACGCCGCTCGCCGGTACTTCGGTTTGGACCAACCCGCGCGCGTGCCAGAAGTCTTCCTGCCGCGTCACCGATGTCAAGTCCACCTGGCCGTCGCCCGGATAGGCGGGAGTGCCGATACTGCGGATCGTCGATTCCGGCAGTTGCGAATACTTGGCTAGCGAGGTGACGAGCTCGGGCGTCCACCGTCCGTTGGCCGCTTCGATATCGCTCGCCGCGTGCAACGTGGCGCGCATGAACCGGACGAGCGCGTCGTGATGATCGCGAGCAAACGTGGTGGACGCCGCCAGGAACGTTTCGTTGAACCAGGGCGCCATGTCGGCCATGCCCACCCACTTGTGCGCAAAGTGCTGCTCTTGCAACGCCGTTGCGAAGGGTTCGGGGACTCCCTGGACGTCGACCGCCTTGTTCGTCAACGCGCTGGCCCAGGACGCGGGGTCGCGGAACTTGTTGCCGTACGTCACGTCGTTCGCGGTCAGGCCGGCGGCCGCGATGGTCGTCAATGCGAGGAAGTCGATCGGCGATCCGGGCGCCACGCCGTCGACGATCTTCCCGCGCAGATCTTTGGGGGCGCGGATCGCCTTCGAATCCCACTCGTCCTGTCGTACGACGAGCCAGGTTGTGTCCTCCCAGCCTTTCTTCGTGGCCGAGAGCGCGCCGACCAACTTGACGTCGAAACCCTGGGAGAACTGATTGAAGAACGCCGGTCCGAGCGCTAACGGCATCACGTCGACGTCGCCGCGCGCGAGGCGCGGCATTTGGGCGGTGGACGAACCGCTGAATCCCTGCAGTTCCACGTCGAGCCCGGCGGCGCGATAGTAGCCTTTGTCCGCGGCCAGCATGACCGGCAGGTTGCTGTACGTGACGAAGCTCAACCCGACGCGGACCTTTTCGAGCTCTTGCGTCCGCGCGGGTGCGAGCGGCGCGAGCAGCAACAGCGCGAGCGCAAACGCAACGGAGAGGCGAGGCAGCCGAAAATGACGCATGGCAAAATTTTCCTGCACGATCGGAGCGCGACCTCCAAAACGCTCACCGGCGCCGGGTATGAGGCCGAACCGGCTCAGATGTCAAGTTGCCAGGGGTTCCAAATCTCGGTTACGGCGTGCGCCGGATGAAAGTTCTTCAAGTCGCTGTTGTAAACGTTGACGTTACGCACGAACCACAGCGTCTCGAACGGCCGATCGTTCACGAGCAGCGAAGATATCTCACCGTAGGTGCGTTCGCGCGCTGCGCGGTCGTTGGATGCGATCGCGGCGTTCTCGGCCGCCTGGACGCGCGGGTCGCAGTAATGCGAAATATTCCAACCGGCAGGTGGGAATTGGTCGCAGCGATACAGGATCGAATCGTCCGGATCGACGCCGTTGTACCAGCGCGTGAGCGCGACGTCCCATTTGCCCGTCAGCAGGATGCCGCCTTGCGTATAGCTCCCTCCGAAAACGGGCGGAAGATAATCCTTGACCGCGAGATCGACGCCGATCTGGTACCACCAGCGCTGTGTTTCCAGCACCGTCGTCGCGGCGGCGACGTTGCCCGTCTCGTAGGCCATGGTCAACGCTAGGCGTTGCCCATTCTTGCGGCGGATGCCGTCGCTGCCGACGTGCCATCCGGCAGCGTCCAGCAGCCGGCGTGCGCGAGCCGGGTCGTAGGGCGCCAGCGGAATGCGAGCGCTCCAGCCGTTGTACGGCGCCTGATCGCCTTCGCCCGGGATCTGCACGCCGTGCGTCACGTTTTCGATCAGGGCTTGTCGATCGGTCGCAAGTACGAGCGCATCCCGCACGCGTAGATCCGCTAGGATGGGATTCGTCAGGTTGAAGTCATAGAACACGTACTGATTATCGGGGTTCAAAACGACCGTCATGCCGGGAACTTTTCGATATGACGCGATCAGCGACTGCGACGCGCCCATCTCCAAGTCGGCCTCGTGCGTCTGGAGTTTGGTCAGGATCGTATTCTCGCTCGGAACGATCGCGTAGTCGACTTCATCGAGCTTCGGACGTCCCCGCCAATAGTACGGATTGGCCACGAACCGGATGTTCGTCCCGCGATCCCACTTCACGACCTTGAACGGTCCGGTCCCGATCGGCTGCTGGTTGTAAGGGATGCGATTCATATCGGGATAGCGCGCAATCAGATGCTTCGGCAGCACCGGGTACGTCTCGGCCGACATCGTGAAGAACGTCGCCGTGAATGGTGCCCAGGCTTGTTTGAGGTGGATGACGATCGTCGCGTCGTCGATTTTGTCGATGCGCGTGATCAGTTCGTATCCGCTGCGTGATTGCACGGCATTTCGCGGGTTCATGACGGCCTGGTAGCTGAAGATGACGTCATCGGCAGAGAACGGTGCGCCGTCTTGCCAGCGTACGCCCCGGCGCAAGTGATACGTGATCGTCTTGCCGTCGGCCGAGATGCCGTGGTTTGCGATCGTCGGCATCTCCGTTGCAAGCTCCGGCACGAACTGGTTGCGGTCGCTCCAGTTGAAGAGGTAGCCCGCCCAGAACATCGAGACGTGCACGTCGGTCTGAGCGTACCCGACGATGGGGTTTAAAGAGTCCGGCTCCTCGGAGTCGACGATCCGCAGCACGTGCGGGATGGTCCACGAGTGACGGGCACCGGCATTCGCGGCTTCGATGCGCGCGCAAGCCGGCAGCAACAAAAACACGACCACCACGATTCCTGCGCGGAACATCGTGCCGGCGAGGGCATACATGCTGGGTTAAGTATAGCGAAGGGCAACGGGTTCGGGCATTGTCCAAAGGAACAAGTGGCTTCGCAGAACTTGTACCGGAATGTCCGTCAAAAAAACATCCTCGAAACGCTTGCACGCCTTGCAAAAGGCCGCGTATAGTGAACTCGTGGACACGCTAGTTTCGTCGGCTCAAGTCCCGACGATTGACGTCTCGGCGCTGTACAGCGGACGCGCTTCCGATCTCGAATCGATCGGCCACGAGATCGGCGCGGCCGCGAAATCGATCGGCTTTTTCTCGATCGTCAACCACGGGCTCGAGCGCAACGTCGCCGAGGTCTTGGCGGAGGCCAAACGCTTCTTCGCGCTGCCGCTCGAGGTGAAAGAACGCGTCGCCATCGAGAGCTATTTCAACGGCTACACGCGACTCGATCGCGAGAACGGCGAGCCGCACGAAGCCTACGACATCGGCCCGGACGTCGCCGCCGGCGATCCCGACCTGCTTTCCGGCCGGTCGCTCTACACGCCGCGGCGCTGGCCCGACGTGCCCGGGTTCCGGGAGCGGCTCTCGGAGTATTACGACCGCGGCCGGGAGCTGATCGTGCAGCTCCATCGCGCAATTGCGGTCGACCTCGGGGCCGACGTCGAATTCTTCACCCCGTATTTTACGCGCATGGTCAATTTGCGGATGTTGCATTACCCGCCGCATCCGGAGGGCCGCACCGGTTGGGGAATCCGGCCTCACACCGACTTCGGAAATCTCACGCTTCTCGCGCAAGACAATCACGGACTCGAGCTGCGAACCCGTGATGGCTCGTGGCTACCCACCGAAGCACGCACCGACGCGCTGATGTGCAACATCGGCGACTGCCTGATGCGCTGGAGCAACGATACCTACGTTTCGACACCGCACCGCGTATTGAACAGCACGGGGCGTTCGCGCCATTCGGTGGCGCTGTTCGGTGACGTCAACGGTGATGCGGTGGTGTCGTGTCTCGACTCGTGCCAGGGCCCCGAACGTCCGCCGAAGCACAAGCCGATCTTGTTCTCGGAATTCGCAGCCGCGCGGTTTTCGTCGGGTTACGACTGAGGCATTGCCCCGAAGTCGACGCGATGGGTGGCATCGCCGAGAACGACCCGCGACTCGACGGCGGGCGACTCGGCGATGACGGCGCCGCGCCGAACGACAAAGAGCCGGTTCGCGCGCAAACGGATCGCTTCGATCGGATCCGACGCCTGAAGAATCACGAAGTCGGCGTTCTTCCCCGGTTCGAGCCCGTAACCGTCGAGTCCGAGGGTGCGCGCGCCGTTCGCGGTTACCGCCATGAACGCATCGCGTATCTCGTCGCGCCCCGTCAAGTGGCCCACGTGCACGGCCATATGCGCAACCTCGAGCATGTCGTGTGATCCGAGACTGTACCACGGATCCATCACGCAGTCGTGGCCGAAAGCGACGTTGATCCCAATCGCGTTCATCTCGCGCACGCGGGTCATGCCGCGTCGCTTGGGATAGGTGTCGTGGCGTCCTTGGATCACGATGTTGATCAACGGGTTGGCGACGGCGTTCAGGCCGGCCTCGAGCATCAGCGGCAGCAGTTTGCTGACGTAATAGTTGTCCATGCTGTGCATCGACGTCAGATGAGAGCCCGCTACTCGCCCCTGGAGTCCGAGCCGCACGGTTTCGGCGGCCAGCATCTCGACGTGCCGGGAGAGCGGATCGTCGGTCTCGTCGCAGTGCATGTCGACGCGCAACCCTCGCGATTCGGCGATTTCGCAAAGCTCGCGCACCGAAGCTGACCCGTCGGCCATCGTTCGCTCGAAGTGCGGAATCCCGCCGACCACATCGACGCCGCGGTCGAGTGCGCGCAGCAAATTAACGCGTGCGTTCGGGCTGCGCAGGAAGCCGTCTTGCGGGAAGGCGACGAGTTGCAGGTCGATGTACGGCGCCATCGTGCGCCGCACGTCGAGCAACGCATCGACGGCTACCAGCGTGTCGTCGCAAATGTCGACGTGCGTCCGAATCGCGAGATTTCCGTGCGCTATGGCCCAGCGGCAAAGGGCAAGGGCGCGTTCGCGGACGTCCTCGGCCGTCAGGAGCGGCTTCTGCTCGGCCCAAATCGCGATGCCCTCCAGCAATGTGCCCGACTCGTTGAACCGAGGCCGGCCGATGCTCAGCGTTGCGTCCATGTGAAAATGGCTGTCGACGAACGGCGGAGTGAGCAGGCGCCCGCGAGCGTCGATCTCGCGCGGCGCGCTCGCATCGAGGTTCGGTTTGATCTCGGCGATGCGGCCGCCGCTCACCCCGATGTCGTAGCCGCAGCGCCCGTCCGGAAGATTGGCGCCGCGAACGATCAGGTCGAGCATGCTACGTCCTCGCGATGAGCGTGTTGTTGAGGCGCCCCCGTAAATAGTCCCCGGCCAGAACCGGTTCGAACCGTGGCCGTTCGCTGCCCTTTGCGCCGGGGAGACAGGCGACTTCGGTCTCGTTGTTGGGTTCGCAGAAGAATGCGATCGAGTAGCGCGACTGCCTGACGCGGGCGTCCGACGGTACCGCGACGCGGTGTTGCGTGGACCGGAACTCGAGATTGGTCCACTGTTGCATCAGGTCGCCGATGTTGACCAAGATCGTGTTTGGAATCGACGGCGCGCTCAACCAGCGATCGTCCGCCGCGAGAACCTCCAACCCTCCGCTCGGATCCTGAAAGAGAAGCGTCATCGTGCCGAAATCCGTATGCGAGCCGACCCGCATCTGCCCGGCGAGAGGACTGCGGCCTACCGGCGGGTAGTGCAGGAGGCGCAACGTGCTGTTCTCACGATGCCGTGAAACGAAAAACGTCTCGGGCAAAGCGAACGCGAGCGCAAAGGCGCGTAAGATTTCGTTGGAAACCGCCGCGCATCGTTCGTGAAACGCGGCGAATGCATCGACGAACGGTTGGACGTCTTCGGACAGCGCGGTGACCGTTGCGGTTGTCGGGAAAGCCGCCTCGATGTAGCCGCCGTCTTGGAAGATATCGAACGCTTCCTTGATGTCACTCGGCTTCTTTGAATCTTCGTGCTCCCGTCCTTGCGGGACGTAGCCGCACTGGTAGCCGGGCTTCACCCGATGGGCTGCGATGAGCGGGTCCTTGAGGAACTTCGGAAGAGCGAAAAAGGCCGCCGATTGCGCGAATACGCGATCGACTTCCGACGGTAAGATGCCTACGCCGGATAGGTAGATGAATCCGAGCGTTGCGCTTATTTCGCGAATGCGGCGCGCGATCGCGTGCCGTTCGGAGGCCTCGGCGCCGTAAAACCCGGCGAAATCGACGACCGGAATCTCGGTTGCGCTGTCCATAGAAGCTTTCTGAGGGCGTCAGCGCCTACTAGCGGCCGACGTGAAACCGGAGCTGCATACGAACCGTTCGCGGTTGCGTCGGCAACAGGGTCGATGTTCCCGAAGTGAGGCCGGTCGTCGAACCCTCGACGAGCGTGACGCCCTGGTAGGAGTACGGCAGGTTATAGAAATTGTTCGTGTTGAGGAGGTTCTCGATGGCGACTTGGAGGTCGACCGTCCGCGTGAGCGGCCGGCGGACCGTTAGGTCGAGCTGCGCGAGCGGTGGCTGGTAGTACGAGTTGTTCTCTCCCTCGTAATCGACGCCCAACGCGGCGTAACTCCCGCCTTTCCAGGTATAGGTCAGTTGGCCATAACCCTTCAAATACGGGATGCAGATCGGGGTGTTCGGACCCTCGATGCTCGTGCCGCAGACCTGCACGCCGTTCGCGGGCGCCGACGGGCCGCCGGCATACACGGAGGCCGGAATCTGCGTCAGGAACGCGCGCTCGGCCGCAACCGATATGTTGTAACCCCAGCCGACGCGAGGAGCGTACCCGTACTTGAGCGTCGCGAGTTGCATCAGCATCTGCGCGACGTTGATCGTTTCGTCGATCGTCTCACCCGCCTGCATTGCGGGAAAGCTCAACGGTTCGAAGACGTCGTGAATGATCGTGTTCTGCAAGTCGATGGAGAGGACGGATCCGTTGTGAAAGCGCTTGTCGGCGCCCAGATCGAAAGCGATGCTGCGCTCGGGGGCGAGGAACGGATTCTTCTCGATTAGCAAGCTCTCGTAGTTGGTCCCCGCAGCCGGCGGAAGGTACGATGGCAAACCGCTTACTTGACCGGCGTATGGAAACGTCTCGGAGGTTCCGTAGGCAAACCGGTAGGACACATCGCTCGTAGGGCCATACGCGAAGGCGACGTGCGGATCGAAGCGCGCGGTAGTCTGGTCCAGCGGGGCTAGGCCTGCCGTTTGGGTGGCCTGGTTGACGACGGTTTGGAAGCCGATCAGCTCCCAATCGGTATTGTAGAGGCCGGCGTTGACGGTCAGGTTCTTGAGCGGATGCAGTTCGCCGGTCAACGACAACGTGCTGTACCGGATGGTCGTGTCGGGGACGGTCACGTTCGCCGGGCCGCTGATATAGGCGAACGTGTCGGTGGCATGCGTGTCATACGTCAATGTCAGAGCGCTATCGCCCATCGGATGGACGAACGACAGCGTGCCGCCGTAGAGGTTGTCGGTCTCGTAACTCGTGTACGGCGGCTGGAAGCACTCTTCTTGGCCGTTCACGGATACAAGCGTGTTGTTGGGACTATTGATTTGATAATAATTCGTCGGATTGAAGCCGATCCCGCAGTATTGTTCGAAGGCGTTGCCGCCGCCGGGCAGACTCGTGCCGCCGCTCGGGATCGGTGTGCCGGCCGGGAGCGACGGCACCGTCCCGGCCGGCGAGAAGAACTGCGGAAAGCCGCCTTCCGGATTGCCGTCGATCTGACCCGGCCGAATGGTGCCGGCGTAGGGTCGAACGAGGAGCGTGTTGTTGCCGATCGTCGTGCGCAGCTGCCCGTCGAATATCGGCATGTCGTTGTAGACCGCGACGCCGGGATACCAGGCGTAGGATGGGATCGTCGTGCCGATGAGCGAGTTGTACGCCGGATTGTTGCACTCGAGCGGCGCCGACGGCAGGCAAGCGACAACCGTCGTCAGGCCCTGGTAGAGTCCGTACGACACGCCTTGCGGCACGTAACCACCTTGCGTGCCGACGAAGCCGACCTCGAACGACGTCGCATCGGAAAAGTCATACTTCAGCTTCAAGATCTCGCCCCTGTTGAAGAACGAGTCGTTCGTGAGGCCGCAGAACTGGATGATTCCCTCCGAAGCAGACGTATTGGCGGCCGCCGGGTTGTTTGGCAGCACCGCGCATTCCGTCTTCCCAAAGTACGGCCCGTTGTTGCTGCCGTACCCGGCACCGACGACGTAAGACGTCTTGCCGAGCGACCCCGTCGCCAGGAAATCCGAGTACTGCGAGCCGTAGTTGTCCGTGCCCACGACGAGCTCGGCCGTGGGCTTCGTCGTATAGCCGGGGGTGATCAGATTCACCGTGCCTGAGACGGCAAGGTTTGCGAAGGGGGTTGTGTTGCCGGGACCCGACTGCGTTTCTGCACCACCGACGAGATAGGACGGGAAATACTCGCTCAGCCAGACGCCGTACTGTCCGAGCGCGATCGGATGGCCGTCGATCAGTGTTTGCGTTTCGTAAGGCTGAGCGCCGCCGACGACGATGGCGGTATCCGGCTCGCCGCTCGTGCGGGCGACGTTGACGTTGGGCAGATGCTGCAAGACGTCATTGATCTCGGGATTGGCGAAATTCTGGAACGCCGCCGCCGGAAGGTAGCTGGTCGTCGAGGTGCCGACGTTGATCGCGCCGCTGCCGCCTGGTGTGGTGGCCGTGACGCTGCCGATCGTGCGCAACGACGAGAGATCGGCTGGCGCCATCGTCACGGTTAGCGGCAGCGTTTGGCCTGCAACCACCGCCACCGCGTCGAGCGAAACGGCTTCATAGCCGTTCTTCGAAACGCTCACGCGATAGACACCGGGTCCGAGCGACAGGCTAAAAGCTCCGCCGGCATTGGTGGTCGTACTCGCTTGCTGGGGCCCCGAAACGGAGATCGTGGCACTCGCGACTGCGGCACCCGCCGGCGTTCGAACGGTGCCCCCGATGCCGGCCGTGACCGCTTGTGCACCGGCGTCCGCCGGAGGAATGCACAGCGAAAAGATGCCGAGCAAAGCCAGCGCCCGCAGAGTTAACAGCCGAAGATTCCGGGTACGTGTAGTGGGCGAAATCATTGTGGAACTCCACGAGCCTCCAGAAACAACGGTAAACTGACCGGAACGCAAGAGCGCGCTTCAGTTCACCCACTTCGACCGTAACATAGTGCGCGGAGCCGGTGCATAGACAGATGTCTAGCGAAAGACGGCTCGCATATGCTCCTATTGTCTTGAAAGAAAACAACGGCCGCGGGCCGGCGCGTCGATGCTCATTTGCTTGAATCGTAAACCACGGCCGCCGTTGCCGTGCGCGGCATTCGCCAGGCCAAATACAAGCCTCCCGCGGCGAAGAAGCCGACGAGATAGCCGATGTCGGTATTTCCGAGCAGTCTTGCAATCGGGCCGGTGTAGACGGAGGTGGACGAGAAGAGGGCGATCGTAAGCACGGTTACGATCACGAAGATCGTCGCACCGCTGCCCCACCCGCGCACGTAAGCGGTTTCGCCGCTGCGATGCAGCCACCAGTCGGCCAGCACGATCGCGACCCAGGGCGAAATCCAATACACGAGCAGAACCAGATAGTTTGAGTATAGGCTCGCAAACTGACCTGCTCCGACGACCGCCAACAGGTATCCGAGACCTGCCGTGACGATTGCCGAAGCCCAGCGCGGCAACCTCACACCGGCCGAAATGAGACTGTAAGCGGCCGTGTTGTCGTTCTGCGAGTTCACCGCAACGGAGGAGATGGCGACCGCGAAGAGTCCGAGCGGCGCAAAGCCTCCCATCAGGTCCGTGATGCTCTTGATCAACGCGGTCGGCGAGGTGTCGGGAATCCGGCTCGCGGTGAGAAAGCCGCACAGCTCGATCGCCGTCCCGGACGCGAACATCCCCAGAAACGCCAGGCCGAATATCTTCAGCGACGGCGTCGCTTTCGGCAAATAGCGCGTGTAATCGGCGGCATAGGGTGCCCAACCGATGTTGTAGCTTCCGATCAGCGACACGGCGAGGAGAAAGGCGGCGAGGGTTATCGGCTGTAACGGCGCCGCGATGCTGCCGCCGCGGGCGACGGCCATTGCTCCGACGATCCCGAAAATGACCAACAGCGTGTAGCCCAGGTACTTCTGGAGCAGCTGTACGACGTCATGACCGTAGATGCTGGCAATGAGTTGGAGCAACGCCAAAACGGCGAGCGCCGCCCAAAATGGTGCAGAGAAGCCGGTCAGTGCCACCAGCGCAATCAAGGCGATCGTCGAAGGAACGTTGTTCACCGCGTCCCAGCCGACGCAGCATAACCAATTGATGAACGACGGAAGGCGTGTTCCGGCTTGGCCGAAGGCGAAGCGCGAGTGTTCCATCTGTGTGAGCCCGGTCTTGGGCCCCATGACGGCGCAGCTCGCGACCGGAAGCGACCCCAGGACGTTCCCGATCACAATTGCCGCCAAGCCCCACCAGAATCCGAGCCCGAGCGCTGCCGCGAGAACGCCGATCACCCAGCCCGAGGGACCCAGATTACGAGAAAAATGGCTCCAAAACACGTTCTCGAGCGGCATCGTCTGTTGGTCTTCGCTGACGCCGTGCTCGACGACGGCGGTCCCGCTGCCTTCGACTCGAAGCCTCACTGCGGTCTCAGGTCGTTTCGGACCGAGCGGCGGGCTGATAGGTCTCACCCAATCGCCGCGCGAGATATTCGGCGTAGGTGGTCGGCGTGTATTTGGGGGGCCGCTCAGGGGTGCAGCATTGCGGCATGCATTCGATCGACGCATCACCGTTGGGGTCGCCGAAGAACGCGACCGAGTAGCGCTCGCGAGCGGAAGCGTTGACGACCCGATGCGGCGTGGAGACATACACGTCGTTCGTCCAGCGCATTAGGGAGTCGCCGATGTTGCACACGAACGCGCCGGCAACCGGGTCGACGGAGATCCAACGGCCGTCACGCGCCTGGACCTCGAGGCCGCCGACGTCGTCCTGCATTAACACGGTGAGGTTGCCGTAATCCGTATGCGGCGCCGCCCCGTAGAGGCTGTCGTCAAAGGCGCCGGGATGCGGCGGGTAATGCAACAGGCGAAGCACGCCAAGCGTACGATCGAGCCGCGAATCAAAGAAGTCGGGTGCGGCTCCCAGGTCGACCGCGACCGCGCGGTGCAGGTCGATGCAGAGCGCGTGCTGCGCGGCAAAGAACGCCAGCAGCGGCTCCCGAAAAGGCGTCAGTTCAGGCCACAAGTTCACGCCGTGAAACGGCTTTCCGGCGATGACGTCGGGGTCGTGGGGCGCCAGATCGCGCCCCATGTTATAGGACTCTTTGAGATCGCCGGGCCAGTCCGGGTGGAGTTGCTCGGCGCTCATGCGAGAGTAACCGTAGTACTGCGGCGAGCGCTCGAACGAGATCGCTTCCTTCACCGTTGCTGGTAGGGCGAAAAAGGCCCGGGCCGCAGCGAAGACGTCATCGCACAAACGGGCCGGGATACCGTGATTGACGACGGTGAAAAAACCGGTCCGGCGTGCCGCGGCCCCGATCTCGCGTGCGACTCCTTCGAGCCCCGTCGCTCCGGAGCGGATGGGGGAGAGATCGATGATGGGAATCTCGGGCACGCTGAACTCCAAGGGCGCCGGCAAGCGAGCCGCTTCTCTACGTTAAACCGAGCCGGCTATCGGTGCATTAGCCATTTGGAAGTATGGACGAGCGGCCGATGCGCCGTACTTGTTCGGAAACGGTACAATCAGGGCTACGTTACGGCCTGTTCAGCCCGTCGCGGGAGGGGCGGCATTGCACAAGAACCCCGGCACGAACGTCCACTCGGACATCCCCATCGTCGATTTTGCACCATTTAGCCACGGCAATGCGAGCAACCGTGCCGCCGTTGCGGCGCTCATCGGCAGCATCGCCCGCTCCTTGGGCTTCGTCTATCTGCGCGGGATCGAGATAACGCAGGGCGACGTCGATCATCTTTTCGCGCGGATGGCTGCATTCTTCGGGCTACCCGACGCAGCCAAGAAACCGCTGGCGCGGGCGCGCGCAGCCGGCATGACGCTGCGGGGCGGCTATGTCCCCCG
>JBEKXE010000042.1:0-30612 GCA_049512335.1 Candidatus Lustribacter sp.
GCTGCCTCGACGATGGCGAGCACGTCGCCTTGCGAGACTTTGTCGCCGACGCGAACCTTGACGTCGCGAATGCGGCCGGCGACCGTCGCGGGCACTTCCATCGTCGCTTTTTCCGACTCCAACTCGACCAGCGGCGCGTCTTTTTCGACCGTGTCACCGGTGTTGATGAAGACCGAGATCACCGGAACGTTGGTGAAACCGCCGATGTCGGGAACGACCAGCTCCGTCACCGTTGCCGGCCCCGCTGCGGGAGCGGGAGGTGCCGGTGCGGCGGCGGGCGCAGCGGCTGCGGGCGCCGGTGCAGGTGCGCCGGCTGCCGCGTCGGCGGTCTCGACGCTGATCAGCACCGAGCCTTGGCTGACTTTGTCGCCGACCTTCACCTTGACGTCCTTGACCGTGCCGGCCAGCGTCGACGGCACTTCCATCGTCGCCTTTTCCGACTCCAGCGTCACCAGCGGCGCATCCTTGGCGATCGTATCGCCGGCCGCCACGAGCACCTCGATGATCGGCACGTCGTTGAACCCGCCGATGTCCGGAACCGTGATCTGTTGGAGCATGGGTTACACCGTCATCGGGTTGGGCTTGTCCGCGTCGAGACCGAAGGTCGCGATCGCTTTCGTTACGACCTCGGTTTGGATCGTGCCGGCGTCGGCGAGCGCCTTCAGTGCGGCCACGGTGATCCAGCGCCGGTCGACCTCGAAGAACGCGCGCAATTGCTCGCGCGTGTCGCTGCGGCCGTAGCCGTCGGTGCCGAGCGCGACGAACGGCGCGTCGACGAACTGCCGGATCTGATCGCTGTACGTCTTCATGTAGTCGGTCGAGCAGATGACCGGGTCTTTCGAGCCGTTGAGCAGCTGCGCGACGTACGACGCGCGCGGCTTCTCCGCCGGATGCAGACGGTTCCAGCGTTCGGCATCGAGCCCGTCGCGGCGCAGCTCGTTCATGCTCGTCGCGCTGTACACGTCGGCGACGACGCCGTACTCCTTGAGCAGCACCGCTGCCGCTTCCACCTCGCGCAGGATCGTGCCCGAGCCGAGCAGACGAACGCGCGGCGCGCCCTTCTTGCCTTCACCTTTCGCGAGCAGGTAGAGGCCCTTGAGGATCCCCTCCTCGGCGCCGGCCGGCATCGCGGGGTGGTGATAGTTCTCGTTCATGACGGTGAGGTAGTAGAACACGTCTTCTTGCTCGCCGATCATGCGCCGCAGACCGTCCTGCATGATCACCGCCAGCTCGTAGGCGTAGGTGGGATCGTACGATTTGCAGTTCGGGATGAACGACGCCATGATGTGGCTCTGGCCGTCCTCGTGCTGCAAGCCTTCGCCGTTGAGCGTGGTGCGGCCGGAGGTGCCGCCCATCAAGAAGCCGCGCGAACGCAGATCGCCGGCGGCCCAGATGAAATCGCCGATGCGCTGGAAGCCGAACATCGAGTAGAAGATGAAGAACGGGATCATCTGTTTGCCGTGCGTCGAGTACGACGTCGCCGCGGCCATCCACGACGAGATCGCGCCGGCTTCGTTGATGCCTTCTTGCAGGATCTGGCCCGTCTTGTCTTCGCGATACCACATCAGCTGGTCGGCGTCTTGCGGGCGATACAGCTGCCCGAGCGGCTGATACATCCCGACCTGGCGGAACATCCCTTCCATGCCGAAGGTGCGCGTTTCGTCCGAGACGATCGGCACCAGGCGCGGGCCGACGACTTTGTCGCGAATCAGCGCGCCGAGCGCGCGCGAGTACGCCATCGTGGTCGAGAACTCGCGCTCGCCGCTGTCTTCGAGCAGCGCCTTGAACGTGTCGAGCTTGGGCACCGGCAGGGGCGCCTCGACGTTGCGGCGGCGCACCGGGTACTGGCCGCCGAGCGCGGCCTCGCGCTCGCGCAGATAGTTCAGCTCCGGGCTGTTTTCGGCCGGCCGAATATAGGGGATTTTCTCCAATTCCTTGTCGGAGATCGGGATCGAGAACCGGTCGCGGAACGTGCGCAGCTGGTCTTCGGCGAGCTTCTTCGTGTTGTGCGCGATGTTCTGGCCTTCGCCGGCGCTGCCGAGGCCGTAGCCCTTGATCGTCTTGGCGAGGATCACGGTCGGGCCGCCGGTGTGGTCGGCCGCCGCCTTGTAGGCCGCGTACACCTTGTACGGATCGTGTCCGCCGCGGTTGAGCCGCCAGACCTCGTCGTCCGACCAGTCGGCGACCAGCGCGCGCGTTTCCGGATACTTGCCGAAGAAGTTTTCGCGCACGTAGGCGCCGTCGCGCGACTTGTAGGTTTGGTAATCGCCGTCGAGCGTTTCGCCCATCAAGCGCACGAGCGCGCCGGTTTGGTCGGCGGCCAGCAACGGATCCCAGCGGCGTCCCCAAATGACTTTGAGCACGTTCCAGCCGGCGCCGCGGAAGTGCGCCTCGAGCTCTTGGATGATCTTGCCGTTACCGCGCACCGGGCCGTCGAGCCGCTGCAGGTTGCAGTTGATGACGAAGATCAGGTTGTCGAGATTTTCGCGCGCCGCGATGCCGAGCCCGGCCAGTGTTTCCGGCTCGTCTGCCTCACCGTCGCCGATGAAACACCAGACCTTGCGTCCGCTGGTGTCCTCGATCCCGCGATCGTGCAAATACTTCATGAACCGTGCTTGGTACACGGCTTGCAGCGGTCCCAATCCCATCGACACGGTGGGGAATTGCCAGAAGTCCGGCAGCAGCCACGGATGCGGGTACGAGCTCAGACCCTTACCGTCGACTTCGCGCCGGAACGAATCGAGCTGCTCTTCCGAGAGACGGCCGTCGACGAACGCACGCGCGTAGACGCCCGGCGAGGCGTGGCCTTGGAAATACACCAGATCGCCGCCGTGATTGGCCGACGGCGGGTGCCAGAAGTGATTGAAGCCGACATCCATCAGCGTCGCCGACGACGAGTACGTCGCGACGTGGCCGCCGAGGCCGTCGTAGTGCTTGTTGGCGCGCACGACCATCGCCATCGCGTTCCAGCGCGAGTAGTGGCGCAGCTTTTCCTCGATGTCGTGGTCGCCCGGATACGGGGGCTGCGCGTGCACCGGGATCGTGTTGACGTAGGGCGTCGTCAGCGTGATCGGGATGTCCGCGCCGCGCGTGCGGGCGCGGACGGTCAAGGCTTCGATGATCTCGCGCGCGCGCTGCGGACCCTCGGCGGAAATGACGCCGTCGATGGCCTCGATCCACTCGTCGGTCTCGCGGGGATCGGGCTCGGCCGCGGTTTTTCCGTTCGTGGCGAGCGCGGGGGTCGAAACGTCTAGCATGCTGATGTCCTCGCGGGCCTCTTCGCTGGCGTTGCGAAGCATTTCTTCACCCGTAGGCTAACAGGCGCGGAACGGGAGCGTGCCGTCCAAGCGCAGGAAACGAGCCATCCAATTTGGCGGGAGCGGCCTGTCTGGACGCCGGGATTGGCGGGGCCAGGTGCCGAATTGGATGGGTTGTGACCGCGAATGGTTGGGCCCCCGACGGCCTAGCGATCGACCGTAAGAGCGTGGTTCCGATCTACCGGCAGCTCTACGAGCGCCTGCGCGAGCAAATCCTGACCGGGGCGCTGCCCGAGGGCACCCGGCTGCCGCCCGAGCGTGCGTTGGCCGGGCGGCTGGGGGTCAATCGCAGCACCGTCGTGCACGGCTACCGCGAGCTCGTCGCCGACGGGCTGATCGAGCAGCGGGTCGGATCGGGCTCACGGGTCGCCGCCTTGCGCGAGGGCGTACCGGAGCGGTCCGCGGCCGGCGTGCCGTGGTGGGTGACGCTGCCGCCCTGGCGCGTCGGGCAGTACCCGGCGGTTCTCGGCGAGCTGGCCGCGTCCGAACATGGGGAACAGATCGCCTTTGTGCAAGGCGTTCCGCCGGCCGAACCGTCGCCGCTGGACGCGCTGTCGGCCTCGTTCGCGCGCGTGGGCGGCAACGTGAACTTCGTCCTGACCTACGGCGACAGCGAAGGGTACGGTCCCTTGCGAGAAGCGGTGGCCGAACGGATGCGCCGGCGCGGCTGCACGGTCGACGCGCGCGACGTGATGATGCTGACCGGGTCCACGCAGGGGATCGCGCTCGTCGCGCAATCCTTGGCCGAGGCCGGTGACGAGATCGTCGTCGAGGCGCCGACGTATCCCGGCGCGCTGCAGATCTTCCAGATCCACGGGCTGCGCGCGATCACCGTGCCGGTCGACGAGCACGGCGTGCGCGTCGATCACATCGAGGCGATCTTGCGCACGCGCCGCCCGCGCTTTATCTATACGATGCCGTCGCTGCATAACCCGACCGGCGTGACGCTGAACGAGGAACGGCGCGAGCGGCTGGTGATGCTGGCGCGCCGCTGGGGCGTGCCGCTGGTCGAAGACGATCCTTACGGCGAGCTCGCACCGGCCACGCTCGCACCGCTGCTCGCGCGCGGCAGCGATGACGTGATCTATCTCTCGAGCTTCAGCAAGACGATCGCTCCGTCGCTGCGGCTCGGCTGGATGGTTGCGCCGCGCACGATCTTCGACCGGCTGCTGCTGCGCAAACAGTCCTACGACATGGCGACGAGCATGTACATCCAAGCCGGCGTCGAGGATTTCATGCGCACCGCCTACGACGCGCACCTCGCCGCGCTGCGGGCAGAGCTCGCGGTGCGCCGGTCGCTCGCGAACGCTGCGATCGCCAAGCACTGGCCGCCCGCGCTGCGGGCCGATCCCCACGCCGACGGGTATTACGTGTGGGCGAGCGCGTCGCGCGAGATCGGGGCGCGCGCGTTGCTGGCCGGCGCCGAGCCGCGCGGCGTGTCGTTCTTGTTCGGCGAGCCGTTCTTCGCGCAGGGCGGCGGCGACCACCACATCCGGCTCGCGCTTACGCCCGTGCCGCGCGAGGCGATCGAAGACGGCATTGCACGCATCGGAGCGGTCGTTCGCGGATGACCCCCGGAACGCTGCTCGATTGGTACCGCGCGCACGGGCGCGCGCATCTGCCCTGGCGCCAAACGCGCGACCCCTACCGCATCGTGGTGAGCGAGTTCATGTTGCAGCAAACGCAAGTGGACCGCGTGATCCCGCTCTACGAAGCGTTCGTCGCGGCATTTCCGGATTTCGCTTCGCTCGCTGCCGCACCGGCCGGCGAGGCCGTGCGCATGTGGCGCGGCTTGGGTTACAACTCGCGGGCGATCCGGTTGTGCGCGTTGGCGCGGGCGGTCGTCGAACGGCACGGCGGCAGGTTACCGAGCGATCGCGAGGCACTGCTCGCGTTGCCGGGGATCGGTCCGTATACGGCATCGGCGGTGCGCGCGTTCGCGTTCGAGCTCGACGACGTGGCGCTCGACACGAACGTGCGGCGCATCGTGCACCGAACCGGGTTCGGGCTCGAACATCCGCCGCTGGCGAGCGACGCCGAGCTCGACGCGCGCGCTCGCGCGGCGCTCGTGCCGGGCACCGCGCACGATTGGAACTCCGCCATGATGGACGTCGGCGCGACGATCTGCACCGCGCGCGCGCCGAAATGTTTGCTCTGCCCGTTGCGCAGCGGGTGCGCGGCAGCGCCGGTCGACGCCGCCGAACTGGCCGTGCGCGCACGCGCCGCAAGCCGCCGTTCGCCGCAAGAAACGATTCCCTTCGAACGCACGACGCGCTACTTGCGCGGGCGCATCGTCGATCGTTTGCGCGACGTCCCGCGCGACGCGATGCTGCCCGCCGACGAGCTGATCGCCGCGCTCGCTGCCGTCGTCCCAGCCGACCGGCTGTGCGAAGTGCCCGCCGTCACCGACGCCCTCGAACGCGACGGCATCATCGAACGCAGCGCCGGCGCCCTGCGCCTGCGCTAACCCCTCAGGGATGACAGAGGGGGCGGATTCGAGAAGCGGCCGGTAATGGGCCGTTTCGCTGACCGCTGGGTTGCGATCGCCATCGCCTTGCTTTTGCTGGCAGCAGCCTGGGCGACGCACGTGAAGCAGCTCGAGACGATCGATGAAAACGCGACCTCGGAAGCAATCGGGCGCGCAACGCGGCTGTCGACGGCGTACGGCGGCGACGTGTTGGCGACGTATAAGCAGATCGACACGTTCCTGCGCGTCCTATCGGCCTATGCGCGGGAACACGGTCCGCGCGATTCGGTGCGCCTGATCGCCGGTCTGGTGATCGGCGCCCCGGTCGTAGCGCGCGTGACCAAGCAGCTGTCGGTTCCGTTCGCGCGCGCCGTTCGCGACGAGCGGGGCCGGACGGTCGGCGCGGTCACCGCCGTCATCGACGCCGCCAGCCTGGGCTTCGGGTTCGGTCCGGATGACTTCGGTCCCGGGGGCGTCTTGGAAATCATCGGCCTGCGGGACCGCGTCCAGCGCGCCCGCATCTCCGGCACGTCGTCGGTGGAGGGCGTCGGCCGCGCGCTGAGCGCTTCGGGGAAGGTCTGGGACGCGCTCTCCACCCGGGCG
Source organism: Candidatus Lustribacter sp. (assembly GCA_049512335.1). GTDB lineage: Bacteria > Vulcanimicrobiota > Vulcanimicrobiia > Vulcanimicrobiales > Vulcanimicrobiaceae > Lustribacter. The sequence goes on from JBEKXE010000042.1 coordinate 6,388, forward strand.
GCCGGTCACTTTGATCTGCGCAGTGCGCTCGACGGCCGGCTGCGGGTGTTTGCGTTCCGTCAATTGCCGGGTTTCTCGACGGTGGTGGTGGCGGGGCTGGCGTACGATGACATCGTCGCGCAGACCACGACGTTGCGGCAAGTCATGCAGCTGCGCATTTGGGGCCTCACGTTCGGCCTGCTCGTGTTGCTCGCCGTGTGGTTGCAACAGCAATCCGTCCGGCGCGATCTGCGCGTGGCCCGCGAGGCCGCGCTCGAAGGGGCGCGCGCAAAGAGCGCGTTCCTGGCCAACATGAGTCACGAGATCCGCACGCCGATGAACGGCGTCATCGGGATGACCGATCTGTTGCTCGAAACCGACCTGACGGCCGAGCAGCGCGACTACCTGAACAAGATCGAATACTCGGCCAAAGCGTTGCTGAACATCATCAACGACATCTTGGATTTTTCTAAGATCGAAGCCGGCAAGTTGGAGATCGAGTCGGTGCGGTTCGAGTTTGCCACGGTCGTGGAAAACATTCGGGCCTTTGCCGTTCTGCCTCGCGCCGTTTCGGCGGCACCGGCTTGGGCCTCGCGATCAGCAAGGCCTTGGCCGAACGGATGGGCGGCTCGATCGGGGTCGAGAGCCGCCCCGGTGCGGGCAGCACGTTCACGTTTACCGTCGTGTTCGGCATCCCGGCGCAGCTGCGCAGCGCCGCGCGTGAGAGCGTCGCGGCGCCATCCGCCGACGGCCTGCAGGGAAAGCATCTGCTCGTCGCCGAGGACGACGCGATCAACCGGCAGATCATCGAGCGCGTGCCGGCTCGCTCCGGCATCATGGTGACGTTCGTGACCAACGGTCGCGACGCCGTCGACGCGGTACTCGCGGGCCCGGCCCGGTTCGACGCGGTGCTGATGGACATGCAGATGCCCGAGATGGACTGTCTGGAGGCGACGCGCATCATCCGGCGCAGCATCGATGCGGCACAGTTGCCGATCATCGCGATGACGGCCCACGCGATGCAAGAAGAGCGCCGGCAATGTTTGGAGGCAGGTATGAACGACCATCTCACCAAGCCCATCGATACGGTTGCCGTATCGTCGTCGCTGCGCCGCGAACACGCCGGGCCGGTCTGATGACGGCGATTCCCTTTCCCAAACGCAAGGTGACCCGGGCCGTCGCCGAAGCCGAGCTGGCGATCCTCGAGAAGACCTATCCTCACGCCGTGACCGCGCTCGAGTATACGAACCCGTTCGAGCTCTTGATCGCGGTGATTCTGTCGGCTCAGTGCACCGACGCGCGGGTCAACCTGACGACGCCGTTTCTGTTCGCGCGCTATCCCGACGCCGCGGCACTGGCCAAAGCCAAACAGAGCGATGTCGAAGCGATCGTCAAGTCGTGCGGTTTCTTCCGTACGAAGGCCAAGAACATCATCGCGGCCGCGCGCGAGCTCGTCGCGCAGCACGGCGGTGAAGTCCCGCGCGAACGAACCGAACTCGAAGCGCTGCCGGGCGTCGGGCGCAAGACCGCCAACGTCGTGATGTCGGTGGCGTTCGGGGAAGCGGCCTTCGCCGTCGACACGCACGTCTTCCGCGTCTCGCACCGGCTCGGTCTGTCGCTGGGCACGACGCCGCGCGCGGTCGAGATCGACGTTACCAAGCTCGTGCCGCGGGCGAAATGGCGCCACGCGCATCACTGGCTGATCTTGCACGGACGCGCGATCTGCAAGGCGCCGACCCCGTTGTGCGGTCAGTGTCCGGTGACGATGTGCCCGTCTCGGCCGCTGGTCGCGCGGGCCCTGGCGGCCAAGCTCAAAAGCGCATCGGGCCGGGCGCGTCCAAATGCGCCGGCCGCGGCAGCTCGGCGTCCGCGGCGATCGTCTTCAACAGCGCGGACCCGGTGAGGGGCTCGCCGTATCCTTCCGCGGTGGAAAGCAGCGACAGGTTGATCAGCGCCGGCACCTCGGCCGCGGTATCGAATTGATATTCGCCGTCGAGACCGAGCCCGGCTACGATCACGAGCTGGCGCTCGCGGTCGAGATCGAGGCTGATCCGTTTGGTGCCGAACCGCAGCCGCAAGCGCAGCGGTTTTTCGAGCCGCACGAACGTGACGCCGTTCTTGCCGAGGATCGAGTTCAGGCGCTTCGTCCCGGTCGCCAGAACGTCGGTGAGCGCGGCGAAACGCGCCTCGGCGTCGTCGCCTGCGGGTCGCGGACCGTCGGCCGTGGCGGAATCGATCGCCGCGCCGAGATCGCGGCGCGCCCGGATCCGCGTCGCCATCGCAACGATCGGATTTTGGAGGGGTTCGCCGTGCTCGTCCATTGCCGGTCATAATGGAACTGATCGCGACCGCGGTTGCGCGCTCGGCGGCCGGCCCGCAGGCCGTATGGGAGCGTCTGATCGACGGCCGCCGGTGGCGCGAGTGGAGCCCGGCGACCGATTGGATGGTCGTCGAAAGCACGCTCGAGCCCGGCAACTTCGTGACCGTCAAGCGTAAACGCGGCCGGCAAACGGCGTTTCGCATCGAAGCGGCCGAGCCGTCCCGGCGCCTTGCGCTGGTCCTGACGTTCGGCGCGGCGGCGCGCCTGCGGCTCGCTTGGACGCTCGAACCCGCCGGCGACGGAACGCTGATCCGGCAGACGATCGAGAGCGGCGGGCGCTTTCGCCGCTGGTTGACCGACCCGCTGGCACGCCGCGGCGCCCAGCGCTGGGCCGGCGATCCCGCGCGGCTGGCCGAGCTGGCGGGTACATCGGTGCGGTAGTGGACGCTTCCGAGTCGCTTCCGTCGATTCAGCTCAACCGCTGGCAGAACGTGCGCCTGATTGCGGTGGGCATCGTCGTGTCGTTCATGCTGTTACGCGTCGTCCCCGACGCGATCCGTCTGATCTATCCGCTCGGCTACTTTGATTACGCCACCAACGATGACGGGGTCGTCGTCAAGGCGCCGGCTCAGGTGCCGAAAGGCACCGACCGGCTGAAGGTCGGCGACCGCGTACGGATCGATCGCATCCAGCCGTTCGACCGCAAGCCGGGCATCGCGCGGGTCGGTTTCACCGAGATGAATTTCGACCGCCGGCTGCCGATCGAACGCAACGGGGTCGAGCGGGTGGTCTACCTCAAATCGACGCCCGAGTCGATGCCGAGCCGGGCCGTGATTCTGCTGCGCATCTTGCTGTACTGCGCCGCCGTCGGAGTCGGGGCGCTGTTGCTGATCGTCAACCCGACGCTCGGAACGTTTGCATTTTTCGTGTTCTGCCTCGGCGGCTCCGAGCCCACGACGTTCACCGACCAGCTGTTCGACGCGCCGTGGCGCGCGATTTCGCCGATCGCGGGCGACGTCATCTCCGGGCAAGCTTCGCTCTCGCTGCTACTGTTTGCGCTCTGCCTGACCGTCACTCACCGCCGCGCGCGTTTCATCATCGCGGCGGTCTTGGGCGTGGCGGCGTTCGCGATGGGCATCGACAACGCGTTGGCGTTCTGGCGCGTCACGTACGCCGCGCTCCCGGCGCAAGGGCTGCGCGACGTCTACAACCATGCCGAGACGGTCGCCAACGTGCTGACCGGGGTGGCGTTCGCCGCCGCGTTCCTGCGCACGCGCGGCAACGAGCGGCACCGCACGGCCTGGATCATCGCGGCGTTCGTGGTCGCCGGGTTGGGCCGCATCGTCTCCGAGCATTTCTACCCGCTCCATCTGAACTTCTGGCAGAACGGGACGCTGCTCTCGCTGTCGATCGCGCCGGTGATCGTGGTCTGGATCGCGGTGGTCAAGGATCATTTCTTCGACGTCGACTTCGTCGTCAGCCGGGCGCTCGTGTACACGGCGATTTCGGCGGCGGTGATCGGCATCGTCGGTTCGTCCGAAGAGCTGCTGACGTACTTGTTCTACAACAACACGAACCTGGCGTACGGGGCGATCATCGTCGTGTCGCTGGTCGTCGGCTCGACGTTCGGCAAAGTGCGCGAGTTCCTCGAGCATTTCGTCGACCGGTTCATCTTTCGCGGGCGCCACGCCCAGCGCACCGCGCTCGAGCGGGTGGCCGCGAACCTGCTCGACGCCGAAGATGCGGACTTGGTCTACGGCGCGTTGCTGCACGAGGTTCCGAGCATCCTCGATCTCTCGTTCGCCGGCATCATGATCCGCACGCCCGAGGGCGGCTACAAGCTCGAGTATCAGTGGAATTGGCCGCCCGAGTGCGTCAGCTCGTTGAGCCCCGACCATCCGCTCACGCGCGACATCTACCAGACGCGCGGCGTGCTCCCCGAAGACGCCGTGAAATCGACGATGGTGAAATCGCTCTTTCCGAACGAGCGGCTGACCTACGCGGCGCCGCTCTACGGCGACCGCTCGGTGTCGGCGCTCGTGCTCTACGGGCACAGCGTGACCGGGCTCGACATCGACCCGGAAGAGCGCGTAACGCTGGTGCGGTTGATGGCCAACGCGTCGATCGCGCTGACGGCGATCGAGCTAGCCGCGTACCGCGCCGCGTACGACGTGAAGATCGTGCTCGGCTCTCAGTGACCGACGCCTTGGTAGCGCTGTAGCCCGAAGCGCCAGAAGGCGTACGCGACGACGAGAAAGACGATGCCGACGAGCGGGGTGAGCACGCCGACCGCCATCGGCAAGCCCAGACCGTTGTCGGTCTTGTGCAAGAGGAACGACGCCGGAAAGTAGTTCATGAACCCGAACGGGATCACGAACGCGAGCAGCAAACGCACGCCGCGCGAGTAGATGCTCAGCGGATAGCGGGTGAACTCCTGTTCGAGTTGGAGCACGATCCAGCGCAGTGCGTCGACCTGCACGAACCAGAAGGCGGCGGTCGAGATCAAGAGCGCGATGCTCAGGTCGATCAAGGCGCCGCCGGTAACGACCAGCGCGACGAGGACCACGAACCCGGCCGTGACGGCGAGATGGTTGGCCGCGACCGCGGCGACCAGAACGGCCAGCGCCAGCAGCAGTTCGTCGGGGAAGATCGCGCCGGGCGTCGAGATCACTTGGAACAGTTCGTCGAGCGGGCGTACGAGCAGCCGATCGAACTCGCCGTCGCGAATCCACTGCGGGATCTCGCCGACGGTCGAAAAGAACGTCGCGTTGAGGGCGTGCGCGACCATCCACAGTGCGTAGAGAAACGCCATGTTTCGAAAATCCCAACCGTTCATCGACGGGAACGTCGTCAGCATCACCCACAGGGCGGCGATCGCCGTGCCGTGATAGACGATCGTGAAGCCGAACCACAGCAGAAAGTTCGTGCGGTACTCGAGCGTGGTGAGCAGGTTGATGCGCCAGTACTGCGCGTAGACGTCGCGCATGAATCCTAGCCGCCCTGCACGACGACGCGCCGCGCGCCGGCCCGCCAGATGATGGTCGCGATGACCCCCAGCACGGCGATCCAGAACACTTGCAGCCCCATCGCTTGCAGGTAGTGGTCGGGCGTGATCTTGCCGATGTAGATCAACAGCGGCGTCGAGTACATCGAAGCGAACGGCAGCGACGCGATCGCCTGCTGGAAGCCGGCCGGGAAGAACAACAGCGGAACGATGCCGCCGCCCAGCAGGTCCGTCACCCAGGTCAGCATCAGTTGCACGGCGCTGATCTCGAGCGTCCAGAAGGCGATGCAATTGAGGGTGAAGTTCAAGCAGAAGCCGACCAGGTAGCCGAGCAGAAAGCTGAGCGCGAAGGCGCCGAACACCGCCGCCGAGGGGACGTCGATGTGGACGATCAGCAGCGCGATGGCCAGCGACGGTACGATCAGGGCCCCGTGAAAGAGCACCTCGCCGGTTCCGTCCGCGAAGAGATACAGCGGGACGCTGATCGGCTTCATGAAGTCGACCACGATGCTGCCGTCGTGCAACTTGTCGTGCAGCAAGCTCGTCTGATCGATGTCGAGGATCAGACCCATGAGCAGCGCGACCGCCGAATAGGTGATGATCTGGTGCAGCAGGACGCCGTCCGGGGCGGCGTTGTGGGCGTAGAGCGCCACCCAGACCACGCGCAGCAGGTAGACGCGCACGGCCAGCGATCCGATGCTGGTGAAGACTTCGAACCGGTACGTCGCCTCGCGGGCCATCGCTTTGAGGGCGAATTGAATGTAGGGCTCGAGGGCGGCGAACATCAGGCCTCGGTCGCGCGCGCGGGCGGCTTCTGGTAGCCCTCGAGGTAGATGCGCCGGACGATGTCCTCCATCTCGGGTTCCACGATCGCGACGTCGGTGATCGCGTAGCGCTCGGTCACGCGCCGGATCAGGGCTTCGGCGGTGGTCGTGCGCCGGTCGAAGCGCAGCATGACCATGGGCGGCTCGCCGTGCTCGACGTCCACCCCGGGCAGGGCGAAGTCCGGCTGCGGGTCCTTCAAGTGCACGACCAGCGTGCGATGCGTGCCGTACTCGTCGCGCAGCCGTTCGAGCCGGCCGTCGTAGATCACGGTGCCCTCGTCGATGAGGATGATCCGCCGGCACAGGCGCTCGACGTCGGCGAGGTCGTGGGTCGTGAGGATCACCGTCGTTCCGAGCCGCTTGTTGATGTCGGCGATGAACGCCCGGATCGCTTCTTTGGCCACCACGTCGAGGCCGATCGTGGGTTCGTCGAGATACACGATCTTCGGATCGTGCAGCAGCGCGGCGGCGAAGTCGCCGCGCATCCGTTCGCCCAGCGAAAGCTGACGGACCGGCGTCGCCATGAAACGCTCGAGGTCGAGGATCTCGACGAAGTGGGCCAGGTTCTCCCGGAACCGGTCGCGCGGCACGCGATAGATCGCGCGCAGCAACTCGAACGACTCGCGCAACGGCAGGTCCCAATAGAGTTGGCTGCGCTGCCCGAAGACGACCCCGATGTTGCGGGCATTCTGCCGGCGCTTCTCGTAGGGCACGAGCCCGGCGACCTCGATCGTGCCCGAGGTGGGCACGAGGATCCCGGTGAGCATCTTGATCGTGGTCGACTTCCCGGCCCCGTTCGGGCCGATGTACCCGACCACTTCGCCGGCTTCGACCGAAAAATTTACATTTTCGACTGCGACCTTCTCCTCGTACCGGCGGGAGAAGAGCGCTCCGACCGCGCCGCCGAGCCCCTCGCCGCGGACGACCGAACGGAACGATTTCCGGAGGTCCCGCGTTTCGATGATTGGCATCAGGGAGCGTTTCCATGATGCGGCGAAAAGGTCCGGGTTCCACGAGGGAGAAACAGCGCCGGGAGAACTTTCGTTCTTAGAGCGCGAGTACTCGCGACATTTTGTGCCGGAAGGGGGTGACGTTTCATGGCCGCTAAGAAAAAAGCAATGAAGAAGAAGACCGCAAAGAAGACCCCGAAAAAGAAGTAGTCCCGTATCTCAATTTGCTCTTATTCGATAACCGAGCACGTGGCTTACGCCACGTGCTCTTTTTATCGGCGGTCACTTGCCGCGGCCGACCATCGAGCGCGCGATCACGATGCGCTGGATCTGCTGCGTGCCTTCGTAGATCTGCGTGATCTTCGCGTCGCGCATCATGCGCTCGACCGGGTACTCCGTCGAGTAGCCGAATCCGCCCAGCAGCTGCACGGCATCGGTCGTCACGCTCATCGCGACGTCGCCGCACTTGAGCTTCGCGATCGCGGCCCAGGTCGTGAGATCGGCCGCGCCCGCGTCGCACTTGCGGGCGGCTTCGTAGAGCAGCAGGCGCGCCGCCTCGACTTCGGTGCGCATGTCGGCCAACATGAACTGCAGGCCTTGCTGCTGCGCCAGCGGTTTGCCGAACGCGATCCGGCCCTTGAGATACTCGGTGGCGTATTCGAGCGCGCCGGTGGCGATGCCGAGCGCCTGCGCGGCGATGCCGGGACGCGATTTGTCCAGTACCTTCATGGCGATTTTGAACCCCTCGCCTTCGGGGCCGAGCATGTTCGCGGCCGGCACGCGGCAGCCGGTGAGCACCAGCTCGACCGTCGGCGAGCCGCGGATGCCCATTTTTTTCTCGAGCTTGCCGACCCCGAATCCGGGCGTGTTCTTCTCGACGACGAACGCGCTGATGCCGTTGGGTCCCTTGTCCGGATCGGTCACCGCGAAGACGGTGACGATGTCGGCGATGCCGCCCTGCGTGATCCAGATCTTCGTGCCGTCGAGCACGTAGCCGTCGCCGTCGCGGCGCGCGCGCATGCGCATCGAACCGGCCGCATCGGAACCCGATCCGGCTTCGGTCAGCGCGTACGCCGCGACCCATTCGCCGCTGGCCAGCCTGGGAATGAAACGCTGCTTTTGTTCCTCGCTGCCGGCGATGAGGATCGGCAACGCTCCCAGTTCTTGCACCGCGATGATGAGCGCGCTCGAGGCGCACGCCTTCGCAACTTCCTCGACGACCTTGACGTAGGTCAGGAACGTGCCGCCGAGACCGCCGTATTCGCTCGGAAACGGGATGCCGAGCAAGTCGTTTTGCGCGAACAGCTTCTGGACGTCCCACGGGAACTCGCCCGACGCGTCGATCTCGGCCGCCCGCGGCGCGACCTGCTCGCGCACGAGCTCGCGGACGGCCTCGAGGATCAGCGCTTCGTCGTCGCCGGCTTGCGGCGCCGGCTCGTTCGCCATCGCTACACGCCGGCTTCGATCGTCATCACGGCCGGCTCGCTCGGGACGGCCAGCTTCGCCCCGGTCGCGGCTTGGACGTCGGCCACGCTGACGCCCGGCGCGACCTCGCGCAGCACGAGGCCGGCGGGGGTGACGTCGATCAAGGCCAAGTCGGTCGCGATCTGCTGCACGACGCCCTTGCCGGTCAGCGGCAGATCGCAGCGCTCGAGGATCTTGTGGGCGCCGCCCTTGGCCGTGTGTTCCATCATGACGATCACGCGCTTGGCGCCGTGCACGAGGTCCATCGCGCCGCCCATGCCCTTGACGACCTTGCCCGGGATGACCCAGTTCGCCAGATCGCCGTTGCTCGCGACCTGCATCGCGCCGAGCACCGCGATGTCCACCTTGCCGCCGCGAATCATCCCGAACGACGTCGCCGAGTCGAAGAACGATGCCCCGGGCAGCACGGTCACCGTCTCCTTGCCGGCGTTGATCAAATCGGGATCTTCCTCGCCCTCGTACGGATAGGGCCCGAAACCGAGAATGCCGTTCTCGCTCTGCAGCACGACGGTGACGCCGGCCGGGATGTAGTTCGGGATCAGGGTCGGCAAGCCGATGCCCAGATTGACGTAGGCGCCGTCGCGCAATTCACGGGCGACGCGGGCGGCGAGCTGGGTGCGGGTGAGCGCCACGGTGTTTCTCCTCGAAGCTACGCGGGACGCGGCCGCGTGGTGACGCGTTCGATGCGTTTCCCGCCGGTGCCGACTTCGACGACGCGCTGAACGTAGATGCCGGGCAGATGGACCGCTTCCGGATCGATCGCGCCGGGCTCGACCAGTTGCTCGACCTCCGCGATCGCGATCTTCCCCGCCATCGCGCACAACGGGTTGAAGTTGCGCGTCGCCTTGTGGAAGATCAGGTTGCCGTGACGGTCGCCGATGCTCGCGCGCACCAGCGCGAAATCGCACGTAATGCCTTCTTCGAGCACGTACTCGCGGCCGCCGAACACGCGCGTCTCTTTCTTCGGCGAAGCGACCGCCACGCTGCCGCCGGGGCCGTAGCGCCACGGCAGCCCGCCGTCGGCCACCAGCGTCCCGACGCCGGCCGGCGTGTAGAAGGCGGGGATGCCGCAGCCGCCGGCGCGCAGCCGTTCGGCCAGCGTCCCTTGCGGCACGAGCTCGACTTCGATCTCACCGCTGAGGTATTGCCGCTCGAACTCCTTGTTCTCGCCGACGTACGAGCCGGTCGTGCGGCGGATGCGTTTGGCGAAGAGCAGCTCGCCCAAGCCCCAGTCGTCGACGCCGCAGTTGTTCGACACGGTCTCGAGATCGGTCGTGCCGGCGTCCAGCAGCGCCCGGATCAGGTTGTGCGGAATGCCGTTCAGCCCGAATCCGCCGACCGCCAGCGACGCACCGTTGGGGATGTCTTTCACGGCTTCCGCGCACGACGCAACGACCTTGTCCATAGCGCCTTTCTTGCTACGCGCGTGCCCGGCGGTCCCGTTAGCGCAGCGAGATCGACATGCGGTCCAGCCGCCAGGAGGCGAAGCCGAGCAGTACGCCGGCTTCGAGCAGCGCGATGACGCTCGCGGCGATGAGCCCCGTCAGGGTGATGCGTTCCAACGCAGCGATCGCGATGCCGGCGACGATCGGCGGCACGATCAGGACGTATCCGAGCAACAGGCGCACGAACAACAGCGGCCCGCGCTGGTCGGCCTCGTAGGGCAGCAGCGCGTACGACGCGTAGCCGATCGCCAGGGCCAATGCCGCGCCGCACGGCGCCACGATCAGCGCGGCGACCACGACCGGCGCGCTCGCGCCGCCGGCGGCAAGCCCGATGCCGCCCAGCACCAGCCACCCGATCAAGCGCCAGCTCTGCGCCAACCCGAGCGCGCACAAACGTTCGAAGAGCGTCGCGCCGGAGAGCCAGAACAGCGGCCGGCGGAGTTCGGTCGCCAGGGTGGCCGAACGCATCACGGCGATGATGAAGGCGATGTTGAGGACCGATGAGGCAAAGGTCACCAGCATTTCCGGCCGCGTGACCTGCGCGATCCGCGCGACGGCGTAGCCGGCGATCAAGCACGTCGCCGTTTCTATGCTCGTTGCGCGGACGCTGTTCGTGCGACGGTACTCCGTCCAGGCTCGCCAGATGAAGATCGCGACGCCGGCCGGCGCCGGCCCGGCCGCCGCCGTGCGGTGCACCGGCGTCTGCGGCGCGCGCGCGGCCAAGCCGAACGAACGGGCGCGCAAACGTTCGACGCGTGCGAGCCGCTTCATCGAGAGCTCGTAGAGTTCGGGATAGGCGTCACGCGCGCGTTGCGCGACGTAGGCGAACAGTGCGCCGGTGCAGACCAGCATGGCAGCGATGGTCGCGTCCCCCCCGGGCGCGCCCGCGGTGAAGATCGCGCCGGGATGCCAGGCCGGCAGATGCCGGGCGAGTGCGCCGGCAGCCGGAACGGTGGTGGAGAGCGCCGACGCGCCGGCGCGCAGGGCGACCGCTACGGCGGCTGCCAGGCACGCTGCACCCGCTGCGAACGCGAACGGCGCCAGCCGCGGCGACAGCAACTGGCGCGCCAGCGGCACCGCTGCGATGAACGCGAACGCCACGCCGATCAGCACCAAGTCGCGGACGAGGCTTGCGGCCGGCAAGGTCTGCGGCAAGTAGATCACCGCCATGTACAGGAGCCCGAGCGCCTGGCGGGCGCTGCCGCGAACGATCTGGCGGACCTGGACGTAGAGCGTGGCGACGAACGGCTGCGCCGGTGAATCGATGATGAAGCGGGCCTCCGCCGGGTGCGCGAAGAGGCCGGCGTAGCGGCCACCGAACGCGAGCGCCGCTCCCAGGAGCGCGATCGCGAAACAGGCCATGAGGTCGAGCATCCCTGCGCCGGCCACGATATGCCGGCCGAAGTGCGCGCGGTGCGACGCGTTGTAGATGCGAAATCCGATCAGGCCGGCGACGAAGAGGACGAACAACACCCAGACCACCGAGCGGCCCGGTGCGCGCCGAATCTCGCGCAGCTGGTTGACCAGCGAACGCACGTCGGCGTAGAACAGCGCGCCGAGCGTCGTCACGTGCGGGTGAGGTCGAGAAAGATGTCTTCGAGCGATCCGGCGTGGTCGGCGCGCAGCTCCTCGATCGTTCCGCTCACGACGAGCTTGCCGTGGTTGAGCACGATGATGCGGTCGCTGAGCGCCTCGGCCGACTCGAGCTGATGCGTGCTGATCATCAGGGCCGTGCCGGCGGCGCGCAACTCGGCCAGCATCTCGCGCAGCTCGCGCTGACCGCGCGGGTCGAGACCGATCATCGGCTCGTCGAGCAGCAAGACCGGCGTCCCGGCCAGCACCGTCGCGGCGATCAGCGTTTTTTGGCGCATGCCTTTCGAGAGGGCGTTCCCGACGGTGTCGCGTTCGCCGAGCATCGCAAACCGCGCCAGCAGCGCTTCGCCGCGCGCCTCCCAACCGGCGTCGAGCCGGCACAAGCGCGCGACGAAGACGAGGTGCTCCCACACCGTGAGCAACGGGTAGACGTCGGGCGTTTCGGGGATCACGGCGACCGTGCGGCCGCGATCGCTTTCGAGCAGCCGGCCGTCGAAGCGGATCGTCCCGGCGTCGGGCCGGGCCAGGCCGGCGAGGCACGCAAACGTGGTCGATTTTCCGGCCCCGTTGGGACCGAGCAATCCGACGATCTCCCCGCGCGCGACCGCGAACGACAAATCGTCGATCGCGGTCTTCCCACCGAAGCGTTTGGTGAGGCCGGAAACGCTCAAGCTCACGCCGGCGCTGGTTCCTCCTCGCGTTCGCGGAACTGCTTGAGGTAGAGCTGGGCGTACACGCCCTCGCGCGCGAGCAGTTCGTGGTGCGTTCCGGATTCGACGATGCGGCCGCCTTCGACCACGAAGATCACGTCGGCGTTGAGGATCGTCGACAGGCGGTGCGCGATGACGAGGCTGGTGCGCCCTTCCATCAGCGGGACGAGCGCGGCTTGGATCAGGGCCTCGTTGTGCGAGTCGAGCGCGCTGGTCGCTTCGTCGAGGATCAGGATGCACGGGTTCTTGAGCAGCACCCGGGCGATCGCCAACCGTTGGCGCTCGCCGCCGGAGAGCTTGGATCCGCGCTCGCCGACGACCGTTTCGTAGCCGAGCGGTTGGGCCATGATGAAATCGTGGATGTTCGCAGCCTTGGCCGCCGCGATCATCTCTTCATCGGTGGCGCCGTCGCGGGCGTAGCGCAGATTGGACGCAATCGTGTCGTGGAAGAGATACGTCTCCTGCGTGACGATTCCGATGTTGGCGCGCAGCGACGCGAGGGTCACGTCGCGCACGTCGACGTCGTCGATGCGCACGCTGCCGCGCTGCGGGTCGTAGAAGCGCGGAACCAGCTGCGTGATCGTGGTCTTGCCGGCGCCGGACGGGCCGACGAACGCCGCCATTTGGCCCGGCCGGATGTGGAAGCTCACCCCTTCGAGCGCCGTACGATCGCCGCCGTAGCTGAAGTACACGTCGTCGAAACGGACGTCGCCGGCGACGTTCGCGAGCACGATCGCATTGGGTTTCTCGTCGCCTTCGGGCTTCATGTCGAGATAGGAGAAGATGCGTTCGAAGACGGCCAGGGCCGACACGATCTGCACCTGCACGCCGGCCAGCGCCGACGCCGGCGTGTACAGCCGGCCGAGGTAGCCGACGAAGGCGACGATCGTTCCGACCGTCACGCCGCCGCTGATTGCGAGCCACGCGCCGGCCAGCCACACCAGCGCCGGCCCGATGATCACCATCGCGTTGATCGCGGCCAGGAACCACCGGCCGACCATCGCCAGGCGAATCTCGAGATTCATCAGCTCCGTACCGGCGCGGAAGAACCGCGCGCGTTCGGACGGCTCGCGCACGAACGACTTGATCAGCGTGATGCCCGACATCGAGAGGGTCTCTTGGGTGATCGACTCGATCTCGTCGCGCTTCTTGCGCGTCGCCTTGCGAATGTCGTACATCCGCCGCCCGACCGGCGAGAGCGGGAGAATCATCAGCGGGATGATCGCCAGCGACACCAGCGCCAAGCGCCAGTCCAAGATGAAGATCGTGACGACCGTCGTGACCATCGTCGCGATGTTGGTCACGATCGTGACCAGCGTTCCGGTGACGACGTTGTCGATGTTGTCGACGTCGTTCGAAACGCGGTTCATGATCTCGCCGGTCTTCGTCCCGGTGAAGAACGACAACGGCATGTGATGGAGGTGCGCGACGAGCGTCGTGCGGATGTCGCGCATGATCCCTTCGCCGACCACCGAGTTGAGGTACCCCTGGTAGACGCCGATGATACCGCTCGAGAGCGCGGCGGCGATCATCCCCCCGACGTTCGCGGCGACTTGGCCCATCGAATGCTGCGGGATCGCGTCGTCGATGATCCACTTCGCGAACAGCGGCGGAAAGAGGCCGATGATCGAGCCGAGCACGATGCACAGCAGGGTCAGGGACTCTTGCCTCCAGTAAGGCAGGAAGAAGGAGCCCAAGCGCTTCCAATCGACCTTGCGCTCGATCTTCGGCCGATCGGGGTTGAACATCGATGACCACATCATGTGGGACGGACCGCCACCTAGCATCACCGCCTAGAACCCGGACCAGCCGCAGACGGTTCGAGGGCGTATGCCGGTGATGGTCGTCGCCTCGCTCCTGCTGGCCTATCTCGCCGTCGTGCCGGTGGCGACCATGCTCTACGCGAGCCTGCACGCCGGTTTTCTGACGGCCGGCAGCCACTGGTCGCTCGAAAACTACGCGCGCGTGCTGAGCGATCCGGAGTTCTACCGCTTGCTCGCGAGCACGCTCGCGTATGGCGCCGGCGTTGCGGTGGTCGCGCTGGCAGCAGGATTCGCGCTCGCGTTCCTCTATGCCCGAACCGATGCGCCGTTCCGCGCGCTCGGAATCACGACCGCGCTCGTACCGCTGATCCTGCCCGGCATCCTCAACACCGTCGCCTGGCTGTTCCTCGCCTCCCCGCGCATCGGCATCCTCAACAGCTGGGCCGGAGCGCTGATCGGGCTGCGGCCGTTCAACGTCTACTCGCTGCCCGGGATGATCTTCGTGCAAGCGATGCACGTGGCGCCGACCGCCTTCATCTTGGCGGTGGCCGCATTCAGCTCGATGGACCCGGCGCTCGAGGAAGCGGCGCTGGCCTCGGGCGCATCGGCCTTCGGCACGCTGCGGCGCGTCACGCTGGCCCTCGCGCAGCCGGCCATCGCCGCGGCCGCGCTGCTCGTGTTCGTTCAGACGATCGCCTCGTTCGAGGTGCCCCAGCTGATCGGCGTGCCGGCCAACGTGGCGGTCTTCACGAGCCAGATCTACGGCGCGCTGCAGACCTTCCCGCCGGACTACGGCGAGGCGGCGGCGATCGGCGGCGTCACGCTGGCGATCGTTGCCGCCGGCGTCGCCTTCGTCAACCGGCTCGAGCGCGCCGGGCGCTACGCCACCGTTTCGGGCAAGGCATTCCGGCCGCGGCGCATCGCGCTCGGGCGTTCGCGTTCGCTAGCCGGTGCGGCGATTCTCGCGTTCTTCGCGATCGCGGTCGTGCTGCCGCTGGCGGTGCTCGTGTGGTCGTCGCTGCTGCCCGGCTTCGAAGCGCCTTCGGTTGCGGCGCTGCACAAGCTGAGCTTCGCGAACTACCGGCAGATGTGGAGTTACCCGCTGATCCGGCAGTCGCTGCTCAACAGCGTCACCACCTCCCTGGCCGCGGGCACGATCGTCACCGTGCTGACCGCCGTCGTCGCCTACGCGACGCGCAAGGCCCGCGTTCGCGGCGCGTGGCTGCTCGACGTGCTCGTGTCGCTGCCGCTCGCGGTGCCCAGCATCCTGATGGGCGTCGGCATCCTGTTCTGGTATCTCGCCGTCCCGCTGCCGGTGCATCTCTACGGTACGCTGGCGCTGCTGGTGATCGGCTTCGTCACGATCGGCATCCCGTACGGCATGCGCTACGCGGCGTCCGGGATCGCGCAGATTCGCGACGAACTCGAGGAAGCCGCGATCGTGAGCGGGGCCGGTTGGGCCGCCCGCTTCGGGCGCATCTACGTTCCGCTGCTGATGCCCTCGCTGCTGGCGGGGTTCTTGATGACCGTCATCATCGCGTTCCGCGAGATCTCGGCTGCAATCTTCCTCTACTCGCAGGGTACGGAGGTCGTATCGATCGCAATCTTCGATCTGTGGTCCAACGGCCAATATCCGGCGATTGCGGCGCTCGGCTGCGTGCTGGTCGCGATCCTGCTCGTGCTGGTCGCGGCCGTGCAACGGCTGGGTGGCCGCGTCGGTTTGAAAGGAGCCTCATGAACGTCTTCCGGTGGATGTGCTCGGCGATGCTGGTGCTGGCCGCTTCGGCGGCCGCGGGCAATTCCGGCGCGGCGAAGAACGAGGGCGTCGTCGTCTGGTACGCGACGATGAACACCACCGACATGGACCAAACCGCGAACGAGTTCATGCGCACGCATCCGGGCATCACGGTCAAAGAGCTGCGCTCGGGCAGCGCGCAGCTGCCGGCGCGCATCGTCACCGAGCAACGCGCCGGAGAATACAATGCCGATGTGATCTCAGGCGATTTCGTCCAAGTCAGCCAGCTCGTCGCCTCCGGTGCGTTCGACGCCTACGTTCCGCCCGAGGCCGGCAAGTTCATACGCGGCACCGTCGACCCCCACGGTTACTGGACCAACCTCTACCAGAACACGACCGTGATCGCGTGGAATCCGCAGCGTCTGGCGAGCGATCACCTCAAGCCGCCGGCGTCGTTCGCCGACTTCGCGCGGCCGGAGTGGAAAGGCAAATTCGGCTTCGACACCGGCGCGCTCAACTGGTACCTCGGCATGCTGCAGAGCGCCGGGCCGGCGGGCGCGCAATTGGCGCGGAACATCACCGCCAACGAACCGCTGAAGACCACCGGGCACACGCAAACCGTGACCTCGCTCGAAACCGGGGAGTTCGACGCCACGCCGACCGCCTACGGCTACATGGCCGAAGCCGAAAAGCGTGCCGGCAAGACGATCGACTTTCGCAATCCCTCACCGTTGTTCGTGACGCTCAATCCGGTCGGGATCGCCAAGCACGCGCCGCATCCGAACGCGGCGCGGCTCTTCATCGACTGGCTCACGTCGAAAGCCGGCCAGACCTACATCGTGAACCGCGGCGGCGGCGAGATCTCCTCGCGCAGCGACGTGCGGAACAACCCGCAGATCTTCGATCCCAAGCGGCCCTACGTCATCATCGCCGCACCCGATTCCGTTCGCTACAACCAGCTCAACGCGCAGTTCCGCGAACTGTTGGGCCTGCCCGGTTAAGGGCAGTTATTTCTTGCCGTTGCGCAGCGCGGCGAGTTCGCGGAAAAGCTTCTTCTCTTTGTCGGACAGGTCGGTGGGGAGGGTGCCGATCAAGCGGACGTATTCGTCTCCGTGGCCCTCACTCTTGAGCTTGGGCATGCCCTTACCGCCGAGCCGCATGAACTTGTTGCTCGGCGTTCCCGCCGGTACGGTCATGCTGACCTCGCCACCCAGCGTCGGCACCGTGACGTCGCCGCCCAGGACGAGATCGTAGATGCTGACCGGCAGATCGATGTAGAGGTCGTCGCCGCGCCGCTCCCACTTGCCGTCGCTGGGGAAGTGCGCGATCAGGTACAGATCGCCGCGCGGACCGTTGTGGGGACCCGCGGCGCCTTGGCCGGCGAGCCGGATGCGCTGTCCTTCGCGCACGCCTTTGGGAATCGTGACGTCGAAGCGTTTGGTTTGCAGCACGCGCCCGGTGCCGCCGCATTCCGGACACACGCGGTTGTTGACCGTGCCGTTGCCGCCGCACTTCGGGCACGCGTCCTCGATTTGCAGCGCGACGCTCTTCGTTCCGCCGGCGTAGGCTTCGTTCAGGGTCAGGTCGAGCGTCGTCTCGAGATCTTCGCCGCGCTGCGGACGCGCGCGCGAGGGACCCGGCGCCGGACCGCCGGCCGGCCGGCGCCCGATGTTCTGGAAGAACATGTCGAAGAAGTCCGAGAACCCGCTGCCTTCCCCGAAGCTTGCGCCACCAGGGAAACCGCCGACCCCCGCGCCCGCACCGGGGCCCGGCCCGCCGGGCCGGCCACCGGTGCGCTGGCGGGCGGCGTCGTGCGCCGCGCGTTGCCAATCGCTGCCGAGAACGTCGTACTTGCTGCGCTTCTCGGGATCCCCGAGGACCTCGTAGGCCTCTTGGATGTCCTTGAACTTCTCCTCGGCTTCTTTCGCGCTGTCCGGATTGGCGTCCGGATGCCATTTGCGCGCCAACTTGCGGTAGGCCGACTTGATGTCTTTGGCCGCCGCCGTTTTGGGGACGCCGAGAATTGCGTAGTAGTCCTTGTAGTTCACGGCCATGTGCGTTGAGTCAGGTTACTGGGACTTGGCGACGATGACTTGTCCGACGCGCAGTACGTCATCGCCGATGGCGTACGCCCGCGCGGCTTCCTCGAGAACGGTGTCCTCGGGGACGTTGGTTGCCGGACGCGTTCCGATCGCCTCCGCGAATTTGGGATCGAACCGCGCGCCCTTGAGCGGCACGGCCTTCACGCCTTCGCTTTCGAGTACCGATTCGAAGCTGCGTAAGGTCGCTTCCAAACCGCCGCGTAGACCTTCGCTACCCGAATCGAAGCTCAGCGCGCGTTCGAGGTTGTCGAGTACCGGGAGGATCTTCTTGAGCACCGACTTCTTGCCGGCCAGCGAAATCTCGCCGAGCTGACGCTCGACGCGTTTCTTGTAGTTTTCGAAATCCGCCATGGCGTAGAGAAACTTGTTGTAGTTCTCGTCGGCCTTGGCTTTGGCTGCTGCGAGTTCGTCGGCGCCGTCGGCAGGCGAGCCGTTCGTGATGAACGGCTCGCCTGCGGATGACGCGACCCCGAGGTCGTCGTTCATGGGAAGCCTTACTTGGCTTCTTTGAACTCGGCGTCGATGACGTCGTCGTTCGGAGCAGCTTCTTGGTGCGCTGCGCCGTCGTGAGCCGCACCGTTGGCCGAGGCACCGCTTGCATCGGCCGCCCCATCCGTCGCGCCGGTGGTCTTGTACAGCGCTTCCGCGAGCTTGTACGAGGCCTGCTGGAGCTTCTCGGTCGCCTCTTTGATCTCGGCAGCGGTGCCGTTGTCGCTCTTGGTGCGCAGGTCGTTCAGGGCTGCCTCGACGTCGGACCGCGTGGTCGCGTCGGCCTTGTCGCCGACTTCCTTGAGCGATTTCTCGGTCGAGTAGATCAGCGAGGTCGCATTGTTGCGGATCTCCGCCTCTTCGCGTTTGGCCTTGTCGGCCGCGGCCATCGCCTCGGCGTCGCGCACCATCCGGTCGACTTCCTCTTTGGAGAGGTTGGTCGATGCGGTGATCGTGATCTGCTGTTCCTTACCCGTGCCGAGATCCTTGGCCGAGACGTTCACGATGCCGTTGGCATCGATGTTGAACGTCACCTCGACCTGCGGTATGCCGCGCGGCGCAGCCGGGATCCCTTCGAGCCGGAACCGGCCGAGCGATTTGTTGTCGGCAGCCATCTCGCGTTCGCCTTGGAGAACGTTGATGTCGACCGACGTCTGACCGTCTTCGGCCGTCGTGAAGACTTGCGTCTTGCGCGTCGGGATCGTCGTGTTGCGTTCGATCAGCTTCGTCGACACGCCGCCGAGCGTTTCGAGGCCCAGCGAGAGCGGGGTCACGTCGAGCAGGACGACGTCGTGCACTTCACCGGAGAGCACGCCGGCTTGGATCGCCGCACCGATGGCGACGACTTCGTCGGGGTTCACCGATTGGTTGAGCTCTTTGCCGGTCAGCTTGCGCACGAGATCTTGGATCACGGGCATGCGGGTCGAACCGCCGACCATGACGACTTCGTCGATCTTCGAGACGTCGAGCTTCGCGTCGGCCAGCGCGTTCTTGAACGGCTGCACGCAGCGCTGCGTCAGATCGTTCGTCAGCTGCTCGAACTGCGCCCGGGTGAGGGTCACGTCGAGATGCTTGGGACCGTTCTGATCGGCCGTGATGAACGGCAGGTTGATGTTGGTCTGGACCGTGCTCGAGAGCTCGATCTTGGCCTTTTCCGCCGCTTCGGTAAGCCGCTGCATCGCTTGGCGGTCGCCGCTGAGGTCGATGCCCTGTTCCTTGCGGAACTCCGCGACGAGATGCTCCACGATGCGGTGATCGTAGTCGTCGCCGCCGAGGTGCGTGTCGCCGTTGGTCGATTTCACTTCGAAGACGCCGTCGCCGACTTCGAGCACCGACACGTCGAACGTGCCGCCGCCGAGGTCGAACACGAGGATCGTCTCGTTACCTTTTTTGTCCAAGCCGTACGCCAGCGCCGCCGCCGTGGGCTCGTTGATGATGCGCAGCACGTCGAGGCCCGCGATCTTACCCGCGTCCTTCGTTGCTTGCCGCTGGGCGTCGTTGAAATACGCGGGCACCGTGATGACCGCTTTGGTCACGCGCTCGCCGAGATAGGATGACGCGTCGTTCACCAATTTCTGGAGAATCATCGCGCTGATCTCTTGCGGCGTGTAATCCTTACCGTCGATCTTGACGGTGAAGTCCGTCCCCATGTGCCGTTTGATCGAAGAGATCGTGCGGTCGGGGTTGGTGACGGCCTGGCGCTTTGCCAGTTGGCCGACGAGCCGCTCGCCGGTCTTGGTGAATGCCACCACCGAAGGCGTCGTCCGATTGCCTTCCGCGTTGGCAATGACGGTGGGACTCTGCCCCTCCATCACGGCGACGACCGAGTTGGTCGTGCCGAGGTCGATGCCGACCACTTTAGCCATTATGAATTGTTCTCGCTTTCCGAGCCGCGTGGACCATCCGTCGCGAGAACGTTCTCGCTCGGGCCTTGCCGCTTACCGTAGCTCCAGGACTGATAAGTAACGCTGCCGCCCAATGCGGCGTACCGATCATGATACGCCAAGAAGGCGGGTTTGTTCCACTTACTGTGACACATTTTCTGGCACACCGGTTGCGGGCTCACCGCTTCTTTTACCCACACGCGCAAGGCCCGCCAAACAGAAGCGGCCCCCTTTTATGAGGGAGCCGCTTGCCTTGTTGGGGACCGAGCTGGCCTACTGGCCGTCTTGCTGTTGCTGCTGCTGCTGCATGTAGACGTCGGCCGGCTGCTCGCCCAGGGTCAGGACGACCAGCTTCTTGGTACCGGCGCTCCAGACTTGGAGGCGGACCGTCTGGCCGGGCTTCATCGCCTTGATCGTGCTGATGATGTCGTCCGGCTTGGCCACGTCCTTGTCGTTGATCTTCTGGATCACGTCGCCGGGCGAGAGGTCGGACTTGGCCGCCGGGCCGTTGGGCGGGATCTGGACCACGACGGCGCCGGTGCCGGCCGATTCCGGGTAGTTGATCTGGGCCCGGACGTTGTTGTCGAGCGCGCCGAGCGCCACGCCGAGGTAGCCGACGCCGGTACCGGTGCCGGTGGCGTCGATCGTCTTGCCGGGGTTCTTCTCGAGGTCGGCCGCGGTCGTGCGGACGAGGTTCGACGGGATCGCGAAACCGATGCCCTGGGCGCCGGCCTGCGGGTTTGCCGTCGACTGGTTCACGCCGATCAGCCGGCCTTGGTCGTCGACCAGCGGGCCGCCCGAGTTACCCGGGTTGATCGGCGCCGAGGTCTGGAGCATACCGCGGAAGAGGTGGGCGTTGCCTTGCTCGTCCTGAATCGGTTCGTCGCGGTTGAAGCCCGAAACGACGCCGACCGCGACCGACTGCTTCAGTTCGAACGGTTCGCCGACGGCGATCGCCCACTGACCGGCATTGAGCTTCGAGCTGTCGCCGAATTCGACCGGCGGCGGGAGCTTGGAGTAGTTGTCGACCTTGACCAGGGCCAAGTCGACGCCCGGGTTCGACGCATAGACGTGCCCCGGCACGTGGTCGCCGTTGGCAAACACGACCGTGATCTTCGAGACGCCCTTCGGTACGACGTGGTTGTTGGTGAGGATCAGCCCGTCGCTACGGTAGACGAAGCCCGAGCCCGAGGCGCGCTCCTGGAAGCGCTGCTGCTGGCTCGGTCCGGCGCCGCCGCCGAAGAACTGCTGGAACGGATCGGTCGGCACGACGCGGGTGCCGTTGACCGTGACCAGCAGGGAGACGACCGACGGCTCGACGCGTTTGACCGCGTTGACGATCCGGTCCTGATCGCTGCCACCGCTGACGGCCAGCGGCGCGGCGCTGACCACGGGCGGCGTGTTTCCGGGTCCGGCGACGTTCGTGAAGTGGGTACTCGCGAAGAGCATCATCGAAAAACTTCCGAGGATCGCTCCGGTGAGTCCGACTACCGCCGTCCCGAAGAATCTCTTCATAGGGGCTGTCTCCTGTTTCGTTTACGGGGGCGTCTGGGTGGGGTTCGTTGCGCTTATACTAACGAGAAAGGGGCTTCGTGTCGTTCCGTCCGCGGCAACTTTTATCGACCGGCGGCCCGGCCGACCGGCGGGGCAGGCGCCGGCGAGAACAGCGCATCCACCCCGATCCTACCCTCTATGACCGCCCGTACCCGGTCCAACTCGGCTTTTCGCAGTTCGAGCATTTGCAGCCGCAGGTAGCTGCGCACCAGCCGCCGGGCGCGGGGCGAGTACAGATCGCTCGCCGCGGCGAGCGTTTCGGCGGCCGGCGCAACGATTGCCTTGGGTACGGTGGTTGCGCGAGGTGCCGCCGTTGGTGCAGCCCGCACCGGCGTGCAGAGCAAGGCGAGCGCGAATCCCAGCGCGGCGCCGCCATATCGCTTCGTCATACTGCTGCCGTCACGCCGGCACTCGCTTCCAGCAAGGAACCCGCCCGAATTTGAACGGTCAATCCTACGCCGACACGCTCGTCGTCCCACCCCCGCCGGACGAGCCGTACGTGCGCGTCATCCCGCTCGGCGGATGCGGCGAGATCGGCCGCAACATGACGCTGTTCGAAACGAAGGACGACATCGTCGCGGTCGATTGCGGGCTGATGTTCCCGGACGAAGAGATGTACGGCGTCGACATCGTCATCAACGACTTCAGCTACCTGCGCGACCGGCGCGACAAGCTGCGCGCGCTGCTCGTCACCCACGGGCACGAAGACCACATCGGCGGCATCCCGTATTTCTTGCGCGAATTTCCGAAGTGCCCGATCGTCGGCACCCCGCTGACGCTGGCGCTCATCAAAGCCAAGCTCAAGGAGCACAAGCCCGGCGATCTCGATCTGGTGAAGGTCGAGCCCGGCGACACCGTGCGCTACGGCGAGTTCAGCGCCGAGTTCATCCACATCAACCACTCGCTGGCCGGCGCCTGCGCGCTGGCGATTCGCACGCCGCTGGGCGCGTTCTTCCATACCGGCGACTTCAAGTTCGACCAGACGCCGATCGACGGCGACCCGGCCGATTTCGCGGCAATCGCGCGCGTCGGCGATGCCGGCGTGCTGTGCATGCTCTCCGACTCGACCAACGCCGAACGCCCCGGTCACACGCTTTCCGAACGCATCGTCGGCGAAGCGTTCCAGAACATTTTCGCGCGGGCGAGCGGCCGCATCATCGTCACGTCGTTCGCCTCGAACGTGCCGCGCATCCAGCAAGTCGTCGATCAGGCCAAGCGCTTCAACCGCAAGGTCGCCTTTCTCGGCCGCTCGCTGACCAATGTCGTGCAGTACGCCAGCGAGCTGAAGTATCTCGACATCCCCGAGGGCCTCGTCATCAAGCTCAGCGACGTCGAGTCGTACCCGCCGGAGCAAGTCGTCGTGATGACGACCGGCTCGCAGGGGGAGCCGATGTCGGCGCTCACCCGGCTCTCGGTGCGCGATCACAAGCTGCTGCGCATCGTTCCTGGCGATACCGTCGTGATCAGCGCCACCCCGATCCCCGGCAACGAGAAGAGCGTCGGCAAGACGATCAACAATCTCTACCGGTTGGGCGCGCACGTCATCCACGGTTCGAGCGGCAACGCCCACGTGTCCGGCCACGCCTCGCAAGAAGAGCTGTTCCTGATGCTCAATCTCGTGCGGCCGAAACACTTCGTGCCCGTTCACGGCGAGTACCGGATGCTGATCACCCACGGCCGCTTGGCCGCGCAGACCGGCGTGCAGTCCGAAAACGTGCACGTGATCGAGAACGGCGAGGTGCTGGAATTCACGGCCGCGGGCTGCGCCAACGTCGGACGCACCTACGGCGGCAACGTGATGGTCGACGGCTCCGGCGTCGGCGACGTCGGCGAAGCGGTCCTGCGCGATCGCAAGCATCTTTCGGCCGACGGCATCATGATGGTCGTCGTTACCGTTGATTCCGAAGAAGCCCGCGTCATCGCCGGCCCCGATTTGATCTCGCGCGGCGTGTTCTACCTGCCCGAATCCGGCGGCGTGCTCGACGAGCTCAAGATCAAGCTCAACGAGATCTTGGCCGGCTGTTCGGCCGAAGGCTTACGCGACGTCGGCAACGTCAAGGAACACATCCGCGCCGGTCTCTCCAAAGCCATCTTCGAGCGCTCCAAGCGCCGCCCGATCGTCATTCCGGTGGTGATGGAGGTCTGAAGCCCGGCCCGAAGGCCGGGCTTCAGACCTGTCATCCCGAGCTTGTCGAGGGACAGCTACCAAGGTGCGCGATTTGATTCGATCGACCAGATCGCGAGCGTAGCCGAGCGATCGCCACGATCAGGGCCGATCGCTCGGCTTCGCTCGCGATCGGACAGTGGCTGCTCACCAGCATCGTAGCTGTCCCTAGACAAGCTCGGGATGACATAAGGGGGGCTTGTTCGTAGAGAACCCGGATGAAGA
>JBEKXE010000043.1:0-30465 GCA_049512335.1 Candidatus Lustribacter sp.
GGCCGCGGCGCCAGCGGAGGCAGCGTGATGACTCGCAGGCTTCGGGTTTCGCTTATCGGCGCGCTCGCGGGCTCGATCGCAATGGCGATCGCGTACGGCACGCCGACGCACGCCGGCGCGGCGTCACCGTGTCCGATGTTCCTCATCCGAAGGACGCTCGTCTCACCTGCTCCGGCAGCCACCGGCGTCAGCCGCACCGTCGGCTCGATCGTCGTCAGCGGGCCGGCGCAGGTGGCGTTTCTTAAGACCCCCGACGGGCTGAAGCTCCCGCTGCACCCGGCACGACAACCGCAAACGTTCACCGTTCCGCGGCTCGCGCCGATGACGACCTACACGGTTTGGGTTCAAAATACGGCGCTCCCGCCGGCGTGTCCGGAGGGAGCTCCGCTTCACATCGGATCGTTCACGACGCGCTAGATTAGAACGTGGATGCGCCCTTCGGCGTCCCCCAACCGCCGGGACCGGAGTAGACACCGTCGTCGTTCGTTCCCGCTGTGCAAATATACGGATACGCGGACGAGCATTTCGCGCGACCCGCGAGGTTGTTGCCGCTGGTCACGCTGTAGAGACCGCCGCCCGCTGCTTTCCAGAAGACCTCGGCGGCATTCGGCCCGAGCGCGCTGGCGTTTCCGGCAAGCGCAAACGTGGCGGCGGTCGCCGGCGATGCGACGCTCGTGCCGCCGAAGACCAGCCAGCCGGAATAGCCCTCGTACGCCGTGCTGTCGTAGACTGCCACGCCGTAATTCGGGTCGGCATCGAAGGAAACATCAGCCTGCGAGCGGCGCGTGCAACCCTTGTCGGTCTGCCACGACGGCTTGGCCACCGCGGCACTGCAGCCCGAACCGCTCGCACCGTACGCGTCGTTCCAGACGACCTCGCTGTACCCGCGCGCGCCGGCGGACGGCTGCAGCGACGTTCCGCCCGTGCATACGACCGTAGCGAACGAGCACGGCTGCATCGATCCTTCCCCGTAGCCGCTGTCGCCGGCGCTCGCCGTGATGACGATACCGGCGTGGTCGAACGCAGGGTCGGACGAAGCGTATTCTCTGCCGCCGTACGAGTTGCTGATCTCCGTCGCGCCGAGCTTCGCCGCCTCGTCGACGGCCGTGTCCAGGTTGGCGGTCGTCGCGGAGTTCGCTTCGACGATCAAGATGTGACAGTTCGGGCAGATTGCCGAAACCATGTCTTCATCGAGCGCCGTCTCCTCGGCCCAGCTCGCGTTCTCGCGCGGCAGGCTGGTGGACGATCCGGTTTGACCGACCTTCGCGAAACAACCGTTTGACGTCGTACAGGCCGGCAAGCCGTACTCACTCCGGTACACGCCGAGATCCGCCTCGGCGGTCGGATAGTCGCCGCTTTCGATCACGGCAACGGTCTGACCCGATCCGCCGCTTTGATTCAGATCGTACGCTGCAGCGAGTTGCGCGGGACCGTATCCCGCCGGCGCGGACGCCGTCGTGCCGGCATGACTTAAGGGCGACACGCCGCCGCCGGGAGCCCCGCCGACGTCGGTCCGCACGAGCGCCAGGCAGACGGCCGAATCCCCGGGGCTCGGGGCGTCGCACACCGGCTTGTAGTTCAGCCCCAGCGGCAACTGCATCGCCGCTTGGCCGGAGGGCGTCCCGACTTGCGGCTGAATCGGCAGGCTTGTTTGTGAACCGGACGAGCAAGCTGCGAGTGCAAACGCGAAAACGAGCAATGGTACAAAGCCCACGAGCGAGCGCATACAACCTCCTTGAATCATGCAACCCGGGTGCCCCGATGTTCACGACAGTGCCGACGTTCCTCCTCTCTCGACCGAGGCGCACCGCTTTGAGCTTAAAGCATTCTCGCCGGATGGTGTGGAGTCGGCTGCGTTTGAAGTTCAGTCGGTGAAAATCGTTCCACATCGCTAACTTCCGTAGAACAATTCCGCGGCGGGAAACGGGCGCTCGATGAGGCCGTACTTCACCGCCGCGTCGATCACCGGCTGCACGAGCTTCGGATCGTTGGCCGTCGCGAAGTCGCCGCGGTGCATGCGCGCGATCAGCGCGACCGGCAGCTTCGTGTACTTGGCAAGGATCGGACCCGACGCGGCGTGATTGCGGTTCGCCCACGCCGACGCTGCGCGAACGGCGGTGACGAACGCAGCGGCGGTCGAGGCGTTCCGTTCGGCCCACGCGCGCGTGCAGGCGTACACGTTGAGCAGGTATGCCGGCGCGAGCGGCCGCTGCTCCATCAGGAACGCGCGAAAGCCTTGATCGATGCCGTAGGTGAGAAACGGCTCGGTGTCGAGCGAGCCGTCGACGGTGCCGGCTTTGATCGCCGGCGCTTTCGCGGGCAGCGGCAGCTCGATGAATTTCACCGCCTTGGCATCGCCGCCGTTGTTGTCGATCCAGGCCTCGGCCGCGATCTGCGCGACGTTGTTGAGCCCGTTGACGGCGATCGTTTTGCCCGCGAAGTCACGCGCGATCCGGATCGGCGAGTCGCCCCGCACGACGATCCCGAACGTCGGGGCGGCGACCGAATTGACCAACGCCGCGGCGAGCACGACGAACGGGATGCCGCGCGCGTGCGCGCTGATCAGCGACGTCATGTCGACCATGCCGACGTCCAGTGCGCCCGACGCGATGGCCGCCGCGATCGCGCCGCCGTTGCTGAAGAACTGCGGCTGCACGCCGAGTCCGGATTGGGCGAAGAACCCCTCGTCGATCCCGTAGAGGACCTGGCCGCAGATCTCGGCCGGGATGATGCCGGCGGCCAGCGGCACGGACTGCGCGTTCGCGGGTTGACCAACGGAGAGTCCGAGCGCGCCCAGCGCGAGAAAGGCACCTCGCTGCATGGTCTTCCGTTTCGCGGAGCAAGGCCCGCCGACCGCCTAATCGGTTTACGCGAACGCTACACGCCAGCCGAGGGCGCCTGCAACCGGTCGCCGAACCGGTTTCCGCCGGGCATGCTGGACTACGCTTTCGAATTTCAGCGCGAATCGCGCCGCATCGATCAACTCATCTGGGACGCGATGTCGCTGGTGCGCGGCGAGCGCGTCCTCTTTTGCGGCTTCGCGAACGACGGACAGTGGGTCAAACGCGCGGCGGAGGTCGGCGTCGACGTCAGCGTCATCGAATCGGACACCGCCAAGCTCGCCGAACTCGAAGCGCTCGGCATTCCAACCCTGCGCGGCAGCACGACGCTGATCCCCGCGCGCGACGGCAGCTTCGATGCGATCGTTGCGTTTCATTACTTGCACGAAATCGATCCGACGTTCCACACCCAGATCGTGTGGGAGCTGGCCCGCGTCGGCAAGCGCATCGTCATCGTCGAGCCCGCGCCGCCGTCCGACCCGCTCGGCAAGCGGATCTCCGAATTGTACTCACGCGCGAAATACGAGGCCGGAGCGTTCGAGGAGTACCAGCCGATCGATTACTGGCGCAAGCTGCTGGCGATGGTCAAAGCCGACGTGCTGATGCAGCAGTTCACCTTCACGCGCTTGGCGCCGCGCTACGCGGTCGAAGAAACGGTCGGCCTGATCCTCGACGCGATGGAAGTCGAGCAGATGCCGGAAGCGTATCTCGACGAGTTGCGCGAGTTGGCGCGCAGACCCGAGTCGCAACTCGCGCCGTTGTCCCGGTTCGTGCTCGTCGCGCTCGGCGCCGGCGAGCCCGTCCGCGCCTCGGCCGGCACCTTGTTCCGCGAAGAAACCGCCCGGGAGCTCCAAGAACTGGAAGAACGCCGGACCGCGGTTGCAGCCGCTGCTGCGGCGGCAGCCGCCAAAGCCGCGCCAACGCGGGCGCCGGGCGGGCCGGCCCCGGTCGCGCCGCCGCCGGCGTACGCGGCCGCCCTGGAGGGCGCAGAGTTCCCGCCGGTGCTCGGACCGTCCGGCGCGCCACCGCCCGCGCCCGCAGCCATACCCCCACCGGCCGCGCCGCAAGTGCCGGCACCCGCAGCGCTCGCGCCGCCACAGCCGCCTGTGCCGCAAGCTCCCGCGCCACGGCCGCCCGCCCCGCAGCCGCCCGCGGCACAACCGCCGTCACCCGGCGAAACGCCGTTCGGCGCGCCGGCCGGGCCCGCGCCCGCATTCGGCATCCCGGAGCCGCCGTTCGGCGTGCCGCCGCCGCGCGGACGCCCGGCGCCGCTGGGGACGCCCTTCGCCTTACCCGAGGACCCGGATCCGTTCGGCCTCTCGGAGGACCCGGCCGAGCGCGCCGGCTTCGGCTGGAATTGGGAACCGCCGGTCGACGATCCCGACGCTCAGGCCGACGACGAACCTTTCGGTTTATAGAAGGGCAGCACGGCCAGCGCCGCCTGCGCGCGCGCGAAGAGCGGCGGCAACGCGTCGAGCGCGGTCAGAATGCGCTCGATGTCGCGGTCGCTCGCCGCAAGTTGTGCGAACACCGGCAAATCCGCGTACGCGGCGAGCCGCGATGCGATGCGCTTGCCTTCGCGTAGAATCCGGCGCAGCTCGACGAAGAGCAGGTCGAAAAATACCAGCGCGACCACGATCGCACCGATCCAGACGAGGTCGGGGCGATCCATCGCGGAGGCCTAGGCCGCGCTTTCGGACTTGGCGGGCGCGGCCGGCGTCGACGCTGCCGGGGCCGGACTGGCGGCCGGCGCGGCGGCCGTCGACGACGCTTCGGATGAGGCGGCCGGCGCAGCCGAACCCTTGGATTTCCCCGACGCCTTGCTCTCGCCGGACTTGGCGGCTTCGGCCGCCTTGCGCGAGTCGGTCAGGTAGAAACCCGAACCTTTGAAGACGATTCCGGCCGGACTGAAGACGCGCGCCATCTCGCCGCCGCATTCCGCGCACGGGGCATCGTAGGTCTCTTTGAAACCGTGCCGGACCTCGGCCGTCTTCCGGCACGAGCGGCACTGATATTCATAAAGTGGCATCGCCGATTAGTGTACCAAAGCTAGCACTATCGCGCAACGACTGCTAGCGGCGTGCAGCCCGCGGTTGGTTAAAAATCATCGAGCAGGCCGTCCTCACGCTCGAATTCGACCAGCCCCTTGAAGTGGAGGAGGGAGTCGCCGAGCGCCGCGTCGAGCCGCCGGCGGCGCGTCAGTTGGTCGAACAGCGCCGCTACCGCCCCGCCGTAGGTGGGGTAGTCCAGGCGCACGGCGACTTTGGAACGTTCGGACTTCTGCTCGACCCGAAAATCCAAGCGCCACCGGCACGAGTATGCGCCGACGAGCGAGATGTGGTGTCCGTCGATGAACCGGTCGACCTCGAACAGCTCTTCCTCGCCGCCCGGCAGCCCCGAGCGGATGGCCACCTCGCTGCCGGCGCCGAACGGGATCTGCGGTTCGGTCAGCCGGGCCGAGCGCAGGAACGAGAGCCATACCGGCCACTTCTCGACCTCGCAGATGCGCCGGAACGCGGTGGCGGCCGGCGACGCGACGTCTTGAGCGCGATAGATCGCCCGCGCGGACGGGCGATCGAACGTGTAGGTGGAGACCGCCATGGTCGCGGCTTAGCTCCGGTGGCAGGCTTAACCTCCCTTAACCACTAGGGATTGGGGCCGCCCTCATTGGCGGCCCCAAGCTATTGGGGCTGAATCGCTCCCGACGTCACGCCGTCGGCGAACGCGACGAGGGTCGCGATCCCCGTCGGAATGGCCGCCTCGTCGAGCCGGAACTGGGGGCTGTGGCCGGAGTGCACCGAGCCCAGCGCCGCGTTGTAGATGCCCAGCCGCACGACCACGCCCGGCACGCGTTCGGCAAAGTAGGCGAAGTCCTCGGCGCCCATCGTCGGCGGCAACGTCTCGACCGGCGTGCCGTCGTGCGCGCGCACGTATTCGGTCAGCGCGGTCGCCAGCGACGCGTTGTTGACGACCGGCGGATAGCCGTACACGATGCGAATCTCGGCGCTGCACGCATACGCCGCGGCGACGCCGTCGACGATGCGCCGAACGCGCGCTTCGACGCCGGTGCGAATCTCCGGATCGTAGGTGCGAATCGTGCCCGACATCTCGATGCGATCGGCGATCACGTTGTTGCGGTATCCGCCCGCAATCGTGCCGATCGTAACGACGATCGCGGCCA
The DNA here is from genome assembly GCA_049512335.1 of Candidatus Lustribacter sp. Taxonomy (GTDB): domain Bacteria; phylum Vulcanimicrobiota; class Vulcanimicrobiia; order Vulcanimicrobiales; family Vulcanimicrobiaceae; genus Lustribacter. The sequence goes on from JBEKXE010000043.1 coordinate 6,022, forward strand.
ACGGATCCGTTTCACGCGCGGCGATGTTCTGCAGCGCGAGCACCGTCGCGGCGGCGGCCGGAATCGCATCCACCGCTTTGTGCGGATAGCCGCCGTGCCCTCCGGTACCGCGCACGGTGAGATACAACTCGTCGGCGGCGGCATTGACCGGACCGGGCGTGATGCCGATCGTGCCGGTCGGCAAACGCGGATCAACGTGCAGCATCGCGATCGCATCGACGCGCGGATCGTCGAGCACGCCCGCGGCGATCATCGGTTCGGCGCCGCCCGGACCTTCTTCGGCCGGCTGAAAGAGCAAGACCACGTTGCCGTGCAGGGTCGCACGGCGGCGGCTCAGTTCGCGCGCCGCGCCCAGCAGCATCGCGGTGTGCGCGTCGTGGCCGCAAGCGTGCATTTTGCCCGGCACCTCGCTCGCGCACGCTTCGCCGGAGTCCTCGTCGATCGGCAGCGCATCCATGTCGGCGCGCAAGGCGGCGGTTCGCCCCGGCAGGCCACCGCGAATCACGCCGACGACGCCGGTTCCGGCGACGCGACGGTGCTCGATCCCGAGTTCGTCGAGCTCGCGCTCGACCAGCGCCGAGGTTTGATGCTCTTCGAACCCGAGCTCGGGATGACGATGGATCTCACGGCGAATCGCGATCGCGCGTTCGCTCGTGTCTGCCGGAATGACGGTAGTCGTCATGCCGGCGTTGTTCGTAACGCCGGCACGACTCTCCTCAGGCCCTGTAGCGCAGGAACGCGGGGACCTCGATGTCGTCCATGTTGACCGGCGCGATCTTGTCGAAGTCGAGGACGTGCGCGGCCGAGCCGAGCGCCGACGAGCGGATCGTGCGCGGGCCGAACCCGGCCGCCAGCACCGTCACGCGCACCTTGCCTTGCAGCGACGGATCGATCGCCGCGCCGAAGATGATCTGGGCCTCGGAATCGACGGCCCGGCTGATCATCTCGGCCGCTTCGTTGACCTCGTACATCGACATGTCGAGGCCGCCCGTGATGTTGAAGATCACGCCGCGCGCGCCTTCGATCGTCGTCTCGAGCAACGGCGAGGCGATCGCCTTTTGCGCGGCGTCGGCGGCGCGATGCTCGCCCGTGCCCTCGCCGATGCCCATCATCGCCGAGCCCGCATCGGTCATGATCGTTTTGACGTCGGCGAAGTCGAGGTTGATCAAACCCGGTTGCGTGATCAGGTCCGAGATGCCCTGGATGCCTTGGCGCAACACGTCGTCGGCATACGCGAAGGCTTCGTTGAGCGGCGTGCGCTTCTCGATGATCTGCAGGATCCGCTCGTTGGGGATCGTGATCAGCGTGTCGCACTTCGCTTCGAGATCGGCGATGCCGCGCTCGGCGGCCTTCATGCGCGGCTTGCCTTCGAACGCGAACGGTTTCGTAATCACGCCGATCGTCAGCGCACCGGACTCGCGCGCGAGCTCCGCCACCACCGCCGCCGAGCCGGTTCCCGTGCCGCCGCCCATGCCCGCCGTGATGAACACCAAGTCGGCGCCGTCGAGGATCAAGCCCAAGTCCTCGCTCGATTCCTCGGCGGCTTCGCGTCCGATATTCGGATTCGCTCCGGCGCCCAGGCCACGGGTGAGGTTCGAGCCGATCTGTACCCGGTTGGCCGTCAGCGACGAGCTCAGCGCTTGCACGTCGGTGTTGATGGCGTAGAACTCCACGCCGGAGAGGCCGGCTTCGATCATGCGGTTGACGGCGTTGCAGCCGCCGCCGCCGAGTCCAAGCACTTTGATTGTCGCGGAGTGTTCGGGAACGAAACGTTTCGCGTCGGCCATGGTGTGCGGGTCCTCCGGAAAGAGATTGGTTTGCATGAAGTCGAGGGGCGCGGGGGCTAGTTCCAAATTGACGTGAACCACGTCCAGAGCTTGGCGAATGCGGTTCCGCCGCTGCGGCCGTTGAGGTGCGGCGCGGCTTCACCGCGCGGGCCGAAGAGCACGAGACCGACCGCGGTTGCATATTCGGGCTGCTTGACCGAATCGGTCAGGCCCGCGATCGTCGCCGGCACGCCGAGACGCACCGGCAAGCCGAAGATCTCCGCAGCGGTCGTTTCGATGCCGCGCAAATGCGCGCCGCCGCCGGTGATTACGACTTCACTCAGCACCTGATCGCGCGGCAGATGTTCGACGATGTTCGCTTTGGCGAGCCGGAACATTTCGAGCACGCGCGGCAGCACGATCGCGCGCAATTGGGCCGAGGTCACCTCGCGCGTGCTGCGCCCGTCGAGCGCCTTGACGTGGAACGCCTGATCGCTCTCGTCGGGGCGCATCAGCCCCGAACCGTACGTGCGCTTGACGTTTTCGGCCTCGGCCGCCGTCGTTTTGAGGCCCAGCGCGATGTCGTTGCTGAGGATGTTGCCGCCGACCGGAATCGTCGCGCTGTGGATCACGCCGCCGTTGGCGAACACGGCGATGTCGGTCGTGCCGCCGCCGATGTCGAGCAGCACGCACCCGACGTGTTTTTCTTCCGACAACAGCGTGGCGGCCGACGACGCCAGCGGCTCGAATACGATGCCGGCGGGTTCGAGCCCGGCCCGGTGCACGCACTTGAGGACGTTCGCGATGAACGTCGAGCCGCCGGTGATGATGTGGGTGTCGACTTCGAGCCGGCTCCCCGACATGCCGAGCGGATCGGTCACGCCGTCCTGGCCGTCGATCGTGTAATGCCGCGGCAGCGCGTGAATGATCTGCCGGTCGGCGGCGAGGTTGATGATCTTCGACGCGTCGACGACGCGTTTGACGTCGGCCGCGACGACCTCGCGATCGTCGCCCGAGACCGCGACCACGCCGCGATTGTTCGTCGATTGGATGTGCTCGCCGGTAACGCCGACGTACACGTGCGAGACGTGAACGCCGGCCATGCGCTCGGCCTTTTCGGTCGCCGCTTCGATCGCCCGAACCGTCTCCTCGAGGTCCGTCACGACGCCCTTGCGCATGCCGGTCGAGGGGGCTTCGCCGATCCCGATGATCTCCAAACCATCGGGACCCGAGGCGGCGATGACGGCACACGTCTTCGTGGTGCCGATATCCAGCCCAGCGATTATCTCGCCGCGTGCCACTACGAGCCGCCTTTCACTATGGACACTATATATTGGGGGTGGAGTGCACAGTCCCTACAAGGACTATGGAAATTCGATCACGGGGGTCGCCGGCGCGCGGAGGTCGATCGCCCGCAGCGCGCGGCCTCCGGTGCTGCGGCGGATCGGCTCCACCAGCGCGAGCTTGGCCGGGAGGTCGGCATCGGCTCCGAACTCGAGCAGCACGCCGTGGGTGTCGACCGCCTGGAGCCCGCCGAACCGGTCGCGCCGGACGATCCGCACCGGGATCTGGGCGCCGATGGTGCGCGCGTCGGCGAGCAGACGGTTGACGCCGGGTTCGGTGAGGGTGCTGCCGGGAGCGGCCGGCGCACCGGATCCGGCGTCGACCATCGGCAACGCCGCCGATGCGCAGCCGGTCTGGAGCACGCGCTCGGTCGCGTCGATCGTCACCACGCCGCCCGGCATGCGCACGCAGCCCGTCGGCGGGCGCAGCGTGACCGCGAGCAGCACGGCGGGTTGGGGGAATTGCTTGCGGTGCACGGCCGCCGTCGCGACGTACGGGATCGCCTCGAGCCGGCGGCGGATCGCGCCGGTGTCGAGCAGCCACAGGTTCGCACTCGGGTCGATCGCCGCAGTCGCGATCGCGGCGCTCTTCGTCACCGGACCGTTCGGCGGAACGTCGGCATCGACCGACCGCACGCGCAGTTGCGGCGCGTTGACGAACGCCACGCCCAGCGCGATCGCCAAACACGCGGCCAGCACCGCGATCACCCAAAACGTCCGTACGCGGACGGCGATCGAGGGTTTCGTGCGCCGGCGCGGCTTGGCACTCGCGCTCACGTCAGCACGTACCGTTCGATCGCTTCGGCGACGCCGTCGTGCGCGACGTCGCCGACCACGGCATCCGCTTGCGCGAACAGCTCCGGCGGTCCCGAGCCCATGGCGACGCCGAGCCCGGCGGCGGTGATGAGCGGCACGTCGTTCCAGGCGTCGCCGATCGCCATCGTTTCCGCCAAGGTCGCACCGTAACGCTGCGCGACGAACGCCAACGCTTCGCCCTTGTTCACCTCGGGCGAGAGCACTTCGACGAAATCCGGATGGCTGCGCGTGAGGTAGGCCCGGTCGCCGACCAGCGCCGCGAGCGCCGACAAATGCTGCTCCGACGGCGCCGGATCGTCCACCAGCACGACCTTGATCGAAGGCTGATCGGCGAACGCTTCGCACAGCGACGGCACGACGGTCGGCTCGACTTTCGCCAAGTCGGTATAGCGTTTGGAAAAGCGGTTGATCTGCTGGACGTAGAGCCGGTCGCCGGCGTAGCACTGGGCGTGCACGTGATGCTCTTCCGCCCACGCGAGAACCGCGCGCGTGACGTCTTGTTGCACGTCGATCTCGCGCAAGATCGTTGCGCTCGCCGCCTCGAAGATCGCGGCGCCCTGATAGCAGACCAGGGGTCCGGTGATGCCGAGCGTTCGTGCGAACGGCTTGGTGGCCGCGAACATGCGGCCGGTCACGATCGTGACCGCGGTGCCGCGCTCCCGCGCGCGAGCGATGGCGTCGCGAACGCGCGGCGAGATCGTGAGGTTCGTCCCGACGAGCGTGCCATCGAGGTCCAGCGCGACGAGCCGGATCCGGGTCCTAATCATCGGAACGGCGTATTCGCTACGGGCGTTCGATACGCATGCGAGCCGTGCGCGCGTGCGCCGGCAAGCCTTCGAACTCCGCGAGCGCGGCCAGCGTCTCGGCGTCGCCGGCCATGCGCTGCGCGCTGTTCTCGACGACCGACATCGTGCGATAGTAGTCCGCCGTGCGCAAGCCCGATGCAAAGCGGGCCGCCCCCGACGTGGGCAGCGTGTGGTTCGTGCCGGCGATGTAGTCGCCGGCGGCCACCGGCGTGTGGTCGCCGATGAAGATCGCGCCGGCACGGCGGATCCGGGGCACGAGGCTCCACGGATCCGCGATCTGCAAGGAAAGATGTTCGGGCGCAAAACGCTCGATGACCTCGAGCACATCGCGCTCGCTCGAGGCGCGAATCAGCCACGTCCGTTCCGCCAGCACCCGGTCGACGATCTCACTGCGCCCGGTCGCGCGCGCGAAATCGCCGCTCAGCAGCGCCGCGACGGCCTCGAGCACCGCACGATCGCGCGATACGGCCGCCACGCGCGCCAGCGGATCATGCTCGGCCTGGGCGAGCAGCTCGCCGGCGACGTACTCCGGCCGCGCGTGCGCATCGCAGACGACCAGGACTTCCGACGGCCCGGCCAAACCGTCGATGCCGCAGACGCCGAAGATCTGCCGTTTCGCCTCGGTCACGTAGACGTTGCCGGGTCCGACGATCTTGTCGACCTTCGCGACCGTGGCCGTTCCGAACGCCAGCGCACCCACGGCTTGCGCGCCGCCGATCGCGTACAGCTCGTCGACCTCGCACAAACTGCAAGCGAAGAGGATCGCCGGATTGATCGAGCCGTCGCGCTGCGGCGGCGTCGTCACGACGACCCGCTCGACGCCCGTTACCTTGGCCGGTACGACGGTCATCAACACCGTCGAAGGCAGCGATGCGCTCCCGCCCGGCACGTAGGCCCCGATGCTGTGCAGCGGCCGGGCCAGGAATGCATACTCCGAGGCGTCCGCGGTGTGATAGCGGATCTCGGCCGGTAGCTGGCGGGCGTGAAAGTCCGCGATGCGCTCGCGCGCCCGCTCGAGCCCGGCCGCGATGATCTCGGGGACGAGCCGGCGCGCGTTCTTGCGCGCCGGCACGTCACGCCGCAGGGTCGCGAGGCCGGCAGCGGGGTCGTCGAAACGTTGCGTCAGCTCGACTACGGCCTCGTCGCCGCGCGCGCGCACGTCGTCGAGAATTCCGCTGACGCGCTCGCGAATCTCGCGCGGCGCGTCCCAACCGCCGGCGTAGAGCGACGCGAGCGCACGCTCGTCGCCGGCGTCGGCGATGATCATACGCGGACGGTGCCGTCGAGCCGTTCGAGCAGCGCGATGATCTGGGCGTACTTGGTGCGGAAGCGCACCGGGTTCACGACGAACCGCGCCGTGCTCGGTGCGATCTCGTCGACGATCACCATGTCGTGCTCGCGCAGCGTCTTGCCGGTCGCGACCAGATCGACGATCAGGTCGGCCAGACCGACGAGCGGGCTCAATTCGACCGAACCGTGCAGCGGGATCAGCTCGACCGGCAGGTCCCGTTCGGCGAAATACGCCTCGGCCGAACGCGCGAATTTCGTCGCCACGCGCAGAAACGTCGGCAACGGCGCGCCTTCGTGATAGCGATCGATGCGCCGCGCGGCGACGCACAACCGGCAGTAGCCGAATTCGAGATCGGCCAGCTCGCTGACCGTGCGCTCCGTTTCCCACAGCACGTCCTTGCCCACGATGCCGCAGTCGGCCGCGCCGAACTCGACGTACGCCGGCACGTCGGAGGGCCGCAGGAACAACAGCTGCGTGCCGTCCGGCGTTTCGACCGCGAGCTTGCGGCCGACGTCGTCGGGCACGATGATGCCGGCGCTGCGCAGGCGCGCGACGGAGTCGTCGTAGAGCGCGCCCTTCGGCACCGCGATCGTCAGCATCAGAGGGCCTCGGTCTTGCGCGGCGTGTTCGCTTTCGGCAAGCGCTTCTCGGGCGCGGGCGTGACGCGCACCTCCCGAATCGCGCCGTTCTCGGCGATGACGATGCGCGGGATGCCGTGCTCGCGTGCTTCGGCGACCAGGGCGGCCTCGTCTTGACCGCTGGCGGCGTAACGCACGACGTTCCCGGCCGCGCGCTCGCGCGTCGCGACGACGTCCGCACCGCTGACCAGCACGTCGATGCGATGGCGCCGGCGGGCGATGTGCTTGCCGCGCCGTTCGAGCGCGATCAGCAGCCGCTCGACGCCGGCACTCCAACCGACCGCCGGAACCGCGTAGCCGAACTTCGGCAGCAACGAGTCGTAACGGCCGCCGCCGCACAGCGGGAAGCCGATCTCGGGCAGGTAGCCTTCGAAGATGAAGCCGGTGTAGTAGTCGAGGTCGCGCAAGAGCGCGAAGTCGACGGAAACGCGATCGCCGTAACCGAGCGCCGCCGCGCGCACGAGCAGCGTTTCGAGCCGGTCGAGCGCGGCTTGGCTTTCGAGCGTGGCGCACACCTTGCGTGCCGCTTCAATGCCCTCGCGTCCGCCGCGCAGCAACGCGAAGTCGACCAGCAGCGGCTTGCCGAACGCGCGCAAGCCGACGATGTTGCGCTCCTTCATCAGGTTCTTGGCAACCGGAATGTCGTTGCCGGTGAGGCCGACGCCGGCCAGAATGCCGTCCACCACGCGCGAGTCGTTGATGTCGTAGGTCGCATCGCGCATGCCGATTTCGTCGCACGCTTCGATCGCCATGAAGAGCGTCTCCGCGTCGGCGTCGATGCCGGCCGAACCGATCAGCTCGACCCCGGCCTGGGTGAACTCGCGCATCCGGCCTTCTTGCGGCTGCTCGTAGTAGCGAAACGCCGAGGCGACGTACGACAGGCGCAGGGGCAGCGGGGCCTCGCGCATCCGGGTCGAGACCAGCCGCGCGATCGGCGTCGTCAGCTCGGGCCGCAGCGCCAGCGTCGTCGACCGGCGGTCGTTGAACTGGAACGACAGCTCGGTCAGCTCGCTGCCCAAGCCCTTCTCGATGACGTCGAAGCGCTCGAACGTCGGTGTCTGCACTTCCTCATACGACCAGCGCCCGAACACCGCGCGCAGAACTTGCTCGATGTTCCGTTTGCGAGCCAGCTCGTGCGGCAGCCAATCGCGAACCCCTTGCGGTAGCTTCATGGCAGCATGGTGATGGGCCGAGCACCGCGGAATCGTGCCATGCCGGCCAGGTTTCGGCGAGGCCGGTTGGGGGGCCCCGCGCCGAAGGCGTGGGGGGCGCGGAGCCGGGGGCGGAGCGCCATTAAACCGGATAACCCGCGCGCACGTTTTGGGGGCCGACGATCCGTTCGAGTTCGGCCTTCACGTAGGGCGCGTTGGCGATGCCGCGCGAGCTGCGCTTCGTCTGACCGTTGGCGTGAAACACCAGCGGCACCATGCCGGGCGACTCCTCGAGCAGGCGCGCCAGCTCGTCGACGTGGTTGCGCGACGACACCGTCACGTGCCAGCCGGGAACCTCGGGCGGCGGCGCCTGGCGTTCGAAGCGCTGCACCTCGTTGACGGAGAGGCTCAGCTCGAGCGGCGCCTCCTCGCCCGGAACGGCGCCGCGCCGTTCGCGCGAACGCACGCGGCCGTTGATCACCACGATCGCATCCTCGACGAACGCCGGCTGGAGTTGCGGATACGACTTCGGGAACACGATGCACTCGATCGAACCGGTCATGTCTTCGATCGTCGCGAAGAGCATCTGCTGCTGCGCCTTGGTCAGCGTGCGGCGCACCGCGGTGACGAGACCGGCGACGCGGGCCGGCGAATCGTCCTCGAGGCCGGCCAAGTCTTTGATCGGCGTCGCGCCGGTGCGCGCCAGCGCGTCGGCCACGTCGGCCAGCGGATGACCCGAGACGAAGATCCCGAGCGTCTCCTTCTCCCAGGTCAGCAGCGTCATCGTCGACGGCGCGGCCAGCGGCCGCAAGGACGGCGTGAACGCCGGCGCCGCTTCCTCGAGCATGCCGAACAGCGAGCTCTGACCGAGTTCCCGGTCGCGCGATTCACGTGCGGCCGCGTCCAGCGCGCCGTCGAGCGCATCGAGCAGCTGCGCGCGGTTGCCGGGCAGCGCGTCGAGCGCGCCGCATTTGATCAGCGCCTCGTAGACCTTGCGATTCACCGTTTTCAGATCGACGCGTTTGGTCAAGTCGAACAGATCGGTGAACTTGCCGCCGGCGGCACGCGCGGCCAGGATCGCATCGACCGCGCCCTCACCGATGCCCTTGACCGCGGCCAGGCCGAAGCGGATCTGCGAGCCGACGACGGCAAAATCGACCAGCGATTCGTTGACGTCCGGCGGGAGCACCGCGATGCCCATCTTCTTGGCTTCTTCGATGTACTCGACGAGCTTGTCGGTCTTGTCGCGCACCGACGACATCAGCGCCGCGAAGTATTGCAGCCGGTAATTGGCCTTGAGGTAGCCCGTCTGATAGGCGATCCAGCCGTATGCGGCGGCATGGGACTTATTGAAGCCGTATCCGGCGAACGGTTCGATGAAGGCGAAGATGTCCGCCGCGAGTGCGGGACCGATGTCGTTGGCGCCGCAGCCGGCGATGAATTTCTCCCGGTAGTACGGGATCTTGTCCTTCTGCTTCTTGCCCATGACCTTGCGCAGCTCGTCGGCTTGGCCCAGCGTGAACCCCGCCAGGTCGCGCGCGATCTGCATCACCTGTTCCTGATAACAGGCGATGCCGTAGGTGTCGCTGAGGATCGGCACGAGCTTGGGGTGCAGGTACTTGGGCGTTTTACGGCCGTGCTTGCTGGCGATGAAATCCGGAATCCAGTCCATCGGGCCGGGCCGGTAGAGCGCGACCAGCGCGATGACGTCGTCGAGACCCGAGGGCTTCAGCTCGACGCACACGCGCTTCATGCCGTCGGACTCGAGTTGAAAGACGCCCAGCGTTTCGCCGCGGCCGAGCATCTCGTAGGTGCGCGCGTCGTCGTCGGGGATCGTGGCCAGATCGAAATCCGGCGTGGTCGTGCGCCGGATCTCATCGCTGGCCGCTTTCATCACGGTCAGGTTGCGCAAGCCGAGGAAATCGAACTTCAAGAGGCCGACGCGCTCGACGACGTTCATGTCGTACTGCGTGTTGACGTCGCCTTCGCCGAGCTTGACCAGCGGCACGTGATCGGTCAGCGGGTTCTTCGAGATCACGACGCCGGCCGCGTGGGTGGAGGCGTGCCGGGCCAAACCTTCGATCGAGTTGGCGGTGTCGAGCAGTTTGCGGATCTGCGGATCGCCGTTGTAGAGCAGCTTCAGCTCGGGGATCTGCTCGAGCGCGGCGGCGATCGACAGCCCGCCCGGCCCCGACGGGATCAGCTTCGCCACCCGATCGACGTCGGGCAGCGGAACCGCCAGCGCCCGGCCGGCATCGCGCACCGCGGCGCGGGCCGCCATCGTTCCGAACGTGACGATCTGCGCGACGCGCTCCTTGCCGTACTTTTCGGTCACGTAGTGGATGACTTCGTCGCGCCGCTCGACGCAGAAATCGGTGTCGATGTCGGGCATCGAGATGCGTTCGGGGTTGAGGAAGCGCTCGAAGAGCAGTTTGAACTTGATCGGATCGAGGTCGGTGATGCGCAGACAATACGCCACGATCGAGCCGACCGCCGAGCCGCGGCCGGGGCCGACCGGGATGTCGCGGTCGCGCGCGTATTTGATGAAGTCCCAAACGATCAGGAAGTACGAGCTGAAGCCCATCTTGAGGATGACGTCCAGCTCGTACTCGAGCCGCTCGCGCAACACCGGATCGTTCTTCGCCCGATCCTCACCGTAGCGCTCGATCAGCCCGCGCTCGCAGATCAGGCGCAGGTACTCGTCCGCGCCCATCTCGACGACGCGGTCCGGCGATGCGTCGAGCCCCTCCGCCGCCGCCTTCCCCGCCAGCACCCCGGCCACGTCGGCCGCCGCGCTCTTCGGCACCGGATAATCCGGCAGGTAGAAGATCTTGTCCGGAATCTTCAGGTCGATGCGCTTGACGATTTCGAGCGTGTTGTCGCAGGCGTCGGGCACGTCGGCGAAGAGCTCGCGCATCTCTTGCGGGCTCTTCACGTAGAACTCGTCGGAAAAGAATTTCATCCGGCTCGTATCGGCGACCGTCTTGCCGGTGCCGATGCACAGCAGGACGTCGTGCGCCTGCGCGTCGCCGCGCGAGAGGTAGTGCGAGTCGTTGGTTGCCACCAGCGGCAGATCCAGCTCGCGGGCGACCGAAATCAGGCCGGTATTGACGACGTCTTCTTCGGGCATTCCGTGACGCATGATCTCGATATAGAAGCGATCGCCGAAGATCTCCATGAACTCGCGCGCCGCCTTGAGCGACGAGGTGCGGTCGTTCTTGAGCAACGGCGCGGCCACCAGACCCGACATGCATCCCGACAGGACGATCAGGCCGCGGTTGTGCGCGGCCAGCAGATCCATGTCGATGCGCGGCTTGTAGTAGTAGCCCTCGAGAAAGCCCTTGGAGATCAGCGCGGTGAGGTTCTTGTAACCCTCGTCGTCGGCGGCCAGCAGCGTCACGTGCGCTTCGTCGCGCACCGTGCGATCGAAGCGCCCGCGGGGCGCGATGTACGCCTCGCAGCCGATGATCGGCACCAAGCCGTGTTTGCGCGCGCTGTCGTGAAACTCGACCGCGCCGAACATGACGCCGTGATCGGTCAGCGCTACGCCCGGAACGCCCTCGTCGGCGCTGCGGCGGCAAAGCGAATCGACACGGCACGCGCCGTCAAGCAGCGAGTACTCGCTATGAACGTGGAGATGGACAAACGACGAATCAGACAACTGCGACATACTTCTTCAACCGGGCCCTTCCAACTCTTCCTCTGGAGGACCGCAGCACTTCGCGCCGCTCAGCACAGGCTCCGCGAGGACCGCAACGGATTCGGCGCAGCCGAATCCTAACGGCGCTCTTGTAACGACAGCGGCATCTGCGCTTCGGTTACGTCGCGCACGAATGCCGCTCGTGCGTCGCTGACCCAGCGCGGGTTGCGCGGGTCGGCGGTGACGACGCGATTTTGGCCGCCGCCCTTCGCCATGTAGAGGGCCAGGCGCGCGAAGCGCACGAGCTCGTCGTGATCGCTGGCGTCGAGGGGGAACGCCGACACGCCGATCGAGAGCGCGATCTGGGGCAAATGCGGCGGGACGTTCTTCGTGATACGCTCGACCATCATCCGTGCTTGGACCGACGCTTCCTCGTGGTCCATGCCGGGAAAAAGGGCCAGGTAGAGCCCGCCGCCGACGCGGCCGACCGAACCGCGCGTCGACACGACCGACTGCAGCGTGTGCCCGACGTAGCTGACGACGTCGTCGCCGATCGCGTAGCCGTGGTCGCGATTGATCCCGTCGAGCCGGTCGATGTCGAGCAGCCACACGGAGACCGGCCGCCCCGAGCTCTTCGCCGCGTGCACCGCATCGACCAGCACCTCGTTGATCGAGCGATAGTTGAGCAGGCCCGTCAACGAATCGTGCAGCGCTTCGTTGCGCGGACGCGCGCGCCGCAGCGCGCTCACGTACGCCGAGCCGGCAAAGGTCTGCACGGTGCGCAGGAACTGTTCCTCGACGTCGGTGAGCGCCGTCCCGACCAGCTCGATGTCGATGCCGCCGAAGCGTTCGCCCTCGTTGACCAGCCCGAGGCCGACGTGGGTGGCTCCGTCATGGCTCGTCACGACCAGGCTTTCGCTGGCCTGGGCGCCGCGGATGACCTCGGCCTCGTCGTCGGCCGGCGCGAGCCGGGCCGAGCGCACCCAGTGAAGGGCGCCGAGCGCGTCCACGACGTCCGCGCTGACCGCGCCGGGATCGCTCGAGGACTCCAGCAGGTGGGCCAGGTTCGCCATTACGTTCAGCCGCTGCATGTCGTGGATGGGATCGCGGTCGTCGCTGACCAAGTGGTCGCCGAGTTTGGACAGCGCCAGCCGGGCGCCGATCGCAAGCGCGAGCGAGCGGCAGGCATCGAGCACCAGGAAATCCCAGATCCGTTGCTGCTTGAGCACGTCGACGACCAGCGCGCCGATCCAGACGCCGTTCGAACGGATCGGGGTCAGCACGGTACCGCGCAGGCCGCCGTACCAAAGCATCTTCCGCTGCTGCGGGGTGAACGGGAAGGTCAGGGCGTCGTCGATCGTCGCCTGGACCCCGCTTTTGAGCGCGCCCCGGGCGAATGCCGGCAGCCGGGCCGCCGACTGGGTGTAGCCCATCAGGTCGGGCCAGTCGCCTTTAGAGGTCTGGGTGACGGTGAAGCGTATGCCGTCGGGGCTGATGCGTGCGATATATGCCCGGTCGACCTCGAGCAGGAGCGGAATGCGCGAGACGAGGCGCTGCAAACCGGCGGCCCCATCGTCAAAGAAAGGCGCAAGGTCCTCGATGAGGTTGGTGACCACGGCCGAATTTGCGGGGATTTGCGGGGCGGGCATGATCGGGGCGGTCAGTCCTGGATCCGAGCGCACGCTGTCCTTTCCGACGGTTCTAACCCGCCCGTTCGCCGTCGTTGGCGCAGACTCCGCATGGTCGGGCCGCTCGTCCGACGAAAATCCGGGTGCCCGGCTTCGTTCTAATGGTACACTCCTGGCAAATCGGTTTCACTCGTTCATAAGGGGCGTTTAGGTTGATCAAACACGACATCGTCGTGGTCGGCGGTGGCCTCGCCGGGATGCGCGCCGCGGTGGAAGCCGCCGAGCGCGGTGCCGACGTTGCGATCGTTTCAAAAATGCATCCCGTCCGGAGCCACTCCGGCGCCGCGCAAGGCGGGATCAATGCCGCCCTCGGCAATGAGGCCGAGGACACGCCCGAGGCGCACGCGTACGACTGCGTGAAGGGCTCGGACTACCTCGGCGACCAGGATGCCATCGAGGCGATGGCCGAGGATGCTCCGCGCCAGATCATCTGGCTCGAGCACCGCGGCTGCATCTTCTCGCGCATGGCGGACGGCCGGATCGCACAACGTCCCTTCGGCGGGGCGAGCTTCCCGCGGACCTGCTACTCGGCCGACGTAACGGGCTTAGTGATCCTGCACACCCTGTGGGAGCAACTCGAACGGTTCGGCGTCAAAGTCTACGAGGAGTTCTTCGCGACCTCGCTGTGCGTAGAGGACGGGATCGGGACCGGGCTGACCGCCTACAACATGCGCACCGGCGAACTCGAGCTGGTCAGCGCCAAGGCGACGATCTTCGCGACCGGCGGCGCCGGCCGCGCGTATGCCAAGACGACCAACGGTTACGCCTCGACCGGCGACGGGATGGCGATCTGCTACCGCGCCGGGATCCCCTTGATGGACATGGAGTTCGTCCAGTTCCACCCGACCTCTCTCAAGGAGAACGGCGTGCTGCTCTCCGAGGCGGCGCGCGGTGAGGGCGCCTACCTCCTCAATAAAGACGGCGAACGCTTCATGTTCAAATACGCCCCGAACAAGGGCGAGCTGGCTTCACGCGACGTCGTCGCGCGCGCCGAGATGACCGAGATCAATGAAGGCCGCGGCGAGAACGGCTGCGTCTTCCTCGACCTGCGCCACCTCGGCAAGGAGAAGATTCTCGAGCGGCTGCCTCAGATTCGCGAACTGGCGCTCGACGCGACCGGCAAGGACGCCGTCGACACGCCGATCCCGATCCTGCCCGGCATGCACTACTGGATGGGCGGCATCGCGACCGACAAGGACGGTGCCACCAACATCCCCGGCGTCTACGCCGCCGGCGAGTGCGCTTGCGTCAGCGTCCACGGCGCGAACCGTCTGGGCGGAAACTCGCTGCTCGAGACGATCGTCTTCGGTCACCGCTCGGCAACCCACGCCGCCAACTACATCAAGTCGGTCGGCGACGTTCGGCCTGCGGAGAAAACCTACAAGGCCGAGCGCGACCGCCTCGACGGCATCCTCGCGCGCACCGGCGGCGAACGCCACCCGCAGACGCGCAAGGCGCTCAACACGGCGATGAGCGATCACGCCTTCATCTTCCGCGACGACAAAGACCTCGCCGCCGGTGAGACCGCGCTGCGTCAGGTCCGCGAGATGGCGCAAAAGATGACGACGATGGACAAGTCCAAGACGTTCAACACCGATCTCGTCGGGTTGCTCGAAACGGAGTTTCTAGTCGACATCTCGATGCCGGTCATGATGGGCGCGCGCAACCGCACCGAATCGCGCGGCGCGCAAGCTCGCACCGACTACCCCGATCGCGACGACGTAAACTGGATGAAGCACACCCTGATGCACTTCCAGGGCCCGACCACCGATCCCAAACCCGACTACTCCCGCGGCGTGACCGTCACCAAATTCCAGCCGGAAGTGCGGACGTACTGACCATGTCTTTTATTCTCGATATCTTTCGCTTCGATCAAGCTACGGATGAGGAGCCGCACCGCGACCAGGTCGAGTGCCACATCCCGCCGACGATGACCGTGCTCGACGCGCTCGAAAGCGTGAAGGCGGAAACGGACGGTTCGATCACGTTCCGCCGCTCCTGCCGTTCGGCGATCTGCGGCTCGTGCGCGATGAACATCAACGGCACGACGGGCCTGGCCTGCAAGACGCGTGTCGACAGCGTGCTGCGCAGCGACAACACCGTCGCCGTGGACCCGATGCCGAACTTCCAGCCCATGAAGGACCTCGTGGTCCACATGGACCCGTTCTGGGACAAGTACACGCGCCTCAAACCCTACCTGCAGCCGGCCGACAAGGATTCCGACCACGCGCTCGAACGCCGCGTGTCGCCGGAGGACATGCACAAGCTGGTCGCGGTGGCAAACTGCGTGATGTGCGCGACCTGCTACGCGCTCTGCCCGGTCGTCTCGGTCGACCCGGCGTTCGCCGGCCCGGCCGCCATCGCGTACGCGTACCGCTTCATCGAAGACGTGCGCGACTCGAAGCGCAAGGAACGCGCTGCGCAGATCAGCGAGGACTACTTGTGGCTGTGCGCGCACTGCTACGCGTGCTCGTACTGCCCCAAGCACGTTGACCCGCAGGACGACATCATCGCCGTCAAACGCGCGACGATCGAGGAAGGCCTGATCGACCATCCCGGTCCGCGCCACGCGCTGGTCATCGCAAAAACGATCAAAGCGACCGGGATGCTGCACGAAACCGAAGTCATCCAAGGCACCGTCGGCCGCTTCAACATCAAGGGCCTCATCAAGGTGGCGCCGTTCGGCTTGCGCCTCGCCATGGCCGGGAAGATCCCGCCGATGTTCCTCAAACCCGTCCCGAAAGTCAACGAAATCAAGATGATTTTCGACACCCTGGAGGCTCCCGTACTCGCATGACCGCCACCCTTGAAGCGCCTCAGACGAAGCGCAAATCCAAGTCGGCGCAAATGCGCAAATACGGCTTCTTCCCCGGCTGCGTCGCCAAGGAGTCGTGCAAGGAGCTCTTCAACTCGACGATGCTGCTGGCCGACAAGCTCGGCATCGAGCTGGTCGAGCTGACCGCGGCCGCCTGCTGCGGCGCGTCGGTCCTCAACGACACGAACCGCGACGTCGCGCGCGTCCTCAACGCCCGCACCTACGCGCAGGCCGAGGCGCTCGGTCTCGACGACGTGATCACGATCTGCTCGACCTGCACCGGGCACATGCGCGCGTCGAACAAAGAGCTGCTCGAATCCACCGACCACATGGGCCAGGCCAACGCGATCCTCGGCAAGTTCGGCGCCAAGTACAACGGCGGCGTGACCGTGCGGCATCTGCTCTGGCTGCTCATCGACGACATCGGCCTGGACGAGCTGCGCAAGATGGTCGTCAACCCGCTCAACGGCTTGAAGGTCGCGCCGTTCTACGGCTGCCACATCATCCGGCCCGAATCGGTCAACGGCTGGGAATCGTCGCGCAACCCGCACTCGCTCGAGGACATCATCGAGGCGTTGGGCGGCGAAGCGATCGACTACGCCGGCAAGACGCGCTGCTGCGGCTTCCACGTACAACTCGAGAAAGACGGCATCGCGCCCGCGATGGTCGGGCAGAACATGCGCATGGCCAAAGACAAAGGCGCCGAGGCCGTGCTCACCCCGTGCCCGCTGTGCCACCTTGCGCTCGACGGCTACCAGGCCGATTCGGCCGCCCGCTGGGGGCGCACCGACCTGCCGACGTTCCATCTTCCGCAGCTCGTCGGCTTGGCGCTCGGCATCGACGCGTCGACGCTCGGCCTCAACAAACACATCGTGTCGCCCGGACTCGTTCTACAAGCCCACGATCTCGCGCCGGCCCACGTCGCGTAAGGAGACGCCCGTGAATTATACCGTTCCCGTCATTCTGTGCATCCTGTGCATCGCCATCATCGTCACGATCTTCCTGGGCGGATTCAGCGAGGAAAAACGCGTCGGCGGCCGCCGCTAGAATCCGCTAGCACGCGCTAACCGCGGGGAGCCGGCCGCGGGCGGGCTGAAATCAGCCGCTCGCTCCTTTGGTCCCGACAGGACGAGATCTTGACGTCGCCCGACGAGCTCACCGCTCCGACCGTCCCCGACTTCCAGGCCGACGCCGAAGCCGTCGCGGCGTACATTGACGCGCGCGTCAACTATTTCAGCAATGAAGCCAGCGCGGAGGAGGAGCGGACCCGGCCTCGTTCGCGCGGCGGCGCGCGGCAATCCGAGCCGAGATCGACACGGCTGCACAGCTGCTCGAGGCACGCAAGTCGATGGCCGAGGAAGCGCTGTGGTGGAGTTGCGCGACCGCGAGTTTGCACAGGAGCGGATTTCACAGCTCGAGGCACCGTGCGACGGCGTGACGATCGTTCGCTGCACCCGCTACGGAGACTTCACGTATTTCATCTGGCGTGATCTTGAAAACAAGCTATACGCGCTTGCGTACGAGCCACGGTTGGAAGCGCTGATCGACTACGTCCTGGACGTCTACTGGCTCGTCGACTCTTTCCGCGTTCGAGCGACGGCCGGTTCCACCGGCTGGCCGATGACCGTCGCCGAGCACTACGCCGCGAACTTCAAGGACCCGGCAGACGCGCGCTACGCGCACCAAACGGAGCGCGCCGCGCTGGACGTTGCGCGAACGGACATTCCGCCGATGAGCTATCACCGGAATTTGGAGCGCCAGGGCGACGAAGGCGACCTGATCCAGATCTTGGCCGCGTTTGCGGAGACCCTCCCACAGGGCACTGCGGACGACTCGTAGCCGGGATGTTCCCGCACGAAACGGCGGACCGCGGCTCGACGTAGAAGCGCGCCCCATGGGCGACATCGAGTTCCTCGGGAATCGCACGGCGACCATCGCGGGCGTCAACATCGGCGGAACCAACACGACGGTCGTCGGCGGGCTCGAGGACGGGACGATCGTCGCGCGCTGGAGCGGTTCGACGCCGGTCGACGACGGCGAGCTGCTGATCGATCAGGTCGTCGCGGCCGTGCGCGAGGTCGCGCCGACTGCGCGGCGCATCGGCATCGCCGTCGGGGGGCCGCTCAACGTGCGGCGCGGACAAGTTACGGAGGCCGTCCATCTGCCCGGTTTGCGCGGCGTGCGCCTGCGCGACCGCATCGCCGACGCCACCGGCAAGGCGGTCGGGCTACATCACGACGCCGCGGCCTGTGCGCTGGCCGAGTGGCGCTGGGGCCCGAACGCCGGCGTCGACGGCCTTGCCTACCTGACGTGCGGCACCGGCTTCGGCTGCGGTCTGGTCTTGGGCGGCCGCGTCCGCTACGCCCTGGACGGGCGCTCGCCCGAGATCGGCCACGTGCGCTATCGCGAAGAGGGCCCCGCGATCTTCGGCAAGCCCGGCTGCTACGAAGGGTACGGGTCGGCCAACGCGCTCGGCCTCCTGCTCAGCTACCGGCGGCCGAAAGACTTCCCGATCGCTACCCCCATGCAAGTCATCGACGAGGTACGGCACAACAATCCGGACGCCAAGTGGGCCCTGACGGCGAACGAGCGCGCCGTGGGCTCGGCGTGCGCGATGCTGGCCGACCTGCTGGCGCTCGACTGCATCGTCCTGGGGACGCTCGCCGCATACCTCGGCGATCCATGGGTCGCGCGCGTGCGGGACTACTTCCGCGACGAGACGCTGGCCGTCAATGCGGACGCCTGCGTCGTGCGTGCGGCGATGGACGACGTCCAGGACCGCGCGGCGCTGGCGGCCGCGCTCGACGCGGACGAACAGAAGGGTTGGCGCAAGCGCTAGGTGGGCTCTCGGGCACGCCAGAAAGAGAGCACCGTCGTACCACGTGCGATGAGGAGAACAGACATGGCTCGCAAGACTGATCTCTACATATCGACGCAAACGGGGCTCTTCCGCGGCATGATCAACGCGTCGGTCGAAGACGTCGAACCGCTCGGGCTTGCCGACGGCGTCGGCACGCTGACGACGGTCGTCATCGACCACAAGAACTCCGATCGTCTCTACGTCGGCACGCGCCGGGCCGGCGTCTTCGTTTCCGAAGATCGCGGTAAGACCTGGCACGCCAAGAACCACGGCCTGATCTACAAAGAGTGCTGGTCGATGGTGCAGCATCCGCTCACCGGTACGATCTATCTCGGCACCGGGCCGGCAGCGGTCTTCAAGAGCGTGGATTACGGCGAAAGCTGGGCGTTCTGCGAGCAGATGCACAGCATGCCCGAAACGATCGATTGGACGTTCCCGAACCCGCCGCACATCGCGCACGTCAAAGGTCTGGCGATCAACCCGCAGGACCCCGATCAAATCTTCGGCGCGATCGAGGAGGGCTGGCTCGTGCGTTCGCTCGACGGCGGCGCGACCTGGGCGACGCTGAAGTCCGGCACCGATTTCGATTCGCACACGGTCAACGTGATGCCGAACGATCCGCGCGTGCTGGTGTCGACCAGCGGTGACGGGATCTACCGCAGCGAGGACGGC
Source organism: Candidatus Lustribacter sp. (assembly GCA_049512335.1). Lineage (GTDB taxonomy): Bacteria > Vulcanimicrobiota > Vulcanimicrobiia > Vulcanimicrobiales > Vulcanimicrobiaceae > Lustribacter. The sequence goes on from JBEKXE010000043.1 coordinate 25,508, forward strand.
GGCGACCATTTCGCGCCGGCAAACGACGGGCTCACGCGCCGCTACTGCGCGCAGCTCGTCGTGCACAAAGACCAGCCGGACGTGCTGTTCACGGCCGCGGCCGAGATCCCGCCGCGCGGCTGGGCGAAGCGCCCGGAAGGCGCCAACTCGAAGTTCTTCCGCAGCGACGATCAGGGCCGTTCGTGGAGCGAGCTGGGCGGCGGCTTGCCCGAGCACATCAAAGGCGCGCCGCGCGCCACCACCGGACGGCCGGAACGAGCCGGATCGTTCTTGGTCGGCATGAACGACGGCTCGGTCTGGCTGAGCGATGATTTCGGCGATTCGTTCAAGCAAGTCGTCGGCGGTCTCCCGCACGTCTACGGGCTGACCATTTCGCCGAACTGATCGCGCTCAGCCGTTCGGCGGCTGCCGCAATCCCACCGTCGCACCGTTGGCATCTTTGATGCTCGCGACCAGCATGCCGTAGCCGACGTCGGTTACGTCTTGCACGACCGTGCCGCCGGCTGCTACGAGCGCTTTGAGATTGGCGGCGATGTGTCGCTCACGGTCCGGTAGGCGAGCTGGCTCACGACCGTCGTGGCGCGCGTCTGCCTCGATGCGCTGCCGCCGGCGGAGCGCGTCGCGGTCGGGAAACTTCCCGGCATTGGTGGCGCTGTTGGATCCGAACGCAACGCTGCGTGCCGACGCGACGGTAATGGCGATCGGCTTTCGAAAACTGGTCAAGGCGCGCATCGCCGCGGGCGGGGTTAGTGCAGGAAGTCCGGCGAGAACAGATCCGTCGCCTCGAATCGCGCCGGGATGGCACCGTACTGCGCTCCGGCGTCGATCACCGGTTGGATCGTGGTCAGATCGACCTTCTCCAAGAACGTTGCGCGTGCCATCTTACGCACGACCGAGACGTCGAGGTTCATCCCCTTCGCAACCAGCTCGGCCGTTTGGTCTTGATGACGATTTGCCCAGGCCGCGGACTGCAGCTTGATCTGCGCAAAGCGATGGGCGACGTCGCGGTTCGCAGCGATCCACGTCTGGGTGGCGACGAATCCGTCGATCATCCACCGCGGACCGATACCGTCGAACGCGTTACTGAAGAAACGAGTGTCGCTCTTGGACTGTGAATAGAACGGCTCGGGCAAGATTCCGGCGTCGATTCGCTTCGAGGTGAGGGCCGCCGTCATCGCCGTGTTCGGAAGCTCGAGAAAGTGGACTTGTTTGGAGTCGCCGCCGTTCTTGTCGATCCACGCCTGGGTCGCGATATGTGCGATGCCGGCGAGCACGTTGACGCCGACCGTCGTCCCCGAAAGGTCGCGAGCCGTCCGCAACTTCGAATCGGGCGCGACGACCATGACCGTCGTCGGGTCCTTCGAGGTATAGACCGCCCCGGTCGAAATCATGCGCAACGGCGCACCGTGCGCGAACGCGACGGCAATCGAGAGCGTGTTCGAATCGGCGATGTCGAGCGAGCCGCCGAGCATGGCGGCGAAGGTTGCGTTGCCGTTGCTGAAATTTTGCGGTTGGATGTCCAGGCCACCGCGCGAAAAGAACCCCTCGTGGATGCCGGAAAAGAGCTCCGATGCCGAGTCGGTCTGCGCCGATCCGACGGTCAACGTCGTCAGCGCGGCTCGGGCCCGGCCGGGCGTCACGAACGGAACGAAGGTCGCTGCGGCGGCGCCTTGGATCAATCGGCTTCGGTTCATACCACTCCCGTGAAGCTTTCGGCGAGAAGCTGCGCTTCGGCGCGCACGGATTTGAGCAACAATGACTCGTCCGTGCTCGACGTGATGAACGTCGCGCCGAGCTCACGCAGGCCACGGATGAGGTCCGGTTGCTGTTTGATGCCGGCGACTCCCAGCCAGCGGCCGTGGCGCGAACACGCGCTCCATACGGCTTCGAACGCGGCGCGAATTCGCGGATCGCTGCTATTTCCGTGCACCCCGAGGTCATCGCTGATGTCGCCGGCGCCGACCAGAACGAGATCGACGCCGTCGACCGCGCAGATCGCGTCGGCGTTGCCGACCGCAGCCATCGATTCGACCATCACGATCACGAGCGTGCGCGCGTCGAGAATCGCCGAGCCCTCGTCGGGCGACAGCGCGGCGTACCCAAGCGGCGGGCTCGCGCCGGCCAGGGCGCGCGTGCCGCGTGGCCGAAACCGCGCCGCGCGCACGATCGCCCGCGCTTCATCGGCCGTTTCGACGTACGGCACGATGACGCCGGAGGCACCGGCGATCAGGCAACGCGCGATCGTCACCGGATCGTGCGATGGCACGCGGACGAGCGGTGCGAGGCCCATGTTCCAAGCCGCGAGCGAGAGCGAGCCGATATCATCCAGCGAGATCGAGCTCTGTTCCATGTCGAAATACACGGAGTCGAAGCCGGCCGCTTTCGCCATCTGCAAGATATGCACCGAACGGCTGAGCCGAATCGGCAGACACGTCGCGGCCTGATTGGCGCTGAGCTTCCGAATCAGCGGGTTGTCGCTGTGCACCGCCTTCAGCGCAGCCATCTAAACCGCCGGTGCGCCGGCGCGCAGAACGGCTTCCCGCGAGAGGGCACTCAAGCTCGCGACCGTGATGACGATGTTGGAGTCACCGTCCACGCTGAACCTGTCGCCCGGATGGACGAGCGTCGTCGACGCCGCCTCTTCGACGATCGCGGGGCCCTCGAGCGCAATGCCCGGAACGAGTGCTTCGCGCCGGTAGATCTTCGTTTCGATGAAGCCGTGGTCTTCGAAGTAGACGGCGCGCGGAGCGCATTCACCCGGTGCGCTGCCGGCGAAGCGAATCGTCGGCTTCGGAAGGTGACCGTACACCTCCACGTGCATCGCCACGACCTCGGACGGCGTCCGCTCGAATGCGTGCCCGTAGCGGAGTTCGTGCAGTGCCGCGAAGCGCGCATGAAGATCTCCCGGGACGTCGGTTACCGCGGGCTCGCTGAACGGCAACCGGATCGTGAACTCCTGACCCGAATAGCGCATCTCGACCGCACGTTTGCAAGCGATCTCGGCAGCGGCAAAACCGGCTTGCTGCATGCGCTCGCGTCCGTCTTCTTCCATCCCTTTGAAGAACGGTTCGAACGAATCCCCGCCAGCCTCCGGCAACTTCACGATCCGGCTCAGCTTGAACGACTCTTTGGCATCCGAGAGCAGCATCCCGAGGGCGGAAAACACTCCGGGGTGGGGTGGCACGATCACCGTCTTGATGCCAAGTTCGCGGGCGATTGCAACGGCGTGTCCCGGGCCGCCTCCGCCGTAGGCGAACAGAACGAAATCGCGCGGATCCTGGCCCTTCTCCACCGTCATCTGCCGAACGGCTTGGGCCATATAGGTATCCGCGATCTTGATGATGCCGAAGGCCGCTCGCGAGACGTCGAGCGCGAGCGGGCTTGCGACGTTCTCGCGGATGGCCGCTTCCGCGCGATCGACCGAAAGGCCGATGTCGCCACCCAGAAAGTACGCCGGGTTGATGCGCCCGAGGAAGACGTTGGCGTCGGTGACGGTAGCGTTGGTGCCACCGTTCCCGTAGGCGGCCGGACCGGGAACGGCGCCCGCGCTCTCCGGGCCGACCTTCAACGCTCCGACATCGTCGACGTGCGCGATGCTGCCCCCACCGGCGCCGATCTCGACGACGTCCACCACCGGCAGCTGCAACGGATATCCGAGCTCTTCGCCCCCGATCCAGTAGCCCTCGGCGATGTCGAGCTGGCCGTCGCGCACGATGCTGACCTTGGCGGTCGTGCCGCCCATGTCGAAGGCGACGACGTTGCGATAACCAGCTTTTTCAGCAACGTGCGCCGCGGCGACGGTGCCGCCCACCGGGCCGGACTCCATCATGCGCACCGGTTGCCGCCGGGCGGAGTCGATCGACATCGTGCCGCCGCTGGATTGCATGATCATCGCGTTGCCGCGGAAGCCGCCGGCGGCAAGCAGCTTTCCGAGCCCGCTGAGATATCCGGCCACGCGCGGACCGACATACGCATTGAGCACGGCGGTCGAGGTGCGCTCGAATTCCCGGTATTCGCGCACGATGTCCGACGAGATCGTGACGAACACCGGACGAGTCGCATGGTCGACGATGAGGTCGCGGATCGCGCGCTCGTGTTCGGGATTCGCGTACGCGTGCAGAAAGCAAACGGCGATGGCCTCGACGCCGGCGTCTTCGAGGGCGCGGAGAACCCCGACGGCTTGGCCGGCGTCGACGCCGCGCAGCACGCTCCCGTCGGCCAGCATACGTTCGGCGATTTCGAGCCGCCGTTTGCGCGGCACGAGGGGTTCGGCAGTGGTGAACATCAGGTCGAACGCGTTTATGATGTTCCCGCGCGCGATCTCGAGCGTATCGCGAAAGCCCTCGGTCGACAGCAGCCCGGTGAGCGCCCCTTTACGTTCGATGACCGTGTTGATGGCCACCGTGCTACCGTGCACGAAATGATCGATGGCGCCGAGATCGACGTGCGCTTTCGCGACGGCATCGGCGACGCCGCTCGTGACGTCGAGCGTCGTGCTGGCTTTGGAAAACGTAAGCACGTTGGTAGCCGGATCGAACGAAGCGAGGTCGGTGAACGTTCCGCCGACATCGGTGGCGAGGCGTAGGCTCATGCGCCGGTCACCGTAGCGGCGCGAGCCGTCTGCGTCCTCTTCTCATCGAGCATCCCATCGGTCCCGACCACGACGCCGTAATCGCGTTCCGCCGCTTGCGGCGTGATGTATCCGTTGACGACGTCGTCGACGACCGCGTCGATGCTGCGCTGGAGCGGCGACCCGTATCCGCCGCCGCCGCCGGTCAGGATTTGCACCGGCTGCCCGGCCGGAACCTGATAATCGACGCGGCGCGACATCCGTTGCCGGCCCTCCGGTGCGAGCAGGTAGGCCTCGTTGCCGGCGGCCTCCTTCCCGCCGTTGATCCCCCACGGCGGACAGAGCGAGCGGATCATGTTGCTGCGGGCAACCGAGTCCAATTGCATGC
>JBEKXE010000044.1:0-30013 GCA_049512335.1 Candidatus Lustribacter sp.
CCAGTCCGCACCCGGCCGGGCTTCCAGCGATGAGAAACGCAGGGCCTGGATCTGTGCAGGGGCCGATATCGCGGCCTCCCGCGGGGCGGGCCAGCCGGCGGGTGTGTGCGCGGCCACGACCAGCAAGTTCGGCTTAGGCGGCAGGGCTTGTACGCATCCGGCGAGGACGGTAGCAGCGATGAGCGCCGTCATCAGCCGTCCGGAGGCTCCGAGGACGGCGCCCGGAGCGCGATTGGGGCCCGCACCGCCCAACCCAACGCTCGATTTACTCGTGGGGATCGTCGGCCTCTGGCTGGCGGCGGGATTTCTGTTGGACAGTTGGGCCCATCTCCACATCGCGATCGAGACGTTTTTTACGCCCTATCACGCGGCGTTCTACAGCGCGATGGTTGCCGGGCTGCTCATCCTGGCATTTTTCGCGCGGCGTAATAGGGCGCTCGGTTACACCGGGATCAACATGTTGCCTGCTGCGTACCAAACCGCACTGTGGGGCGTGCCCATCTTTTTTGCCGGTGGCGTGGGTGATTTGATCTGGCATACGTTCTTCGGGATCGAGGACCGCGTCGAAGCCGTGACCAGTCCGACGCATCTGATCATCGGCCTGGGCGTGCTCTTGACGGTGGGCGCGCCGATTCGTTCGGCGCTGCAGCAGCGCGGGACGCTGAGGACCTTGCGCTCGCAGCTGCCGCTGATTTTCGCGCTGGCGACGTGGCTCGAATTCATCCACCTCGGCACGGCGTACGCGTTCGATCCGGGCGCGGCGCGCATGTACGCGCCGCCCGACGGCGTCGCTTACGGTCCGGACTACTTCACGAACACGACGTTCGTTCTGTTCAAGACCGGTTCCGGGATTGCGATCGTCATGCTGCAGTCGATCGTGTTGATGGGCGCGTGCGCGTGGACCGTGGCGCGGTTTGCGCTGCGCCCCGGCGCGCTGACCATTCTGTTCGTGCTCGGCAACGGAATGATCGCCGCGGCGCTGACCAACGACACTCCGATCCTGGCGACGTACTTGGCCATGAGCGTCGTCGCCGGGAGCGTCGGCGATCTCATCGTGGCCCGGCTCGCCCCGGCTCGCTCGCGCCCGGTGGCGTTCGGCCTGTTCGGCGCGATCGTTCCAGGGGTGTACTACGGTATGTATTTTCTCTTCACCGCGCTCACCGGCGGCGTCTGGTGGAGTTGGACCCTGACCCTCGGCGCGATCGTCTGGTCGATGCTCTGCGGGTTGGCGCTGACGCTCCTCGCGGGCGGCCGCGTCGAGCCGCAAGCGGCCCCTTCCCTGGAAGGTAACGCAGCCTTTACAACTCGCCCGCTCTCCTTGTAGGCTCCCATCGTCCGCACTCGAAGGTGGGGGGACGTATGGCTTGGCGGGTGCTGGTCGCGGATGACGACCCAGAGATTTGCACGCTCATCAAGACGATCTTGCGCAACGCCTCGTTCGAGGTGTCGGTGTGCCCCGACGCCGAGAGCGCGCTGGTCCACCTGCAGCGCGACAAGCCCTACGACATCCTGATCAGCGACTTCATGCTGCCCGGGATCTCGGGGATCGAGTTGATCACGATGGTGCGCGCGAACCCGCAGACCGCGCGCGTGCCGATCCTGATGATCAGCGGCCACAGCAACTACGCGATGGACGCGCGCGCGAAGAGCGCCGGCGCCGACCACTTCCTCAACAAGCCGTTCACGCTCACGCAACTGCGGTCGACCGTCACGGCGCTGGCTTCAAAGTACCGCCCGTTGAGCGCCGCCGAAGAAGCGAAGATCGCGGCCGGCAAACCGGCCGCGCCGGGCGCCGCTCCGCCCGCGCCGCCGCCGCCGCCCACGCGGCCCGTTGCCAACCCGCTCCACCCGGAAGCGATCAAGGTGACGTCGAGCGCGCCGCTGACCGACGCCAAGCACACCGAGTCGCATTAGCCCCAACTGACGCGTGCTGACCTTCGTCGTCCGGCGCATCCTGCAGAGCATCCCGCTCTTGCTGCTGATCTCGGTCATCCTCTTCGCCATCATCAGCCAGGCGCCGGGCGGTCCGCTGACGCCCTACCTCCAGAACCCGCACATCACCGCCGCCGACATCGCGCGGCTCAAGCACAACCTGGGCTTGGACCAGCCGGTCCCGATCCAGTACCTGCATTGGCTCTCGGCGGTGCTGCACGGCGATTTCGGCTATTCGATGTCCAACTCCGAGCCGACGATCGACGCGATCCTCGAACGGTTGCCGGTCACCTTCGAGTTGATGGGAACCGCCATTTTCATCGCGCTGGTCGTGGGCGTGATCTTCGGCATCGTGTCGGCGATCAAGCAGTACTCGTGGGTCGACTTCGCGATCACGACGCTGGCGTTCTTCGGGCAGTCGATGCCGGTGTTCTGGTTCGCGCTGATGGTGCAGCTGGTGTTCTCGGTGATCGGCTTCACCGGTTTCGGCTACCATATCGCGCTCCCGTCGGCCGGCAGCAGTTCGACCGACACGTTCGACCTCGGCGACCGCATCGAGCATCTGATCTTGCCGGCGATGGTGCTCTCGCTCTTGTACCTGGCGACGTTCAGCCGCTTCATGCGCTCCTCGATGCTCGAGGTGATCCACTCGGACTACGTCCGCACCGCCTCCGCGAAAGGGCTGACGCGCTTCAACGTGGTGATGCGCCACGCGTTTCGCAACGCGCTCATTCCGCTGGTCACGATCGTCGCGCTGACCGTTCCGGATCTGGTCGGCGGCGCGGTCGTCACGGAGAAAATCTTCGCCTGGCCCGGCATGGGCAGCTTGTTCATCAACGCGCTGGGCCAATTCGATTTCGCGGTGCTGATGGCGGTGATGTGTCTCTCGGCGCTGTTCGTCGTGCTGGCCAACTTGGCGGCCGACGTCTGCTACGCGTGGCTCGATCCGCGGGTGAAGTACAGCTGATGGCGGCCGCGCTGCCGCGCGTCGACGACGAAGCGTTCGCGATCTCGCGCAACACGACGTGGCGGCGTTTCCGCAAGCACAAGGTCGCGCTGTTCGGCGCGATCGTGCTGGCGTTGATGGCGCTCTTCGCGGCGCTCGGGCATGCGGTGTATCCGGTCGATCCGAACGCGATCGATCAGGTGAATTGGACCGGCTACCCGCTGGCGCCGGGTGTCGCCGGCCACGTGCTCGGGACCGACGAGAACGGGCGCGATCTGCTGGCCCGGCTGATGGCCGGCGCGCAGATCTCCCTGACGGTCGCGATCAGCGCGGTGGTGATGCAGGTCGCGATCGGTTCGGTGCTCGGCGCGCTGGCGGGCTACTACGGCGGCTGGGTCGACTTCACGCTGATGCGCTTCACCGACGTCGTGCTCTCGATTCCGCTCTTGCCGCTGCTGCTGGTGTTGACCGCGATCGTGTCGGCCACGTCGAACAAAGCCAGCCTGAGCTTCGTCGTCATCATCGTGCTGATCGGCGGTTTGACGTGGCCGCCGACGGCCCGGCTCGTCCGCGCGTCGTTCTTGAGCTTGCGCGAGCGCGAGTTCACCGAGGCCGCGCGCGCGATCGGCGGCGGCGACATGCGGATCATCTTCCGGCATTTGCTCCCCAACGCCGTTGCGCCGATCATCGTGCAGGCGACGCTGTCGGTGGCCAACGTTATCCTGACTGAGTCGGTGCTGTCGTTCCTCGGATTCGGGATTCAGCCGCCGCAGGCGTCGTGGGGCAACATGCTCGCCAACGCCCAGTCGAACATCACGATCGCGCCATGGGTCGCGATCTTCCCCGGCCTGTGCATCCTGATCACGTCGCTGTCGATCAACTATCTCGGCGACGGGCTACGCGACGCCCTCGATCCCAACCAGCGTTGACGCGCCGGTGAAAATTCCGCGGGCGAGCCTCAACCGCATCGCGATCGCCTTCCTGATCCTCGCGGTCTTCGACATGATCGTCGGCCAGAAAACGTTGGCGAGCATCTGCGCGGGGATCGCGATCGCGCTCAGTCTGCTGGCGCCGCTGATCTCGGGCCGCTCGAGCAAGAACCGCAAAGGCCGGTGAAGGTGATCGACTCGTTGCGGATCACGAGCCCGTGGCGCGCCTCGAGCGCGGCGCGCGTGGGGGCGTCGCAGGCGTAGTCGACGTCGGCGACCGCGCCGCAGGCCGTGCAGCGGAAGTGGGCGTGAGCGGCGGTCGCGGGCTCGTACATCGCCGACCCCTCGCCGGTGATGTCGAGCTTGAGCACGTAGCCGAGCTCGTGGAGCCGGGCCAAGCCGCGGTGAACCGTCGTGAAGCCGATCCCCGGCCGGCGCTCGCGGGCCCGCAGGAAGACGTCCTGGGCACTGGCGTGGCGGCCCGCGCCGTATTCGTTGACGACGTCGAGGATCACGCGATAGTTGGCCGGGAGTTGGGGGCTTGACGGGCTCATCCGAAGGGAGTAACCTCATTGGGCGGCTGGAAGTGAATTTCACTTTCAGTCTACATGAAAAGCTACCGGAGGACAAGTACTGTGCTAGCGAAGGTCGGACAGCCCGCACCCGCATTCAAGCTCAAGAGCACCAAGGGCGCGACGAGCCCCAAGAACCTCGGCGCCGAGATCAGCCTGTCGGATTACAAGGGCAAGTGGCTGATTTTCTTCTTTTACCCGCTGGATTTCACGTTCGTCTGCCCGACGGAGATCCGCGCTCTTTCGGATCGCCTCGACGAATTCAAGGCGATCGACACCGAGGTTCTCGGTTGCTCGACCGACTCGGTCTTCAGTCACTGGGCCTGGTTGAACACGCCCGTTGCCAAGAACGGCATCGAGGGCGTGAAGTACCCGCTCGTGTCGGATTTCACCAAGGAAGTTGCGCGCGCGTACGGCGTGCTCGACGAAGCCAGCGGCGTCTCCGGCCGCGGCCTGTTCATCATCGACCCGGAAGGCGTGCTCAAATACACCGTCGTGACCGCGGATAACGTCGGCCGCAGCGTCGACGAAACGATCCGCGTGCTCCAAGCCCTCCAGACCGGCGGCCTGTGCCCTGCCGAGTGGGAGCCGGGCAAGGCCCTGTTGACGATCGCCTAGTTTCATGCCGATGCGCCTGCACTCGCCGCTGCCGTCCCTGGACGGCGCGGCGGCTTGGGAGAACGGCGGCCGGCCCTCGGATGAGGAGCTGGCCGGCCATCCCGTCTTGGTCCACTTTTGGTCCGTGAGCTGCTACATCTGCCACAACGTGGCCGACGTGGTGTCGGGTTGGCGCGACAAGTACGGGCCTCGCGGCCTGAAGGTGATCGCGATCCACCAGCCCCGCGGCCCGGAGGAACTCGACATCGCCAAGGTCACGGCCGACGCCCAGGGTGAGATGGGGATCACCCAGCCGCTGGGGATCGACAACACCCACGCGATCGTCAAGGCGTTCGAGAACGAGTTCGTCCCGGCGTACTACCTGTTCGACCGCAACCACAAGCTGGTTCACCGCCAGGCGGGCGACCGCGGCTTCGAACGGCTCGAGACCAAGATCGAAGAGGTCCTCTCACCCGAACCTGTGCCGTAGGCTCAGGTTCGGCTCCGGCGGAGCCGGAGGCAGGGATTGGGTATTGGGCATTGCCCAATGCCCAATCCGCAGTGTATGCTTCTGCGGTCCCCGTGCGCGAGTGGCGGAATTGGTAGACGCACTAGCTTGAGGGGCTAGCGGGAGCAATCTCGTGCTGGTTCGAGTCCAGTCTCGCGCACCATATGCCGTGCAACGGTCCGCCCGATCCGGCGGGCCGTTCCTTTTGTCCGAAACAAGCGTGCTGCGGGAACGTATATCAGCCGTATGTGGTTGACCCGGTTTTCGATCCAGCGGCCGATCATCGTGGCGATGTTTTTCATCGCGCTCGCGGTGTACGGGCTGTTTTCGTTCTTTCAGATCGGCCGTAGCCTCAACCCGAACGTGAACTTCCCGATCGTGGTCGTCTCGGCCGCCTATCCGGGCGCCTCGCCGCTCGAGATGGAACGCCTGGTGATCAAGCCGATCGAAGATCAGATCGACGGCATCGACAATCTCGATCAGATGTCGGCGACGGCGGAAGAAGGTCGCGCCGACGTCGTCGTGCAGTTCAAAATCGACACCGACCTCGATTACGCGGCGATCGACGTGCAGCGCCGCGTCGACACGGCGCGTGTCTACATGCCGACCGACCTCGACCCGCCGCTGGTCGACAAGAGCCAGGGTTCGTCGCAAGCGCCGCTGCTCACGCTGGCGCTGAGCTCGCGAACGCTGTCGGCCACTGCGCTCTCCGATCTGGTCTCGCAACGCATCGTCCCCGACATTCGCCACGTCCCGAACGTGCAGAGCGTCGACGTGAGCGGCGACGTCAAGCGCGAGTTCCACGTATTGCCCGATCCGCTGCGCTTGATCGGTACCGGCGCCACCGTTTCGGATATCTTCCAGGCCATCAACGGTAACAACGCGACCGTTCCGGGCGGCCGGCTCGACGCGCCCAACGCCGAAACCGACGTCTCCGTGCACTCCGACATCGTGCGCGCCAGCGACATGCTCGGAATCCCGTTGCCGATCGAAACCTCCGTGCTGGCCAACGGCTTCGCGCCCTCGCTCGCCAACGGGCTGCGTGTGGGCGACGTCGCGAGCGTCGAGGACGGTCACGTCGAGCAGCGCGTCGTTTCGAAGTTCAACGGGTCGCCGACGCTGACGCTGGACGTCAACCGGGTCATCACGTCCGATGAGATCAAGTCGACGCAGATCTTGCGCGACCAGCTCAAGACGATCGAAGCGAACTATCCGACGGTTCACTTCGAAGAGGTCGCCGCGGCCGCCGACTACACGCAGAAATCGCTCGACGGCGTGCTCCAGAACCTGATCGAAGGCATCGTGCTGACGGCGGTCGTCTTGATGCTCTTCCTGCATGCCTGGCGCAACGCCCTGGTGGTGATGATCGCGATCCCGACGTCGCTGCTGTCGACCTTCATCGTCATGCGCCTGATGCACTTCACGGTCGATACCATTTCGTTGATGGGCTTATCGCTGATCATCGGGATCCTCGTCGACGACTCGATCGTCGTGCTCGAGAACATCACCCGGCATCGCGATATGGGCCAATCCCCGTTCGATGCGGCGATGTCCGGCCGGGGCGAGATCGGCGGGGCAGCCGTGGCGATCACGTCGGTCGACGTCGTGGTCTTCCTGCCGATCGCGTTTCTCTCCGGCATCGTCGGCAAGTACATGGTCGAGTTCGGCGTCGTCGTGGTGGTGGCCACGCTGTTCTCGCTGCTGGTGTCGTTCACGCTGACGCCGATGCTCGCCGCGCGCTGGTCCGTCGTCAAGCGCACGCCGCAAGCCCCTCCATCGCTCGCCTGGTTCCAAACCGGCTTCGAGCGCCTGAATGCGTGGTATCGCGACCGCGCGCTACGCTACGCGCTGTCCCACCGCTGGCAAACCGTCGGCGTGTGTTGCGTGCTGCTCGTCAGCGCGCTCGCGTTGCCCGCGGTGGGGCTCGTGCAAACGGAGTTCGTGCCGAGTACCAACACCGGTTCGATCGACATGACGCTGACGTATCATGCCGGAACGCCGCTCTACAAAACCGTAAACGCGCTCGACCGTCTCTCCGCCGCGATCCGCAACCTCCGCTACGTCCACGCGACGCTCTCGACTGCCGGGGTCAAGCCGACCGGTTGGGATGTAACGACCGGGGCCTTCGTCGCGAAGATGACCGTCGAGCTGGACAAGGATCACCGCGCGGCGACCAACGACGTCGTGCGCGAGATCCGGCAGCTGTCCTACCTCGTGCCGGACGGCGTGCTGACCGTCGAGGCGGAAGGCAGCAGCGGCAGCGGCGGCGATCCGATCTTCTACACGCTCTCGGGACCGGAGGATGAGATTCAAGCCGGCGCCGACCGGCTCGCCGCGCTGATTCGCTCGATTCCGGGAACGGTCAACGTCCAAACCGGAACCGAAAGCGCAACCAACCGGCTGAACATCAACATCGATCGCGCGAAGTGCGCGTTGCTCGGCGTGAGCCCGGGCGCCGCGGCGACGGCCGCGCGGGTGGCGATCGGCGGCGCGGTCGCGACGCGCGTGCGGACCGACACCGGCCTCGTCGACGTGCGCGTCCAGCTGCCGGCGGCGGATCGCAACCGGCTCGCCGACGTCGAGAACATCCAGGTGCGCGCCAACGACGGCCTCAGCCTCTACCGGCTGAGCGACTTGGCATCGTTCACCTTCGCACCCTCGCCGACCAAGCTCGAGCGGCTCGACAAGCAGCGCATCGTCAGCGTCACGGGCGGTTTCGATCCGGAAGTGACGAAGCTGGGGCCGGTCACGCAGAAGATCGACGCGGCGGTCAAAACGCCGGGATTCTTCCCGCCGGGCGTGGCGTTGCGGCCGTCGGGCGACTCGGAGTTCATCGCCGAGACGTTCACCAGCATGGGCTTCGCGATGCTCACGTCGTTCGCGCTGGTCTACGTGCTGATGGTCATCCTCTACAGCTCGTTCCTTACGCCGTTCGTTATCATGTTCTCGGTGCCGTTGGCGCTGGTCGGCGCGCTCTACGGTCTGGCCATGACGCACGAGACGCTGAACCTGTTCTCGCTGATCGGCATCATCATGCTCTTCGGTCTGGTGGCGAAGAACGGCATCTTGATGGTCGACTACGCCAACACGCAACGCCATCGCGGCTTGCGCGTGCTGGAAGCCGTTCGCACCGCGGCCGGCATCCGTCTGCGCCCGATTGTGATGACGACCGCTTCGATGGTGTTCGGCATGCTGCCGCTGGCGCTGGGATTGTCGGAGGGCGCGGAGTTTCGCCAGTCGATGGGGACCGTGCTGATCGGCGGTCTGCTGAGCTCGCTGATCCTGACGCTGTTCTTGGTGCCGGTGGTGTACGCGTGGGTTGGCGGCGGAATCGAACGCCGCGCCGACCGGCGAGCGCTCGCTGCCGAGCACACGGCCGGCGAGGAACGGCTGTTCGTGCCGCAAGCGAGCGGCGATTGAACGCCCGGTTGCGGTAGAACCTTCGCACGCGGGGTACACGGCCCACCGCTGCGCTTCGTGTCGCAAGCACTCGGCGCGAGCGTGAACTACGCGACATGCAGGGGCCGCGGCCGATGACCCAGAGCGGTTCGCTACGCGTGGTCGACGTGCGGCCGGCCCGTGACGGTGCGGCCGGATCGCGCCGTCCGACGATCGAAGCGAACTTTGCCGATGGTCGCGCGAACCCGAACACGGTACGCGTGAGCGTCGACGGTTTGAACGTCACCAACGACACCTCGCGCTCCCCGAGCGGGATCGTTTACAATCCGCCGTCCGATCTCCAGTCGGGCCGCCATCAAGTGCGCGTCGAAGGCACCGACATGAACGGGACGCCGTTCCGAAGCCCAGCGGACTTTCGTGTCAGGAGATGGGCGGGTCGGGGACCAGCACTGAGGGGTTACTCAGATCAAATCGTCCGCTCGATCCAGGCGATCGAGCGGGCGACGATCTCGGGCTGACGTTCATCCCACAGGTGGATGCCGGTCAGCGCACTCCCCTGGTAGGCTTCGCACTCCGCCGGAAAGAGTGCCGTTGAGGCCAAGTTGATCGCGGCGGTATTGCCGTTCGGATCGAGCGCGCCGTACATCAAGTAGATGCCGCGCGGTTCGAATGCGCCGGGGCCGGCGAAGGCGCGCGCGCGACTTTCGTCGGGGCTCACGCACACGACGCTGGCCGCACCCCACCCGCGCGCCGAGCCCGCGTAGGCCAGATCGGCACCGAGGCCGAGCCCGACGATCGCACGCTTGGCCGGGTTGGCCTTCGGCTGACGGGCGACAAACGCGAGCGCGGCCTTGACGTCCAGCGGCCACCCCGCCTCCCACGGCGTCTCCGGCGTGCCCGGCGGTTGCAGGGCGGTGCGCGTTTCTTGCCTTACCGATTCGCCGTGGCCCCGCAGATCGAACGTCAGCACGTTCCAGCCGCGCGAAAGGTAGAAGCGCACGTACTGATCCCACACGCTGCGGTCGGCGCTGCGATCGTGGATCAGAACCAGGGAGATCGCCCCGTCGGCGCGCGCTTCCCAGTACGATCCTCGCAGCTGAAAAGCGTCCTCGGCCAAAAACATCACCGGGCGCATGCGCGAGCTCGCGTTGATTGGAGCCGCCATCTGATCGCAGGTACGAAGGTGCGCGGCGCTTGTCCTCTCGCGTAGCGCTCGTCACCGGCGCAGCGTCGGGTCTGGGCGCGGGGATCGCGCGTTCGCTCGCGGCCGCCGGCTACCGCATCGCGTTCACGTACCGTCCCGGCGGCACGCCGGCGGATGAAACGGCCGCCGCGATCGGCGAATACGACCCCGATGTGCTGGCGATTGCGAACGACCTCGGCAGTTTTGCGGCCGCGCGGGAGCTGGTGGCTGCGATCGAGTCGAAGCGCGGCACGCTCGACGTCATCGTGCACGCCGCCGGACCGATCGTCGTGCGCTCGTTCGCGGCGTCGTCGGAGGCCGACTACGACGCGATGATCGCGGGCAATCTCGGAACCTCCGTCGCGCTGGCCGCGGCCGCCTTGCCGGGCATGCGCGCGCGCCGTTTCGGCCGCATCGTCTTCTTCGGCATGAACGGTTCGCGTGTGACGCAGCCCGCGCGGCTGATGTCGCTGTACGGCGCCGCCAAGGCCGCGGTGGTCACGTTCGCGCGCACGCTGGCGCTCGAAGAAGCGCGCCACGGCATTACGGTCAACGCGATCGAGCCCGGCGACATCCGCGACAAGTCGGCGACGCGCGCGCAAGCGCAGACGATCCCGGCCGGCAATCCGACCGGCCACGCCGGCAGCTGGGAAGACGTCGCCGACGCGGTGCGGTTTCTGGTCGGCGACGACGCCGGTTTCTTCAACGGCGCCGTGCTGGGGGTCAACGGCGGTCTCGTGGAGCCGCATGAGTAGCGCGGTGGAATCGGTCGCGGCCCCGCTCTCGCGGCGGTGGCCCCGCGTCGACATCATCGCCTGGTCGATCGTCGCCATCGTGACCGGGATGCGCGCCGTCGCGGCGTTCAGCGTGCCGCTCATCGGTGACGAGGGCTACTACTGGGAATGGGCGCGCCATCTCGCGCTCGGCTACAGCGACCACCCGCCCGGGGTCGCGTATACGATTTTCGCGTTCGGCTGGCTGGGAACGAATCCGTTTGCGGTGCGCATCGGCTTCATTCTCTGCGGCATCGTTGCGACCGTGTTCGCCGCCAAGACCGCGCAGCGGCTGACCAACGGCGATTCGCGCGCCGGTGCGGTGACGGCGCTGGCGATCACGCTCACGCCGCTCTCGTCGGTGGCCTTCGGCTCGGCGTCACCCGACGGCCCGTATCTGGCCGCCTGGGCGGCGGCGCTGTACTGCGCGGTCCGCGCCTTCGAGACGCACCTGCGGCGGCGCTACGTCTGGCTCGGCATCGCGCTCGGCGCCGTTCTGCTCACGCGCATCTTCGCGTTCGCGCTCGTCTTCGGCGTCGTGATGTACGCCCTGGCGCCCGGGCGGCGCCGCTACTGGCACGAAGGCTTGTGGCTGTCGTTCCTGATCGCCGGCATCATGTGCGTCCCGTTCCTGATCTGGAATTCGACCCACGGCTGGGCCACGTTCGTGTTCGCGCTGGTCAACCGCCACGAGGAGCACTGGCGCTGGTACGAACCGTTCGTGCTGCACCTGATGGAGACCGCGGCGTATTCGCCGGGCCTGTGGATCGGAGCGCTGCTGAGCATCTTCTACGCGCGCAACGCGTTTTTGAACTGGACCGCGGTGCCGATGATCGTGCTGATGACGCTGCTGAGCTTTCACGAAAGCGTCGAGATTCACTGGATGTTCGGCGCCTATCTCTCGCTGAGCGTCGCGATCGGCATCGTCTTCGTGCGGTTGGCGGCCCGGACGCGCGTCATCTGGGCTACCATCGCCGCCGTGCCGGCGCTGATCATCTTTCCGCTGGTCTTCATCGCGGCGGTCGAGCCCGGCTTCGTGTACGAGCAGTTCGTTCGCACCGGTTCGACGCTGCGCAATACCGGCGGGTTCGAGATCTTCACGGTGCCCTCGCTCGCGATCGACGTGCGCAACATGATGGAAGCCAACGACGCGGTGGTCGTGACCGACGGGTACGGGCTCTCGTCGACCTTGGATTTCTACGGCGGCGTCCCGCCGGTGGTGATCGGCTACAACGCGCAAGGACAGGAAGCGATGCGCTGGTACGATCCGGACATGCAGCCGCGCCGCATCCTCTTCGTCGACAAGGAACCGCTGTCGCCGCGGCCGGGCCATCCGGAGGACAAGGGCCGGCCCGATTTCGCGCTGCAGTTGCGCCGCGCGTGCACGCGCGTCATCGCCGGACCGACGCTGGGGTACGAATTCCACGATTCGTCGGGGCATCTCGTGCCGGCGCGGCTCTACTTCACCACCTGGTGCGAGGGGCCGCGCCCGCACGCGCTGCGCATCTTGCAATGGGATCAGCGCTACTCGCCGCCGCCCGGCGCCGCGTACGGAGCTGCAATGTGACCGATCGGCTGCCCTTCGCCCTGCCCGGTGCGCGCCCGCACTACGGACCCGACCGCGTCGTGCGCGTCGAACATTTGGACTTGCATCTGCGTCCGGAGTTCGCGACCAAAACGCTGTTCGGCGAGGTGACGACGCGCGTGCGCGCGATCGAGGACGGCGTGCGCCGGTTGCGGCTCGATGCGGTCGACCTGACGATCGACGCGGTACGCGACGAGCACGGCGCGGCGCTGCCGTTCCTCGCCTCGGCGCGGGATCTCACGATCGAGTTGCGTGACCCGCTGGCCGCGGGCCGGAGCCTGACGTTCGCCGTCACGTACCGGGCGATCGAGCCGCGCCGCGGGCTGTACTTCATCGACCGGCCGCGCCAAGCGTGGACGCAGAGCCAGGACACCGATGCGCGCGCCTGGCTGCCGTGCTTCGATCATCCCGCCGAGAAGCAGACCACGACCACGACGATCGTCGTCGAGCCCGGTCACTTTGCGCTCGGGAACGGCGCGCTGACGGCGCGGACCGAAACCGCGGCCGGCGTGACGTTCCGCTACGAGCAGGCGATTCCGCACGCGACCTACCTGCTCACGATGGTGGCCGGCGCGTTCAGCGAGATCGAACAAACGCATCCGCGGCTGCCGGTGTTCTACTACGTCGAGCCGGGCCGCGAAGCCGACGGCGAACGGTCGTTCGGCCGCACGCCCGAGATGATCGGCGTCTTTGAAACCGCGATCGGCGTGCCGTATCCCTACGCGCGGTATTCGCAGATCGCGGTCGCCGAGTTCATCTTCGGCGGGATGGAGAACACGGCCGCGACCACGCAGACCGATCGCACGCTGCACGACGAGCGCGCGCACCTGGACTTCTCGAGCGAACCGCTGGTCGCGCACGAGCTCGCGCACCAGTGGTTCGGCGATCTCGTCACCTGTCGCGATTGGTCGCAGGCGTGGCTCAACGAGGGCTTCGCAACCTATTTCGAGACCGTGTGGATGGAGGCGAGCCGCGGCTGGGACGAGTACCAGCGCGACGTGTTCGAGCTGGTCGGCCGTTACCTCGACGAGGACGGCGAGCGCTATCGCCGGCCGATCGTGTGCAACGTCTATCGCGATCCGATCGAGTTGTTCGACCGGCATCTCTACGAAAAAGGCGCCGCGGTGCTGCACATGCTGCGCGGCGAGCTCGGCTGGGAGCGCCTGCGGCGCGCGCTGCGGCAGTACGTCGAGGACAACGCGACGCGTAACGTCGAAACGATCGACCTGGTGAGAGCGATCGAGCGCGCGACCGGCCGCAACGTGCGCGGGTTCTTCGCGCAGTGGATCGACCGCGCCGGTCATCCCGAGCTCGAGGTGCGGGCCACGTGGGATGCGGAACGCTCGGCGCTGACGCTCGAGATCGAGCAGAAACAGACGATCGACGACGACCATCCGCCGTATGCGTTCGACCTCGATGCGGGGTTCGTGACGGAGGTGCCGGACGCCGTCGCGCGCGACGCCGGCGACGGGCCGGTGGCCGGCGAGCAGCGCGTGCGCTTGCACGTCGAGCGCGCGCGCGAATCGTTCGTGATCGCGCTCGCGGCGCAGCCCGCGTTGATCCGCATCGACCCGGGCGCGTATCTCTTGTGCACGCTGACGTATGCGCTGGGGACCGAACGGCATGCCGGCATCCTGCGCGGCGACCCGAGCCCGGTGGCGCGCATTCGCGCCGCGCGCGCGCTGGCGAAGGACTCCGCGCGCGCCGCGCACGACGCGCTGGCCGAAGCGCTGCGCAACGAACCGTTCTGGGGCGTGGCGGTCGAGATCGCGTCCGAGCTCGGCCGCATGCGTACCGACGGCGCGCGCGCCGCGCTGCTGGCGGCGCTCGCGCATCCGCACCCGAAGGTGCGGCGCGCCGTCGCCGACGCGCTCGGCAGTTATCGCGATGACGGCGTTGCGACGGCGCTCTTGAACGCGCGTTCCGACGCGTCGTACTTCGTCGCCGGCGCGGCCTTGACGGCGTTGGGGAAAACGCGCGATCCGCGGGCCTTCGAGGCGCTCCGCGCGGCGCTGGACGAGCGCTCGTGGAACGAGGTGATCGCGTCCGGAGCGGCCGGCGGCTTGGCCGAGCTCGCCGATCCGCGGGCGCTCGAACCGCTGGTGGCCTCGAGCCGGCCGGATCGTCCCGAGCCGTTGCGGCGCGCGGCGGTCGGAGCGCTGGCGCGGCTCGGCGCGCTCGTCGATGCGGTTCGCACCGCCGCCGTCGATGCGCTGGAGCGCGCCCTCGACGACCGGTCGTACGTCGTGCGGCTCTCGACCTACGCGGCCGCCGAGAAGCTCGCCGACGCGCGGCTGCTACCGGCGCTCGACCGCCTGGCGACGGCCGAGACCGACGGACGTTTGCGGCGCGACGCGGCCGAAGCGGCGGTGCGCATTCGCGGCGCGGCGCGCACGCCGCCCGAGCTCGTGCGTTTGCGCGAGGAGGTCGACCGTTTGCGTGACGACGTCAACCGGTTGCGCGACCGCGACCAGCCCGTGGCACCGCAGGCGTAGCATGCGCGCCACACGCATGCTCACGGCATTGCTGCTCGCGCTGGCCACCGGATGTGCGCGGCACGCCTCGGCGGCGGTGCCGCATTTCGCGGGCGTCCCGCTCGCTGCGGCGCCCAAGGCGCCGGCGTGGACCGACGGCGAGTTGCGGCGTCTCCGCGCGCGCTTGAGCGGGCCGCTGGGCCGTTCGGCCTTGGCGACGAGCGGCATCGCGATCGTCGATTCGCAAGGGCGCGAGCTGTTCGCGCGCCGCGCGCGCGCGGCCGCGATCCCCGCTTCGACGTTCAAGCTGCTGGTCGCGGTGACGGCGTTGGAAACGCTGGGCCCGGACTACCGCTTCGAAACGCGTCTCGAAGCGCTCGACGTGCCGCACGGCGGAACGCTCGACGGCGACTTGTATCTGGTCGGCGGCGGCGATCCGTCGCTCACCTCGGACGTACTGCGCGGCGGGGTCGGCGCGCTGGCGCGAGCGGGCTTGACCACCGTCACCGGCGGCGTGGTGGCCGACGCCTCGCTGTTCGGCGGTCGCGAGGTCAACCCGGCCTGGGATCCCGACGACTTGCAGTACGACTACGCGGCCGGAACCAGCGCGCTCTCGCTCGACGAGGGGACGGTCGAATTTCATCTCGTTCCGGCGAACGCCGGCGCGCCGGCGCGCATCGAGGTGCGGCCGGCGAGCAACGGGGTCAGCGTGCAGGGCGGCGTGCTGACCGGTTACTCCACCACCCTGTCGATCGATCGCGCCCCCGACCGCAACGACTTCACCTTCGCCGGCGATCTCGCCGTCGGCGCCGAGCAATCGTTCTACCGGCCGGTCATCGATCAGCCGCACTACGCCGCCGCCGTCGCGGACTCGATGCTGGCCCAGCGCGGCATCCTGGTCCAAGGCGGATCGCACACCGGCACCGCGCCGACCGTCGCCACCGTGTTGTGGCGGCACGAATCGGCGCCGCTGCGGACGCTGCTCAACCACATGCTCTTCGAGTCGGACAATCACTACGCCGAACAATTGCTGCGCGCGGTCGGCGCGCACGCCGGGGCGGTCGGAACCGAACACTCCGGCGCCCTCGTCGAGCGCTCGGTGTTCGAGCAGCTCGGCGCGCCGACGGACGGTCTGCGCGTCATCGACGGCAGCGGTCTCGCGCCGGCGGATCGCGTCGCGCCGATCGACCTGGCCACGCTGCTCGCGCGCGTCAACCTCGAATCGACCGGCGACGTGCTGTTTCACGATCTTCCGCGCGTGGGTATCGAGGGCACGGTGCGGCGGCACGACGTGACGACCGCACTCGGTCGCGCGCGGGCCAAGAGCGGCCACATCAACGACGTGGATGCGCTGGCCGGCTACGTCGACACGCGGCGCCACGGCCGCGTCGCCTTTGCGATCCTGGTCAACAGCCCGGAGGCCGACGCCGACGGGGTCTACGACGGGATGGACGCGACCCTCGACATCCTGGCAGGGTCGT
This sequence comes from Candidatus Lustribacter sp., assembly GCA_049512335.1. Taxonomy (GTDB): domain Bacteria; phylum Vulcanimicrobiota; class Vulcanimicrobiia; order Vulcanimicrobiales; family Vulcanimicrobiaceae; genus Lustribacter. Next base: position 16,380 of record JBEKXE010000044.1, read on the forward strand.
AGTATTGCCCGTATCGTAAGACCGAGGGCGGCTTGGGCGAAGCCCAAACGCTACAGATTCGCCGAAGGCGAATCCAGACGCTATCGAAAACGACGCCCTATGGAATCTCCGCCGGTTGGGACCTCGCTGATCGTCCGGGTCGAGACGCAGAATTCACCCAACGCATTTGCCAATCTGGCCGGCGCCATCGGGGACGCGGGCGGCATCGTCAACGCGGTCGACACGCACACGGTCGGCCGCAACACGACGGTGCGCGACGTGACGATCACCGTCGCCAGCGACGCCGTCGGAAAGGCGGTCCGCACCGCGATCGACGCGCAAGAAGGCGCGCGCGTCATCAGCATCTCCGATTCGATATTCCTGGCGCACCTCGGCGGCAAGATCCACATCGAGCCCAACATCCCGGTGCGGACGCGCGCCGATCTGTCGACGGTCTACACGCCGGGCGTCGCCCGCGTCTCGCTGGCGGTCGCCGAGGATCCGGCGAAGGCGTTCCAGCTCACGATCAAGCGCAACACGGTGGCGGTGATTTCCGACGGGACCGCGGTGCTGGGCCTCGGCGACATCGGACCGCTCGGCGCGCTGCCGGTCATGGAGGGCAAGTGCATGCTCTTCAAACAGTTCGGCGGCGTCGACGCGTTCCCGATCACGCTCGACACGAAGGACGTCGACGAGATCGTCGAGACGTGCATTCGCATCGCGCCCGTGTTCGGCGGCTACAGCCTCGAAGACATCTCCTCGCCGCGCTGCTTCGAGATCGAGGAGCGTTTGATCGAAGCGCTCGACATTCCGGTCATGCACGACGACCAGCACGGCACGGCGGTCGTGATCCTGGCGGCGATCATCAACGCCGCGGCGGTCGTCGGCAAGCGGCTCGAAGACATGACGATCGTGCTCAACGGCAGTGGTGCCGCCGGCACGGCGACGATCAAGATGCTGTTGCTAGCCGGCGTCGGCGACGTGATCGCGGTCGATCGCGACGGCGCGATCTCGGCGGATCAGCAGTACGGGCCGCCGCACTGGCAATGGCTGGCCAAGAACACCAATCAGAAGAAGAAGCGCGGCCTGCTGCGCGACGTGCTCGTCGGAGCGGATGCGTTCATCGGGTTGAGTGCGCCGAACATCCTCGTCGGCGAAGACATCAAGCGCATGGCGCGCGATCCGATCGTGTTCGCGATGGCCAATCCCAGCCCCGAGATCATGCCGGAAATCGCGGCGCCGTACGTCGCGGTCATGGGCACCGGGCGCAGCGATTATCCCAATCAGGTCAACAATTTGCTGGCCTTCCCCGGGATCTTCCGCGGCGCGCTCGACGTTCGGGCGCGCAAGATCAGCGAGAAGATGAAGCTCGCCGCCGCGCGCGCGATCGCCGACATCGTCGGCAACGAGCGCAACGCGGAGTACGTCATTCCGAGCGTGTTCGATCCGCGCGTCGCCGACGGCGTCGCCGAGGCCGTCGAACGCGCGGCGATCGAAGAAGGCCTCGCGCGCCGCACGCTGCTGGCGGCCGAGGAAGAGAACGCGGCTGCGTCGATGATCCGCTGATGGAACGCGTACTGATCATCGAAGACGATCCCGAGATCGCGTTCTTCGAGCGCACGATTCTCGAACGCGCGGGCTACGAAGTCAAGGTGGCGACGACCGGCGCGGCCGGCCTCGAGGCCGAGCCGGCGTTCAAGCCGGCGGTGATCCTGCTTGACGTCGAGTTGCCCGACATCAGCGGGCTCGATGTCTGCACGTCGCTGGCCAACTCGAGCGACGCGTTCATCCTGATGGTCAGCGCGCACTCGACCGAAAACGACGTGCTCAAGGGACTGGGTTTGGGCGCCGACGATTACGTGCGCAAACCGTTTTCGGGCAACGAACTCGTGGCGCGCGTGCAGTCGTTCCTGCGCCGGCGCGAACGTTCGCGGCGCAGTGACGCCGACGGCCGGCTGCAAGCCGGAACGACCGAATTGGTTCGCGACTTCCACACGCTCGAGAACAACGGCAAGAGCGTCAGCCTGACCGCGTTGGAATTTCGCCTGCTCTGGTATCTCGCTGAGAACACCGGAAAATTGCTGACCCGCGCGCAGATTCTCGAGCGCGTCTGGAACGACGTTTCGGGCGTTCCGACGCGCGTCGTCGACGTCCACGTCGCGGCGCTGCGCAAGAAGCTCAACGAAGTCGACGCTCAGTTGCAGATATCGAGCGTGCGCGGCATCGGGTATCGTCTCGACGAACGATAGGAGCAAGCGGGACCGCTTGCCGGCGAGCGAATCCGAGGGCCGGTGAACCCTCTTCGTATCGCGTGCGCGACGCTTGCGCTCGCCGTTTTGCCGCTCGGCGCCCGCTCCGCGACGGTCACGTACGCGCCGCCGGCCGGCGATCTGCCGGCCGGACGCTACCACGGGCTGACGTACGACGCGGTGCTGCCTTCGGGACGGCTCGTGACGCCGGCCGGAACGAGCATCGTTACCGGCATGGACAGTTTGGGCGTCGTGCTCTCGCCCGACGGGCGCTATGCGATCACGAGCAACGACGACGAAAACGAAGCCGGCGTGCGCAGCGCACTCGACCCCGATGCCGGCGGCGGCTACTCGCTCACGGTCGTCGACACCGCGCGCATGGTCGCGGTGACGCACTATCGCGCAGCGGGCGAGACGTTCTACAGCGGGCTCGCGGCGGTGAACGATCCGCGCGATCCCGGCCAGACGCTCGTCTTCGCCGCCGGCGGCGCGGCCAACGCGGTGTACGCGTTCGACCTCGATGCGGCGGGCCGGTTGGTGCCCGACGCGGTCCACAAGATCGCGATTCCCGGGCCGGCCGACGCCGGCTTCGCGGACCGCGGGATCAGTTTTCCGTCCGCGTTGCTCGCGTCGAGCGACGGGCGCCGCGTGTACGTCGTCGACGCCGGCGGCGATTCGGTCGCCGCGATCGACACCGCCACGCGCCGGCTCATCGCGGCACCGCACCGCGTCGGCTTTTCGCCGGCCGGCGTGGCCGTCGCCGGTTCGCAGTTGCTCGTCACCAACGAAGGCTTGATGCGCTACGCGCTGTTGCCCGCGCCGCTCGCGGACCCGGCCTTCGACCGGCCGCCGCCGGATCCGGTCAACGCGTCGTCGTTGTGGCTGCTCTCCCTCGACGCGACCGGGGCGCCGGCGGGCGCGGCCGACGCGTTACCGATGGATGAAGCGCCCGACGGCGTGCGTTTGGTCGGCGGTGCGCATCCGACGGCGATCGTGACGACGCCCGACGCGGGCTATGCGTTCGTGGCGATGACCAACGTCGACCGGATCGCGACGGTCGCGCTCGGTGCCGTGCCGCACGTCGTCGGCGGAACCGAGTTGCGCTTGTTCGATCGCGGTCCGTACGGCACGCAGCCGACGGCGATGGCGCTCAGCCGCGATGCGTCGCGCCTCTACGTTGCGTTGACCGGGCTCGACGCGATCGCGGTGATCGACGCCCGCGATCCGATGCACCTCCATCGCCTCGGACTCATCCCGACGGGGTGGGCACCGAGCGCGGTCGCGCTGAGCGCCGACGACCGCACGCTGTTCGTCGCCAACCAGAACGGTTTGGGCTACGACGCCGGCTTCACCGGCAATCCCGAAACCGGGGCCGACGCGCACGCGGTGTGGTCGACGCTCGAACGCATCGACCTCGCGCAGGTCAAGCTCGCCGACACGACGCGCGCTGCGCTCGCCGCGGCGCGCATCGTCGTGCCGACGCCGCAGCCGTTGCCGCGCGCCATTCGCAACGTCGTGCTGATCGTCGAAGGCGAGAAGAACTACGACGAGGCCTTGGGCGATTTGGGCGCGGGCCCGGGCGCCCCGAGCTTCGCGCTCTACGGTGCGGCCGATACACCGAACTTGCATGCGTTGGCGCGCCGCTACGCGGTGGCCGGAAATTTTTTCGCCGACGCGCGCGGCGGCGCGCAACTCGTCCTCGCCGAGGGTTTGGCGAGCGCGTTCACCGACCGGACGATGGACGTGAACGACTCGCGGCACCTCACCGACCAAGATCCCGACGACATGCTGCGTTTGGGGACGGTGTTCAACCAGCTCGCGCGCCGTAATCTGAGTTTCCGCGATTACGGCGGTCTGCTCGACATCTCCGGAACGACGCCGGCCGGGCATACCGAGGACGTCCCCGCGCCGCCGGTGCTGGCGGGCCACGTCGATCTGAGTTACCCGGCCTGGAACTCCGGCGCGCCGGATGGCGCGCGGGCCGCCGAGTTCGTGCGCGACTACGGGACGCTCTCGCGCGCGCAGCGGGCGCCGCGCTTCGCGTTCGTTCAGTTACGGGCCGGACCCGACCGCAACGGCGGGAAGGTGACGCCGGAAGCGGAGGTCGTCGACGGGGACCGCGCGCTGGGCACGATCGTCGAGGCGATCACGCACATGCCGTCGTGGCACACGACCGCGATCATCGTGGTGCCGGCCGGCGCGCGGAGCGGGCGCGATCACATCGACGCGTCGCGGACCTTCGCGCTGGTCGTTTCGCCGTTCGCCAAGCACGGTTACATCGGCATGCGCCACCTGTCGACGGCGAGCGTGCTGAAGACGGTCGACCGGGTGTTTTCGCTGCCGCCGCTCTCGCTGGGCGATTTGCTCGCCGGCGACATGGGGGATTTCTTCGAGGCGCGCTCCGATCTGCGCCCGTACGTGGCCGCGCTGCCGCCGGCACCGCTCTCGAGCCGGTAAAAAAGGCCAGCGCCCCCCGGCGGACAATCTTCTCCCCGTGGGAGACTCGCGCAGTTGGTGATGACCAAATCGTCCGAACCTCCGTTCGTGCGATCCGACGCCGGCGCTCTCGCCGGCGCACTTGTGTGCGCGCCCTCGTCCAGCGTCGACCGGCTGCCGCCGATCAAGGGTGAGCCGTCCCCGATCGCCGACCGGGCGCTGGAGCAGCACAAGATCCTCGTGCGCACGCTGCGCGATCGCGGCGTCGACGTCACGGTGCTGGAGCCGACCACCGAGACGCCGACCGAAGTGTTGATCGCCGACTGCGCGATCGTCTTGCCCCAGGGGGCAATCTTAGCTCGCCCCTCGGACGTCGAACGCCGGGCCGAGGTGCTCGCGGTCGAACGCGCGCTGGTTGCCGCCGGGATTCCGATTGCGGGCCGCATCGAAGCGCCGGGGTTGCTCGATGCGACCGACGTCGCCCTCGCCGGCGACCGCGTCTTCATCGGCGTGCCGCGTCCCGGAGCCGGGCTGCGGCTGCGCTCCAATGCGCTCGGCCGGGAGCAGCTGGCCGCCTTCGCCGCGGCGGCCGACATGCGTGCGGTCGAACTCGCGATTGCGCCCGACGTGCCGCGCTTGCGCAACGTGTTCAACGTCGTCGCTTCGGACGCGATCGTGGCGGCACCCGACATGGTCGACTTGGTGCCGGTGCGCGATCTGCGCGTGATCGAGGTGCCGCGCGGTGAGGAGTTCGCCGCCGGCGTGATCGCGTTCGGCGAGCGCCGCGTGATCGCCAACCTGCGCTTTCGCTACAGCATCGGTTTGCTGCGCGCCGCGAAGATCGACGTTGAGGCGATCGACTTGTGGGAGTTCGGAAAAGCGGGAGCCGGGCCGTTCGAGCTGGTTCTCGCCACGAAGCGGAGCTAGCTCGTAACGCGCGTGCGGGTAGCGATCCTCTCCGATATCCATGGGAACGCGGTGGCGCTCGAAGCGTGCTTGGCGGATCTCGCCGCTACCGGAGGCGCCGAGCGCATCGTCGCCGCGGGCGATCTGTGCATGGACGGTCCGCGCCCGCGCAAGGTATTGCGGCGTCTGAAAGACGCGGGCGCGCACGTCGTGCGCGGTAACACCGACCGGATGATCGCGCTCGACGATCCCGCTCAGTACGACGAGGCGGAACGCGAATCGATCATGTGGCAGCGCGGTGCGCTGGGGCAAGACTGGGTGGCGTGGCTCGGCGCGGCCCCGACGACCGTGGCGATCGGCACGTCGGCGGACGGTTTGTTGATCACGCACGCGACGCCGGCGAAGGATGACGAGCACGTCTGGCCCGATGCGAGCGACGAGCAGCTCGAACGCATCGTGGCCGGCGTCGTGCAGCGCACGATCGCCTTCGGCCACCTGCACGTGCCCTACGTGCGGATGTGGCGCGATCGCATGTTCGTCAACGTCGCGTCGGCGGGACTGCCCAAAGACGGCGATCCGCGCGCGCACTACGTCATCCTCACCCAGCAGAGCGGGGGCTGGTCGGTCCGTTCGCACCGCGTGCCGTTCGACGTCGCCAAGGTGGAGCGGCAGATTCGCAAGAGCGGAATGCCGCAGAGCGCCGAACGCATCGCGGTGCTGCGGTGTCATCGCTACAAGCAGTTGCCGGAGCACCAGATCTGATGCAGGCGCTGCACATCGACCGGCTGGTGAAGCGCTACGGCGACTTCACCGCCGTCGACGGCATCTCGCTGGACGTGCCCGAGGGCGAGTTCTTCGGCTTGCTCGGCCCCAACGGCGCGGGCAAGACGACCACGATCAACTCGATCGTCGGGTTATCGAAGATCACCTCGGGGAAGATCGAGCTGTTCGGCCTCGACGTCACCAGCGATTGGCGCGCGACGCGGCGGCTGGTCGGCCTGTCGCCGCAAGAATACAACTTCGACCGCTATCTCAGCATTCGCGACATCCTGATCTATCAAGCCGGCTACTACGGCCTGCACGGCAAGGCGATCCGGGAACGGGCCGACGAGATGCTCGAACGGTTCGGGCTGACCTCGAAAGCCAAGCAGATCTACACGCGCCTCTCCGGCGGCATGAAGCGGCGGTTGACGATCGCCCGCGCCCTGATGTTCGAACCGCGTCTCCTGATCCTCGACGAGCCGACCGCCGGCGTCGACGTCGAGCTGCGGCTGGAGCTGTGGTCGTTCTTGCGCCAACTCAATCGTGACGGGATGACGATCATCTTGACGACCCACTACCTCGAGGAAGCGCAAGAGCTCTGCTCCCGGATCGGCATCATCGAGGCCGGGAAGCTCGTGGCGCTCGAGACGACGAGCAAGCTGATCGGCGAACGCACGCTGCAAGACGTGTTCCTGGAGCTGACCCGCCGATGATCGTCACTGCCGACGCCGACCGCCGCCCCAACCTGATCGGATTCCTCACGCTGGTCAAGCGCGAGATGGTGCGCACGTTTGCGATCATCAACCAGGTCATCTGGCCGCCGGTCATTCAGACGCTGCTTTACGTCTTCGTGTTCGGGCTCGCGCTCGGCAGCAAGATCCCAACCGTGCAAGGCGTGCGCTACTCGCAGTTCCTCATTCCCGGGCTGATCATGCTGCAAGTGATCGACCAGACCTACGGCGAGGGTTCGAGCACGGTTTTCCAGGGACGCTTCATGAACTCGATTCAGGAGCTGTTGATCGCCCCGCTGTCGGCTTTCGAGATGGTGATGGGCTACGTGGTGGCCGGCACGGCCCGCGCGCTCTTCATCGCCGCGCTCATCACGATTCTGGGTGCGGTGTTCGTGCAGACGGTCCCGATCCAGTGGGGCATCTACCTGCTGACGATCGTGCTGGTGGCGGTCTTGTTCTCCTCGCTCGGCATCATCTGCGGGCTCTTCGCCGAGAAATTCGACCACATCGCGCTGCTGACGACGTTCTTCATCACGCCGCTCGTCTTCGTCGGCGGGGTCTTCACGTCGACCCAGTTCTTACCGCCGCTGGCGCGAACGATCTCGATGTTCAACCCGATGTTCTATATGATCAACGCGTTCCGCTATTCGTACACCCTGCGCGGCGACGCGCCGCTCCTCACCTCGCTCGGCATCGTGACCGCGTTGACCGCCGTCGCTTTCGGCACGGCGTTGACGCTGGTCTCGATCGGGTTCAAACTGCGCACCTAAAAAAACGGGTTGTGGGCCTTTTCATCGCCGATCGTCGAGGGCGGGCCGTGACCGGGGGCGACGACGGTGGCGTCGTCCAGGGCGAACAGTTTGAAGCGCACCGAATTGAGGATGTCGGCGTAGGTCGAGACCGTGCCGAACGCGCCGCCGACGCTGCCTGCGAAGAGCGTGTCCCCGGTGAAGAGCGTGCTCTTGAAGAGGAAGCACGAGCTGCCGTCGGTGTGCCCGGGCGTGTGCAGCATGCGGATCGCGGCGCCCTCGCCGAACGGCAGCTCGTCGCCGTCGACGATCGGCTTCGCGCGTTTGCTCAAGTTGCCGATCGCCGCGACGTCCGAGCGGTGCATCACGATCTCGGCGTCCGGAAACGCGCGCGAGATGTCGGCGGTCGCGTCGCAGTGGTCGGCGTGTTTGTGCGTGATGAGGATGTAGCGCAACGCGAACGGACCTGCGGCGATCGCGCCCAGGATCGTCGATGGCAAGCCGGCCGGATCGATCAGCGCGGCCGTGCGTCCGTCGTCGAGGAAGAAGAGGTACCCGTTGGACGGGTGCGGGTCGTGCGGATGGTGGCGGACGTCGCCCGGCAGGGCGACGTGCGGCTCCCAGCGCCGGGCGGCAGCGTCGGCCAGCTTGCCCGGATCGAGGCCCAGCAGCTTGGCCAGCGCGCGCGCCGCGGCGTCGTCGGGCACGCCCTCGCCCTTTTGCCATTCGGCGATGTGACCGGCCGGGAGGCCGCTGCGCGCGGCTAGGGCGGCTGCGTCCAGGCCCGCGCCGCGCGCGGCCTTGCGCAGAATGTCGGAAAAGTCGTCCTCGAGCATCGCCGCTCTTCTTTGCCGTCGAACCGGACGCAACCGCTTAGGGGTTGAAGGGAGCGCCATGCCCCGCAACCACAGCTCCGTCGCGATCATCGGCTCCGGGCCGGCCGGCCTCACCGCCGCCGTCTACGCCGCTCGCGCCAACCTCGCTCCGGTCGTCTTCGCCGGCGGCCTCTACGGCGGCCAGCTGATGCTGACGACCGAGGTCGAGAACTATCCCGGCTTTCCCCAGGGCATCATGGGTCCCGAGCTGATGGAGAATTTTCGCCTGCAGGCCGAGCGTTTCGGCGCCGTGCTGCACTTCGTCGACGTCAGCAAGGTCGACTTCGCGCAAACGCCGTTCCACCTGTGGACCGAGGACGATGAGTACACGGCCGACACCGTCATCGTCGCCACCGGCGCGAGCGCGCGCTGGCTCGACATCCCGCACGAAGCGCGGTTGCGCGGCCGCGGCGTTTCGACGTGCGCGACCTGCGACGGCGCGTTCTTCCGCGACAAGCACATCGTGGTCGTCGGCGGCGGCGACTCGGCGATGGAAGAAGCACTGTTCCTGACCCGCTTCGGCAAGAAGGTCACGGTCATTCACCGCCGCGCGTCGTTTCGCGCCAGCAAGATCATGGCCGACCGCGTGATGGCGCACGCCAACATCGAGGTCATCTGGAATTCCGAAGTGACCGAAGTGCTCGGTGAGGAAAAAACCGAGGCGCTCGGGCTGCGCAACATCGAAACCGGGGAGACCTCGGTGATCGACGCGGACGCGCTGTTCATCGCGATCGGCCACGATCCGAACACCGCGCTGTTCCGCGGCCAGCTCGACCTCGACGCCATGGGGTACATCGCGTCGCCCGACGGCGTCTCGACGAACATTCCGGGCGTGTTCGTGGCCGGCGACGTGTACGACGTGCGCTACAAGCAGGCCATCACCGCGGCGGGTTCGGGGTGCAAGGCCGCCCTCGAAGTCGAGAAATACCTGGAGGCTCACCAAGCCGAGCACGCAACGGCGCTCGCTTGAGCGTCGGCATCGGGAAGCGCCTCGTCTATACGGCCCTGGGCATGCTGGGGCCGTTCGTTCTCGCACTGCTGATCTACGCGGGCTACGTGTGGTACGGCGCGGCGACCGCCACCGCGCGCACGTCGGGCGAGATCTCGGGGCTCGGATTGCGCGCGCCGGTAGCGATCCTGCGCGACGCGCGCGGCGTGCCGCACATCCGTGCCGCGTCGATCCACGACGCAGCGTTCGCGCAAGGTTACGTGACCGGCGCCGACCGGCTGTTCCAGATCGACATCACGCGCCGGTTCGTGCTCGGCACGCTGTCCGAAATGCTGGGGTCGGTCACGCTCGCCGCCGATGAGGACGCGCGCGTGATTCCGTTGCGCAGCATCATCGACCGGGAGTACGCGCACCTCTCGCCGGCCGACCGCGACATCTTCCAGGCTTATGCCGACGGGGTGAATGCGGCCGCCGCGAACGAGCCCAGCCCGCCCGAATATCGCGCGCTGTTGTATCGCTTCGCGCCGTGGCAGCCGCAGGATTCGCTCGCGGTCGGTTTCGCGATCGTGCTCGACTTGGACGATTCGTGGTACGACGTGATCGCCCGCGACGCGGTCGAGCGCGAGGCGGGGCCGGAAGCGACCGCGGCGTTCTTCTCGCTGACCGATCCGGCCTACGACGTCCCGACGGCCGGCGAAAAACCGGTCGCGCTGCCGCCGCTGCCGGCGCTGACCGGCGCGCACGCGCCGGCGGCGGTCGCGTGGGACGGGCAGAACGCGCACGACGTGCTCGGCAGCAACGAGTGGGCCGCCGGCGCGCTACGCACGGCGACCGGGCGCGCGTTGCTCGCCAACGATCCGCACTTGGTGCGCCGCATTCCGGGGATCTGGCATCTGGTCGAGATCAACGCACCGGGCCTCCACGCGGCGGGCGCCGCCATCGCCGGCGTACCGGGCGTGATCCTCGGTCACAACGAGCGGCTGGCCTGGGGCGCAACCAACGCCGACGTGGTCAGCGCGCGCGTGTTCAGCGAAACGTTCACCAGCACGGACGGGACGCGCTATCGCGCCGGCGCGCAGCCGGTTAACGCGGTCGTGCGCGAGGAAACGATCAACGACCGTTTCGGTGCGGCGCACAAATTCAATTATCTCGCGACGCGCCACGGTTTCGTGTTGGAGAAGGCGGGCATCGTGCGGCACGCCGTGCAGTGGTGGCCGCTCACCGATGCGCGCTCGCCGGTGGCGACGTTCCTTGCGCTCGATCGCGCCGCGACGATCGAGGACGGACTGCGCGTGATGGCCGGTTATCCGGGACCGTCGCAGAATTTCGCGCTCGCGCAGACGGACGGTCGCGTGGCCTTTACGATGGCCGGCGCGATCCCCAACGATCCGGCCTGGGGCCGGGCCGTCGCCAGCGGCGCGCTGCCCCCGCAGCCGCCGGCGTACGTGCCGTTCGACCGTCTACCGCACGTCGCGCCCGCGCGCGGCGCGCTGACGATCAATTCGAACAACTTGGCGTACGGCGCGGGCTATCCATACCGCTTGGGCGCGTACTTCAGCGCGCCGTATCGTGCGGCCGAAGTCACGCGGCGACTGCGCGCGGCGCCGAAGGTCGACGTTCCCGCATCGCAAGCGATCCAGCTCGACACGACCTCGCTCGCCGAGGCCGAGTTCGCGCGGATGTGCGTCGCGGCGCTGCGCAAGAGCGGCGCCGGCCGCGATCCCGACGTTGCGCCGGCGTACGCCGCGCTCGCGTCGTTCGACGGACATTTCGATTCGGCGTCGCGCGGTGCGACCGTCATCCAGCGCGTGCGCTTCGTCGCGACGCGCGATCTGTTCGCTTCGCATTTTAGCGCCGCAACCGCCGGGGCGTACCTCCGTGACGGGCCGGTCTTCGTGACGTTGATGCGGGCTCTGCGCGAACGCCCGCACGGCTGGTTTCCGCACGACGATCCCGATGCGTTCCTCGTAAACGCGGTGCGCGAGACGGTGACGCTGTTCGGGGGCAAGGACGCCGTCGCGGCGCCGTACGGCAGCGCCTATGCGGTCGTTGCGGAACATCCGTTCTCGGCGTTCAACCTGCATTTCTGGGATGCGCCGTCGTTCCCGGGGATGGGCGGAAGCTACGCGCCGGCGGTGCAGGCCATCGCGCTCGGTCAAAGCTTTCGCGCCGTGTGGGACATCGGCAATTGGGACGCCGGCGGCATCGATCTGCCGCTCGGTGAATCGGGCGAGCCCGGCTCGCCGCACTACACCGACGGCGTACCGGCGTGGCTGCATCACGACCTCACGCCGCTGCCGTTCAGTTCGGCGGCGGTAACCCGCGCCGCCACGGGGACGCTGACGCTGACGCCTTAGGGGGCCGGCGGACGTCGCACGCGGACGTGCATGACGAGCGGCACCACGCGGGTATCTTGCACGCCCGGATCCGCCGCGGCTTCGCTTTCGGTGGCGCTCGGCTCGGTCACGCGTTCGATCGTCCAGCCGGCGTCGACGAGCGCGTTGAACCAGTCGGCGAGCGTGTGGTGCACGTCGAGCACACGAAACGGTCGCCTGCGAATGGTTCCGTCCGGCTGCTCGTCGCTGACCTGCCACTCCAAATTGCGTGGGTCGCGCTCGAAGTAGCGCGCGACCTCCACCGCGTAGGTGTAGCCGGACGCGTCGCGCAGCACGCGGCGGTGCGGCGGTACGAAGCATGGGTGTAGGATCGAGAACTGCAGGAAGCCGTTCGGGCGAACGACGCGATGCGCTTCGCGCAACGCCGCCCACGTATCGTGGACGCTCATCAAGCTCATGAAGGCCGTCGCGAAGTCGAACGTGGCGTCGGGGAACGGAAGCGCGGCCGCATCGGCCACGGCATAGGCGATGCCGAGCGGGCCGGCGCGCTCGGCATCGGCTGCTTGGCGCACGAGCGTCGGCGCGACGTCGATGCCCGTCATGCGCGCGCCCAGCGCCGCCAGCGCGCGCGTGCCGGCGCCCTCGCCGCAGCCGATGTCGAGCCCGCCTAACCCGCGCACCGGCGGCAACAGCGCGAGAAAGGCCGGCGTGTTGTGCTGGTCGCGATAGACGTCGAATCCTCCACGCACGTGCGCCGTCCACGCCTCGGCATTGGCTTCCCAAAGCATTGCGGAATCTTCGTTCATCGGCCTAAAGTCGCGCAAACAGGTCGCTGGCCGGGAAGGATGCCGAAAGCGCGCCGTACTTCGCCGCGTTGTCGATGACGGGTTGGATCAGCGCGGGATCCAGCGTTTCCGCGTAGGTCGTCCGCGCCATGTTACTGGGAAAGGTGCGCTTGTTGTATTGTTCGAGGATTTTCAGCGACTCGGCATGATGGCCGTTTGCCCAGCGGGCCGTACGCACGAGGACGGCGAGGAATTTGCGGGCCAGGTCGGGATGGGCGAGGGCCCACGAACTGGTCGTAAACCACGCCCCGATCAGCCAGTGCGAGCCGATGGCGCTGTACGCATCGCCGAACACGCGGAACTGACCCGTCGCGAGCGTCTCCCCGAGCACCGGCTCGGAAACGAGCCCGACATCGACGCGCCCGGTAGACACCGCAGCGCCGGTCGCGGCCACCGGGACCTCAACCCATTTCACCGACTTCACGTCGACGCCGTTGCGCTCGAGCCAAGCGTCACCGGCGATTTGGCCGATGTTGAAGAGCCCATTGGTGGCGAACGTCTTGCCGGCGAGATCCTTTACCGTCTTGAACGGTGCGTTCTTTGCAACGAACGCGAGCGTCGTCGGCGCCGCCGAGGAATACATCCCGGCCGGTGCGATCACCACGAAGGGCAGGCCTTTCTCGTGCGCGGTCGCGATCGAGACCACGTTGGATTGCCCGATGTCGACCGCTCCGCCGGCGACAGCGGAGGCTACCGCGGCGCCGTTATCGATCGTCCGAACGTCGACGTCGAGCCCAGCCTGGGTGAAAAACCCCAGCGCGCTCGCATAGTACACTTCAGCGCCGGCTTCGCTCGGTGTCGAGGCAACGATAATCTT
>JBEKXE010000045.1:0-29674 GCA_049512335.1 Candidatus Lustribacter sp.
CCTTCCACCCGGAAAGATCGACCCGCTAGCCGTGGTCGCGAATCAGCATTTCGGGCCGTGAATGACTCCTCGCCCTACATCGCTCTCGACCGCGTGTCGCAGGTCTTCACGACGACCGATCGCGATAGTGTCGAAGCCCTGGCCGACGTGAGCGTCTCGGTCAGGCGAAACGAATTCGTTGCGGTCGTCGGACCCTCGGGGTGTGGTAAATCGACGCTCTTACGCATCGTAGCGGGGCTTTTGCAGCCAAGTGCAGGCTCCGTGCAGATTGCCGGCCGTGAGGTCGTGGAGCCCCACGACGACATCGGCATCGTCTTCCAGCGGCCGACGCTGCTGGCGTGGCTCCGCGTGATAGACAACGTTCTCTTTCCGCTTGTCCACAAGTACGGGCGCACGGATGCCGGCCAGCGTTTGCATGCCGAAGCGCTGCTGGCGACGATGGGCCTCGAGGCGTTCGCGAATCGTATGCCGGACGAACTTTCTGGAGGCATGCAGCAACGTGTCGCGCTTGCGCGAGCACTCGTCCAGGACCCACACATCCTCTTGATGGACGAACCGTTTTCCGCGCTCGATGCGCTGACGCGCGATATCATGGCGCTCGAGGTGTTGCGCGTCTGGGAAGAACGGCCGAAGAGCGTGATCTTCGTAACCCACTCCATTCCCGAGGCATTGCTGCTGTCCGACCGCGTCGTCGTGATGACCGCGCGCCCGGGGCGCATCGCCGAAGTCGTCGACGTCAATCTGGCGCGCCCGCGCGGCCTCGCAACGATGGGTGATCCGCTTTTCAACGAGCTCTCGCAACGCCTTCGCGCTCACATCTTGGGGACTATCCCGGCGGTCGCGTGAAGCGGATTTTCCGCAGTTCCGGCTGGTGGCCGCCCCTCGTGACGTTGGCGACGATCGCGGTCCTCTGGCAAGGATCATGTCAGCTCTTTCAGATCCCGCCGTATCTGCTGCCCTCCCCCGGCAACATCGTGACCGCGGCCCAGTCACTTTCCGTCGGACAGTGGTTTGGGGACTTCATTGCAACGATGGTCGTCGTGATTCTGGGCTACCTGCTCGCGATAGCGGTCAGCATTCCCCTTGCCGTGCTTCTTACGGCGTCGCGGCTACTTTCGCAGACCGTCGTGCCACTCTTGGTGATCGTGCAGTCGACTCCCATCGTAGCGATCGCACCGATCATCGTCGTCACGTTGGGTGCCGGTGTGCTGCCGAGGGTTCTCATCACGTGCCTGATCACGTTCTTTCCGCTCGTCGTCTCGACCACAACCGGCCTGCGAGCGACGCCGCCCGAACTGATCGAGCTCTCGCGCTCACTGCGCGCCCCCCGCTATCGCGAATACACGCAGATCCGGCTGTTGTACGCGATCCCTTACATTTTTAGCGCACTGAGAATTTCAGTGACGCTGGCCGTCATCGGTGCGGTGGTCGCCGAATTCGTCGCCGCGCAAGAGGGGCTTGGGTACCTCATTCTCTTTTCTACCTCTCAGTTGCACGTCGCCATGGCGTTCGCTGCCCTCGTCGTGCTCGTCTCGTCGAGCCTAGCGCTCTACGGAATCGTCACCCTGCTCCAGGGACTGCTGTTTCCGTGGAGCGTCCCAAAGCGCGCTCTGCCGTGACCCACTTAACGAATACCCTAATAGGAGTGGGGGATAAGTACTAGGCGAGCTTCAGCTTCGTCGTGACCTCAGCCGCATGCGCCACCGAGCCGCTAATCGCGGCGAGATAGACGGCTTTGATCAGCGCAAGCGCGGGTTGCCGGTGCAGGTGCCGCGGCGAGTAGTCACCATTCCAAACACCCCTGGGAGTAGTGGTTCGTCAAGCGCAAGCTCGATGGACGATCGCGTGTGCCTCTCAGACTGGTAGAGTCGATATTTCAACCCGTCGCCTACGGTCGCCCGCGTCGATAAGCAGGACGTTATCGGTCGCACTGCCTCGAGTGTGCTCGATAACTGAAACTTACCGAACGCCAATCGACGCGCGGATAGCCGCGTTCTCCTAAATATAAGGGTGACTCGTCCGCGGATCTCCGCACCGATGGTCCTGATTCGACGAGCGCTTTCGCTATAGGCTTGTGTGTGAGCACAGGCCCGTCGTTAGTGAAGTGTATGAGCAGCGGTCGATGCGCTGGCGGCACGCAGCCGACGGCAGAGCATCTTGATGACGTTTCGGCTGACCTCAGCATCGGATGCCATGACATCATCGAGTTCCTGATGCTCGAGCTTGTACATGCGCGTGTCTTCCTCGGCCGTAACGTCAGCGGATCGGGGCTCGGGGTCTAGCGCCGTCAACTCTCCAACGATTTCACGCGGGCCGAGGACCGCGAGCGTCGTGTTCCCACGATGCACGCGAACCTTACCATCGACGATGACGTAGAGCGCGCTACCCAACTCGCCTTCGATAATGACTGACTCGCCTGCAGAAACATCGATCTCTTCGACACACCCGGCGATGTCCACCAAGTACTCTTCCGGAAGCGAACGAAAGATTTCGACCGTTCGCAGCACGATCACTTTTTCGACGGTCGTTGACAATCTGGAGGACCTCGCTTACGACACTCGCGGTGCCGGCCTGAAGGTATTGGGGCGAGCCGCTCATGCCGACGCTCAATCCCCACATCGGTCAACAGGGCCTGCCCTACACCCTCACGTTTCCCACCCATGCCGGACAAGATGACGTCATCGCGTTCCGCGGATCGGTCCTCTACGGCGACATCGCGGCCCGCGATGATAGCTGGCGTTTACGCGCCGGCTGGTTCGATCTCGTGCAGAGCGATCGTTTCGTCTTCGCACCGGTCGCGATCACGAGCGTCATTCCCGCGCTCGGCCCACAGACGCAGGAATCGTTGGTCCCGTCGTATCCAGCGCTCGCCTCATGGACGATGGCGTCGGCGGGCCTACCCTTGCATGGCGCCGACCTCGTCCTCAACCAAGGTTTGGGAACGGTCGAGCTCACCGACGCTGACCTGCCGAGCCCGCCGGGTATCGGCACGCGTCTCACGATGGCCTCGCTCGTCATCGATCACGGCGGCGGAACGCGTTGGTCCGCTCAGTTCGCGCATTTGAACAGCGGCGGCGAGCCGCTCTCCTCGTCGGTGCTCTACGGAACGGATCCCCTCGTCCCGCAAACGGAGCAGGGCGTGCTTGCGGAAAGCACGGTGGCTGGACAGCGTCAAACGATCGTCGGGCTGCGGGGTGCGTTCCACCTGGCACCCGGCATCGACGGCCTCGTCGAGATCGGTCGCAGCTGGTTTGACGCGGACGGCGCGGCTAACCCGTACGTGGGACCCGTCCAGGCGGATTACGAACACTTCTCGATTAGCCACACGGTGCGACGCCTCACCGGCGCGATCGAGTGGTACCGCTTCGATCCGTACTACGCCCCGTTCAGTATGGCGTATGGTGCAAACGAAAATTTCTGGACCTCTGCGTGGAGCTGGCCCGGATTCGCGTACGAAAGCGGCTACCAGAGCGTCGACAACTCGATCGTCTCGAACAATCGTCAGGGTTTGCGCGCGCGGTTCAACATCGACGGCGGTCCCATTGAGATGCATCTCGTCGCGTCGCACTTCGATCAAATCACTCCGTACGATCTCGCGGACTACGCAAACGTCGGCTTCACCGAGACCGAGTTCCCACCACAAATCGGCACCGGTACGATCGGACGGCAGGGACAACTGGGTGCCTGGCTCACCTGGCATCTTTCCGTCGCCGATGTCATCCTCGACTCCATTTACGACCAGATCGATCGGGCACCGTCACCCGGTCAACCCGAAGAAGCGGTGCACATGAGCGTGCCGCAATACGTGCTAACGGTCGCGCGAACGTTCAACAGCAACTTCATCGCCACCGTCGGCTTCGGACGTTTCGCGCAAATTGGAGCGTGGGCGGTTGTCGGTCAGAATAACATCGACTTTTCGCAGCGAACGGCGTTCCTCGGAGCGCAGTGGCGAGAGAACGATCACCTCGCGAGCATACTAACGGTGCGGCGCACAACATTCAGCGGGCAACCCTTCGTCGCAGGCGGTCCGATCCAGGATTACGAGGGGTGGACGGTGCTCTTCGAACAACGCTTTCACTACTAGGGACGCCCTTCGTGGATCGCTCAAGTAGCCTTCGATATTGGTTGCTTATCAAAGGTAATCGGGGCGAAACCGAGAGTTGCTTGCCCCGGTCCACGCCTAGTCGTCGTTCCAGCATAACGATCCTAACCTCGGTATAGTTTATATGGACGTTTGTACGTGCTCGTAAATGGAACAGATGCGACTGTTCTGCAGCATAGATTTTTTTGTATAGAAAATACCCCACGTTGGCCAGTTCAAGCTGATATTGAATACAGACATCGAATTATTGCGCCGCCACATCGCTCCGAACAGCACGCGCTCCTGAGAAAGCCGGCTTTTATGAAGAGCGCTCACGGTGTGATTTTGTCGCCGCCGCACGGCTCGGCGTTCGACATCGCCGGCAAGGGCATCGCGCAGTACGCTACCAGGCTCACGGCCTTGAACGCAGCCGCGAGCCTAGCCGGCGGACCCGGTCTATAACGTCCGGTTGCCAGCGTCTTTAAGGCGTATCGCTCCGATATCGCGCGCAGGGTCTGATTACTTCCGGAGCGCGCCGCCACGCCGGCTTGCCGGGACGAACGTCCCGTTCGCCGCATCCCAGCGCATGACGATCTCGGCGTTCGCGCCGACGCCGTGCTGAGGGTAGCTCTTGAAATCGTACACGCCCTGCGCTCCGACCCAGCCGTGGAGGTTCGCGAGATACGCCCGCACGTTGCCGGCTTCCGCGTGCGGCCCGACGGCCCGCAGGACGTCGACCGCGATGAGGGCGGGATCCCACACCGTGACCGCGCCGGCTTCCGGCCGCATTCCGGCGGATTTCAGCGCCGCCACATACGCTAGTTGCGCGTCACGAATCGGGCCGGGGCCGATGTCGCCCGGTACCCACGCGATCGTGCCGCTGAAGAGCATGTCGGTCGGAAGAAACCCAGCGTAGGCTTGCATTTGTCCGTACGTCATGTTGCCTCCGCTGGTTGCGACCGGCACGTCCATCCCCGCATCGTGCAGACCGTGCAAAACGGTTCCGAGCGGCGATCCCGATTGGAACGACACCACGGCTTGGGGAGCGGCTGCCTTGATCCGCGAGAGTTGGGCGGCGACGGTGATGTCGCTGGTATTGTAGTGTTCGTCGGCGACATCGACCAGGTTGCGGTTTTCGGGGAGACGGAAAGCATAGGCGAAGGCCCGGTCGGCATCGCGTCCACTCGCATCGGTGGCGTTCAGCAGAGCGATCCGAGTGATGCCTCGCTCGCGGAAATAGCGCAGAATCGCGGATGCAACTTCGGTGCTGTCGGCGTAGGGGTCGAACAGATAGCTGCCCGGTGACGGATGCCCGGATGGATTCAGACACATCGCCACCGGCCCCGCCTTATCGATCAACGGCGTCGCCGCGAAGCAGGCCGCCGGTGTTCCGGGGCCAAGAAACAGCGAGACTTTCTTCACGATCAGATCGCTCACCAGTTGTACGGTCGTGGCCGGGTTGCCCTGATCGTCGAGGACGACGAAGTGCACGGGCCTGCCGCCGATTCCGCCGGCCGCGTTGATGCGCGGTTCGGCGACTTTCAGCGCGTTCGCTTCGGCTTGGCCGAAGAACGCACCGTTTCCGGAGGTTGTGAGGATGGCATAGATCTCGATCGGTGGCCCGCTCGCGGCCGCCGAGATCGGCCGGGGGTGCACGCAAAGTGAACCTGCCAGCGCGACGGCGACGAGTGCGGCACGGGTAAGGCGGCCTCGGCTCTTCATGGGGTTGTCGTTCATCGGTTGCTCCCGAGCGCATGGGTGAGTGAAAAGGGCGCTGGTGTTTCGATCGCGCGTTGCGCCGCATAGCGAATCTCGATCTGACCGAGATCGACGACGCTTGCCGTCTGATCGGCAAGAACGAGAACCGTCGTGTCCGCTTGCAGCAAGATTGCCGGTCCGGCGATCTCCGCGCCGGGCGGAAGCTGGGTACGATCGTAGAGGCTTGATGACGTTCGAACGCCGCCCGGGTAGGTGCTGCGTTCACCGATCTTGGCGGCGTCGCGGTCGCCGGCCGTCGCGAATGGTGAAACGATTGGCGCTTGCGGGACGGCTGCCACGCAGGTCACGTGGTAGTTGACTATTTCGACTGCTTCGCCGCCCTCGCCGGGGCCCGTTACCACTTCGCCTGCAGTTCGCCCGCGAATGCGTCCGCGTCGCTTCCAGAAGCAGTTGGCGCGCCTTCATCTTTTACTCCGGAGCCGGCGCCCGGTTAAAGAACGAACGTCATGGCCGGCAGCGCGCCGTCCATCGCCAGCAGCGAGACCTTTTTGTACGCGATCTTCCAGTCGCCGCCGGCAGGGCGCAACCGATAGCGGCAGCGCGCAGCAAACGTGCGTGGGACGGCGTCGCGGCGTGCGCTGCCCGGCCGGTACTCGCATAGCAGCAGCGCGCAGTGCACGGTCACCTCGCCCGTGGCGGCGGCGGGTTCGACCTCGACGTTCGAGACGATCCGGACCGTCTCGGACTGCGGATCTTGCGAATGGTTGAAGCCGCTTTCGGCCGAGCGCCAAATTCGCGCGCGCAAGCGCGGCCCGTCGTCGTAGACGATCGAGACGTGCTGCCGCGGATCCGCGTCGTCACGATTGATCGGTACCCAATACTCGATGTCGTCGGTGGTCAGCGCATACCAGTCGGCGAGCCGGCCCTCGTCCAGCATTCGGGCCTCGCGGTAAAGAAAGTCTTCGGCCTCGGCGCGGTTCACCTCAGCGCCGCTCCGCGATGGACGATTTCGACGCGCCCGCATTCATTAGCGCGTACCAGGCGCGGTAGACGGCGCGTTGTTCGACTTCACTAGTGGTGTGCGCCACACGCTCCCCGTTGGAGCCGCGCGTCTCGCCGCGCAGGCCGCGATTGAACCAAATCCACGGATCGAGTTCCGCGTTCGACACGCTGCGCGCACCTTCTTGGATGCGTTCGAACATCTCCAAATCATCCGGCGCTCCGGCGCCGGACGGTCCGTAGAAAAACTCGTCGCCGCGCACTCGGCCGATGTTGACCGCGGGCGGAACGCCAGGCAGCGCGACGTGCTGCTGCCATACCTCGGTCCGGTCGACCGCCAGCGGGCGGATGATGCGTAGATTCGCCTGACTGATCGCGAGGTTCGGGAAGATGGCCATGCGCCACGATCCGTTCAGTGCGCGCGCGGCGCGTTCTTTGCCGTGGGCGCGCTCGAGCAGCGCGACGTAGTCCGGCGCCTGCGGCACGCGGTTATCGGGAAACTCCATGATGCTGTGACCGTTTCCCAGATCTAGCCCGCGCGCGTCGCTTTCGGCCCACGGGTAGTGGCCGGCGCCCGAACCGGCCTTGTTCCGCATTGCCGACGACATGCGGTGCAGAAATTCCGGGTGGTAGCCCTCGTTGCTGCCCTCGACTTGCAGCTTCCAATTCCCGTTGTAGGTGTGCTTCCACGTTCCGCCTTCGAGCACGACCGAACCCGTTGGCGACAGATCGGACCACTCGTCGAGGTACGGGCGGGCGCCGCCCAAATGCTCCTCGAGCGACGTGCCATCGGCGGCAAAACTGGCAAAGATCAAACCGCGGTACGAGGCCACGCGCGCCACGGCTTGCAGGCCGGCGTTAAACTCGGCGACTTCTTCGGGGGCGTATCCGCTCTGCCGGCTGATCCCGATGAGCCCTCCGTCCAGCGCGTACGTCCAGGCGTGGTACTCGCAGCGAAACGACTTCGCGTTGCCGCTCTCGTGCTGACAGACCGTCGCGCCACGGTGCGAACAGCGGTTGACGAGCACGTGCACCGTACCGCCGGCGTCGCGCGAGACGATGACCGGAACGAGTCCGATGTAGGTGGTCTTGTAATCGCCGGGCTGCCGAAGTTCGCTTTCGTGCGCGACGTAGACCCACGTCGTGTAAAAGATGCGCCGCAGCTCCTCGCGGAAGATGTCCTCATCGACGTAGACACGCATGTTGACGCGGCCGCGTTCCGGTTGAACCAACTCGTCGATATCGATCATTTCACGGACCCTGCCCGTTTGCTCACCGGGACGAACTCTTGCTTCGCCGCATCCCAGGCGGCGACTTGTCCCGACGTCGCGCCGATGCCGTGCTGCGGATAGCTGTGGTAGTCGTAGATGCCGTCAATGCCGACCCAGCCGTGCAGCCCGACGAGGAAGTCGCGGATCTGCACCGCGGTCGGATCCGGGCCGAGATGGTTGTAGGCGTCGATCAGCAGCATGCCCGGATCCCAGGTGAGCGTGTATCCGGCATCGGGGACGTAGCCGGCAGCCCGGATCGCGCGGTAATACTCGTCTTGCAAGTCGCGAATCGGACCCGGTCCGACCGTGCCGGGGATCCACGCGATTTGGCTCGTGAAGAGCATTTCTTTCGGAAGAAACGATGCGTACTGCTGCATCTGCACGCGGTTCATGTTGCCGCCGGTCGTGACGATCGGCACGTTGAGCGCGGCCGCGTTCGCGCCGAGCAACACGGTCCCGAGCGGTGTCCCGGCGCACCACGTGAGCAGTACCTGCGGCGATGCTGCTTTGATGCGCGCGATCTGACCCGAGACGCTCAGATCGGTCGCGGCGAAGTGTTCGCGGTCGACGAGTTGGAGATTCTTGAACTCCGGCAAAGCAAACGCATAGTCGAGCGAGTGGTCCATGTCCTGGCCGCTGCCGTCGGTCGCGTTGAGCACGGCGAGCCGCGTGAACCCTCGTCCTTTGAGATAGCGCAGGACGACGGTCGCCGTTTCCTTACTGTCCTGGCCGGCCGAGAAAGCAAAACTGCCGGGCGCGGGATGGATCGACGGGTTGAGGCAAATCATAACCGGCCCCGCTTTTTCGACCAGCGGTAGCGCCGCTTGGCATGCTTGCGGAATCGTCGGGCCGATGAAGACGGGAACGTTCTTTGCAATCAGCTCGCCGGTCAGTTGCACGTCGACCTGCGGTGTCGATTGATCGTCGAGGGTCACGAATTCGACCCGCCGGCCGCGGATGCCGCCGCCTGCGTTCGTCAGCCTCTCGACGATCTTGAGCGTACGGACTTCGTTCACGCCGAGAAACGATCCGGCCCCGGTCATCGACAGGATCGCATAGATTTGGATCGGTGGCCCGTTCGCGGGCTTCGCCGCGCCGAGGAGCGCGACGACCGTCAGCAGCGCGAAGCACGAGCGCATCAAGCGTCGACCTCGGCGAGCAGTTGGCGGATCGTGACGCCGGCTTCGCGGGCCCGTGGGAACCCGACGTACGGGGTGAGTTGGAAGACGACTTCGTCGATTTCATCGCGCGTCACGCCCGCGTATAGCGCTAACCGCGTGTGGTCTCGCAGCGCCAGCGGCGCGCCTTGCGCGATGTCGCTGGCAACCAGCACGAGGGCGCGGTCGCGCAGCGAGAGCTGCGGACGGGCGAGCAGCATGCCCCACGCGATCTCGGTTGCGAAGTCTGCCCGATCGGGATCGCCTTCGGCGATCCCGCGCTCGTGCCGCGCGACGGCCGGCTCGGCGGCCCGTTCGCCGAGGGCCGCGCGGAGCATCGCGATGCCGCGTTCGTACCGCTGAGGGTCAGCCATCGACGAGTGATCCGGGATTCCCCATATGACGTTCCCTCACTTCCGTAGCGTGCCGCCCCGCCGACTCGCCGGCACGAACGTTTGTTTCGTCTTGTCCCAGCGCATGATCAGCACCGAGTTCGCTCCGACGCCGTGCTGGGGATAGCTCTTGAAATCGAAAACGCCTTGCGTTCCGACCCAACCGTGAAGATTCGAGAGAAACTGGCGCATCGTGCTCGCGTCGGCGTTCGGCTTGACGGCGCGCAGCACGTCGAGCACGATCAGTGCGGGATCCCAGACCGTGACGGAACCGGCTTCCGGACGCATCCCGGCTTTCTTCAGATCGGCGACGTACGCGAGCTGGGCATCTCGGATGGGCCCTGGGCCAATGTCTCCTGGTGCCCACGCGATGGTCCCACCGAAAAGGATCTCGGTGGGAAGGAAGTCTGCATATTGCTGCATCTGTCCGTACGTCATGTTGCCGCCGGTGGTCGCGACCGGGACGTCGATTCCCGCATCGTGCAGTCCGCGCAAGACGGTCCCCAGTGCGGTTCCTTGTTGGAACGAGATGATCGCCTGTGGATTGGCGGCCTTTATGCGCGTGATTTGGGCGGCGACGCCGATGTCGGTCGGATTGTAGTGTTCCTCGTCGACATTGACCAGGTTGCGGTTTTCCGGAAGCCGCCAAGCGGTCGCGAAGGCCTGATCCGCATCGCGGCCGCTAGCGTCCGTCGTATCGATCAGGGCGAGGCGGGTGATGCCGCGCTCACGAAAGAAGCGAAGATAGGCCGACGCAACTTCGGAGCTGTCGGCGTAGAGATCGAAAAGATAGCTACCCGGCGCCGGGTGCCCCGAAGGGTTCAGACACATCGCGACCGGGCCGGCCTTGTTGATCAACGGCGTCGCCGCGAAACATCCGGCGGGCGTGGTCGGGCCGAGAAATATCGGCACATTCTTCGCGATCAGGTCGCTCACGAGTTGGACGGTCACTTGCGGATTGCCCTGATCGTCGAGCACGTTGAAGTGCACCGGACGTCCATCGATCCCTCCGGTCGCATTCAGCTGGGACTCGAGAACCGTGAGAGCTTTTGCTTCCGCTTGACCGAAGAACGCTCCGGTTCCGGTGGTTGTCAGAATCGCATAGACATCGAGCGGCGGGCCGGCCGGGGCCGCTGAAAGCGAGCGCGCCGAAAACGCGATCCCACACGCAATCACGGCTGCGGCAACTGCAATGCTCGGGATCATACGTCTGCTCGTGATTCGCGTCCCCATCGCTCAGCGCACCATCGCCGGTACGGCGTGCTCGTTCGGGACCGGCCGCGAAAGGTCGGCAACCATTGCAAACGGCACGTTCGGACGGCCTTTGGCGAAATTGGACCCCGGCACGGTGACCTCGGTAACGTACCCCGCAAGTGCGCGGCGCGTATCGAGATAGTAAAAGTCCAAAAAGTTTTCGAGGATACCTCCGCTCATCACCACCGGTGCGCCGACACCCGCCATACGGTCGCGCACCGCTTCCCAGCTTCCGGCGTCGTCGATCATCCCGCTGTTGATGTGGTGAATCCCAGGGCCGATCGCTTGGAGAAAATCTTCCTTGTAATGACTCGGTCCCAAGGTCGGCTGAATGACTTCGAACGACAGGCCCTTGGCTGGGGTGACGATGGTCGTGAAGTACGCGTGTTCGACGGGCCGGCCCAAATACGTCGGCCGATCGAGCGAGCCAGGCGCATTTCGCCAGTTTCGAAACGTGAAGTCGGATATTCCGAAGAGTTCCGCATAATTCCGAACGGCCGCGATGAGATCGGGGACAACGACGCCGAAATGTCCGATGCCGCCGAGCAGCATCAGCGGTTCGTCCGCCGTGGTCGCGGCGAAGTTCCACACCTCATCGGCGCGTTCGCGGCTTTCCCAATCGGCCGAGCGCGGCGCCAGTACCTCGACGTAGAAGCCGCCTAATTTCTCGCGGGTGTCGAACGCGTAGGTGTCGACCGCGTCGTCGCGGCATGCCGATTGCGCGACCTCAACGCCGCGCTCGGCCAGCCACGACCGCAGCGAAGAGAGCTCATCAGGCGTCACCAGCGCTACGCAGATCGAGTGGATGCCCTCGCCGCGCGTATTGAGGAATTCGTGATACGTCGTCCACCCGCCCAGCGGCTGGACGAGGACGAACGTTACCGGCCCGGACTTCGCCGCGACGACCCCGGTCGCCGTGAGGTACTCGTGGTTGGCAAAAAAGCCATGCGTGGTCGCGTCGCGCAGCCGCGCGGCATCGTACCGCCGTACCTTCCACTCGGTCGTACCGTGAACGCTCGCATACTTTTGCGCGGTGGCGCGCGCGTCGCCGACGACAACGGTGACGTGGCGCAGTCCCTGGGCCGGAATGTCGTTCATGGGTTGCTCCCGAGCTCTTGAGTCAGAAGAAGGTGCTGAGGTTTTTCGACTTGAGCACCGTTTGGTCGAGATAGATCGCACGATAGGCGATCTTCCAGGCGCCGTCGACTTTGCGCAACCGATCCACGCGGCGTCCGACCCACCAATCCTCGTCCGTGTCGAGACGGCAACGGTAGACGATCATGTTCGCCGTCGTGGTGACCTCGTCGGGGCCGTTTCGCTCGACGATCCGGATGTTCGTGATGCAGTGACGCGTCCGCGACGGCGGATCTTCCGACCACGCATAACCGGTGAGGCGCTTCTCGATGCGCAACTCGAGCGTTTGCCGATCCTCATCGAACAATGCCGCATCGCCGAATGCGGTGAACTCGCGCTCGGCGTCATCTGCGGCGCGCGTGCTACGAATGGGCATCCAATACCGGACGTCTTCCGTGAGCATGTCGAGCCAGGCCCGGTAATCGTGCGCATCGAGCAGCGCAGCTTCGCGGTAGAGGGTGCGTTCGATCTCGCGCTCGAGGAGGAGCACTTCGATCGCGGCGGCGGTATCTTCGGCGACCATAACTACCTCCAACGCACCGTCTCGCTACGTCGTTCGGGGTCGGCAGACATCCAGGTCCCGTCAACGTTCTGATAGAGGTGCTGCTCGTAGAATTCGACGGTCCCGCGACGTTGCGGTGCGCCCGGCTGAGGGGGTGGGGCGGGCGGCTTCGGCGGAGCACTCTTTTCTCGCTCCAACTGAAGTTTCCAATGCTTGTCGTAGATCGCGCGACTCGCCCAGAGTTCGCAGAGCACGTAACGCTCGGGGTGCAGCGCGCTCCGAAACACTTCGTACTGGAGGCAACCCTCCTCCTCCGACTCGGTGCGGCGGCACAGGGCGACACGCTCCGCGATCGCGGCCTCTGCCGCTTCGGCACTGGGGGTGGTAACGGTGATGAGAACGCGAACGGCCATGTTACTCCCCTAGATCGTTCCGGCGGGATGAGCGTGGTGCGCGCGTAGTTCGGACCAGTCGTGCGCCGACATCGCGTCCGCCCAGAACCGGTAAAACCACAACTGACCGTGCTCGTTGATCATCGACTCGATCCGCGGCGGACTCTGGCCGTCGTCCACGAAACGCCCGTTGCCGAGGCCCATCTCGTAGTTGAGCGCCTCGTCCTGCGTTTCGCGAATGTGCGCGCCGACCGTCGCCTGGTCCCAGTTTTCACCGTCCTCTTGTTCGAGGAGGCCGGAAGGTCCGAACTTCTGGAAGGCGCGGCGCCGCTGCATCTCCTGCACCTGCGGCGGGGCGCTTCGGTCGTAGAGCCCGATGGCGCGAATCTCGGTTTCGCCGGGGCCAAGGGGATTGCGCATCATCAGCAGGTTGTCGATGATGAAAAGGTTCGGAAAGACGTTGGCATTATAGCGCAGGACGTTCGTTCGGAACGGACCCTGCCGTTCGACGACTTCCGGCCGCGTGCGCCACTCTTGGAAGACGGGATCGCTCGTTATGCGCGGTAGACCGGTCGACTGATGAACCGGGGTCTCGGCGACGCCCGTCGAGCAGTTGGCACCATGTCCGTATTCAGTGAGCAGGGTGAAGCCCGGGTGTTGTTCGCCCAAATTTCGTCGCGGCATGCCCGACTTGCGTTCCAGGGCCATGAATGCCGACCGATGCGCGACCTGCGCGTGCGAGTTGTCGCCGATCGCGTTGTCGGCTGCGAACTTCCAGTTACACTTCATTCGCCAGCGCACGACGCCGGGGACGGCCGCAAAATCTCCGCGGTCGAGGAATAAGTCGAGAAACCAGCGGAAATCACCAAGATACTCTTCGAGCGAAGGCGCGGCTGGATCGAACGTACCGAAGATCAGGCCGCGATACGAAGCGACCTGTGCGACGGGAATGAGACCCCACGACTCCAGGTCGAGGTTGTCGTCGTAGTAGGTCTTGAGTCCGGGAAGGCCGACGAGAGCACCGGGATCGACTCGCTTTCCTTGCAGATCGTAGACCCAGCCGTGATAGGGGCACGTGAACGAGCGCGCGCACCCGGCGTCGGCGCGCGTCACCGGATTCCCGCGGTGGCGGCAAGTGTTGATCAAGGCGTTCACGCCGCCCGCGGCGTCGCGCGCGACGATGACGGGTGTCTCGCCCATCTTGCAGGTAATGTAGTCGCCGGGCTCGGCGATCTGGGTTTCATGGGCGAGAAAGAGCCAACAGCGCCGGAACAGGCGCTCCAACTCGGCATCGTACACTTCCGGATCGGCAAAGATTCGGCGGCTGACCAAACCGCGAGCGGGGTCGACGGTGCCGGCCACCAGTTCGTGCACGCGATCGCGGTGTTGTGATTTCATGTCATCGGTCCTGCGAGTGGTTTTCCCGTAGCCGCACGTTACTTCGCCGGCTTCAGCGCGGCCGGACTGATCAGTTCGGCAATCGGGAACGGCTTGGCGATGAAGTTAAACTTGGCCGCCGCATCGACGAAGATCTGTAATTGATTCGGATCCAGATAGAGCGCGCGGCCCGGCCGCGTCATGTTTTCGACGATTTGCGGATCGACGCCCGAGAAAGCGGCCAGCAGCGGCGCCGTTTCCCGTTCGTGTCTGCCGACGTAGACGCTCGCGTCGTAGAGGACATGCGTGAAGCGGTCGACTGCGTCGCGATGGGACGCGATCCACCCGGGCATCGCGAAATATGCCGACACCTCGGAGCGCTTCCCCATCGCGTCGAGCGGGTAACCGGCGATGCGAAAGTTTCCCGAGCCGATGTCCTGCGACATCACCGGCTGGAACACGACCGCCGCGTCGAGGCGGCCCTGATCCATCGCCGCAGCCGCGGCCGACGGCGGCACTTCCAAGAAATGCACGCCTTGCGGGTCGACGCCGTTCTGCGTCAGCCAGGCCAACAGCGAGAGCGTGAAAATGTCTTGCAGCGACACGATGCCGACCGTTTTCCCGGCGAGATCGCGCGGCAACTTGATCGCCGAGGCCGCCGGCACGATCAGGCCCGAATCACGTTTGTCGGCGCTGTAGTACGTCGTCGGCGCGATCATCGTGAACGCCACCCCGCGTGCGTGCCCTTCGATCAGCGCGACGACCTGCGAGGCACCGATGTCGAGCGCTCCGCCCACTACGCCGCTCGCGATCTCCGCGCCGGATCGCATTTTCTCAATCGTGAGCTGCAGGCCGGCCTTGCGAAAGAGCCCCGCGCTATCGCCGTACAGCAATGCCGTCACTTGATCCGAAGCCGCCACGCCGACGCGAATCTCTTGGAGCGGCGCCGGCACTTGCGCGGACGCGTGGGGCGCCGGCGCCGCAAGCACGGCCGCCGCGGCTAGTGCAGCGACCCAGCGCTTTGCCCTTCCGGCGATCGGCTCGTTCACGCCGCAGCGGTCGCTTCGATGCGCCGCCCAGCTAGGAAGTCCAATACGACTCGATCGTGGTCTTCCGGTTGTTCCCACTGCGGCCAGTGCGCCGCGTCCATGATGCAGTAGTGGCTCGCACCCGGGATCAACTGCGCGAGACGTTCGCCCACATCGGCGCCGGCGCCGGGATTTTTCTCCGACCACAGCGCGAACGCGGGCACCTTGAGGCCGGCAAGTTCGTCCTCTTCGACGAAGTGCCGCGCTTCGGGGCCGCGCTGGAAGCTGTTCGCGAACACGTTTTTGAGCGACGCATTCGTGTCGGGACGCGTGTAGATGGCGTAGCGAAGATCGATCAGTTCCTCGGTAACGCGATCGGGCGACGCCATCAACCATTCGAGCCGCTTCTTGATCGTCTCGCGGTTCGGATCGTTGATCGCAGCGAGCGAGCGTTCGCGCAGAAGATTTGTTCCGGTCGAGTCGTCGATCTTCACCTTGTCCCGGTTCCAGCGAATCCCGGCGGCCGTGTTGAGGATGACCTTGCTCACGCGATCGGGGTGATGCAGCGCGGTCCAAAGCGCTACCCAGCCGCCGAGCGACTCGCCTTCGATCGCCGCCTTCTCGACGCCGAGATCGTCGAGCAGATCGAGAATCTGCCGGGCGTACATCGGGACCATGTCCGGCGTGAAGGGCGGCTTCGCGGATAGGCCGTGCCAGAGCAGGTCGATCGCGATGGCGTGATGCGTCGTGCCGAGCCGCTGCATGTTGCGTGCATAGGCTTCGGCATGGCCGCCAACGCCGTGGATGAGGATGAGTTTATCGGCGTTCTGGCCGCCGGTTTCGATCGTTCGCGTTTTAAAATCGCGACCTCGATACCGGACTTCGGCGCCGAGCAGATCGAGCCAAATCGTATTCATCGTATCATCCCTTCGGGTTGTGGGGCGCGTTCCGCGACGGATTCCCGGCGGTGTCCCCACACGCTGGCCGCGCCGTAGTGCTGAATTTCCCAGATTGCGTCGTCGATCGACTTACCGCCGAAGCCGAACTCGACGTTGAATCCCGACGGCGAGACCATGTAGAACGAAAACATGTCGTCGTTGGTGTGACGTCCGAGCGTCATCGCGATCGGAATGCCCTCGCGTTCGCACAGCGTAAACGTCGTGCCGACGTCGTCGAGCGAGCGGGCTTCGATCATCAGGTGTGAGATCCGCCGCGGCGCTCCGGGCCGGCGAACGAAGGCAAGGCTGTGATGCCGCGCGTTACAGTGCAGAAATGTCATGTGCACATCGACGCCGGGCTCGCGCTTGAAATCGATGAAATCGCTCACGCGAAGGCCGAGCAGGTCGCGATAAAAGCGCAGCGTGGCGTTCTCGTCGTCGACGGTCAGAACGACGTGTCCGACCCCTTGGTCGCCGGCGACAAAGCCCGAGAGCGCGCGCGGCGAGTGAAACGGCGCGCCCCCGCCGGCTGCGCCGACGGCGAATTCGTTGCAAATCCCGTTCGGGTCGAGACACCACCTGAGCTCGTCGACGCGACGATCCGCGCAGCGCGCTGCATCGCCAACGCCGACTTCGAATCCGGCCGCCTGAAGGCGCTCTGCAAGTACCCCGAGCGCCGCCGGGGTCGCGACGTCCCACCCGAGATACGCGAGGTCATCCTGTGCGCCGGGGTGCACCGCGATCCGATGATGACGGTCGTCCATGCGCAAGAAGAGTGACCCATCGGTTCCCCGATCGCGGATCTCGAGGCCCAGAATATTGCCGGCAAAGCGCTCCCACGCAGTGAGATCGCCGACACCCAGCCCGACATAGCCGAGAGCGGCCACCCTCACGCGAGGACGGGCCGGTCGGCTCGCAGCAAGAAAAACATTATCAACCCCGAACGATCGAAACGAAGAAATCGACTTTCATAAAATAGTCTATTTCTGGAACCGCTGTCAAGGGCGACTAATCCGGAGGAATCCATTGACAAACACCTCGCTCGCGGTGCCTGCCGAAGCCGTCCCGTTCGATCGGGGCCGGCATCCGTCGCTGCGCGCGGCCATGATCGATGCGATCCGCGAGGATCTCCTCAGCGGTTTGCTCCCGCCGGGGCAGCGAATCAGCGTCAAAGAGTTGCATCGCCGCTTCCGCACCGGCTTCAGCGCGATCCGCGAGGCCCTCTGCCAACTCGTCGCCGACGGGATGGTCATCGCCGAAGACCAGCGAGGCTTTCGAGCGGCGCCTGTCTCCGCGCGCGATCTCGCCGATCTGACGCGCGTGCGCATCGAGATCGAGACCATCGCCATCCGCGACGCGATCGCGAACGGCGACACCGACTGGGAAGCGCAGATCGTCGCCGAGTTTCACCGGCTCTCGCAACTACGGTCGCGCGTCACCACCGACACGCGGCGCATCAATCCGGCCTACACTCAGCAGCACAGGCGCTTTCACGATGCCCTTATCGCCGCGTGTCCATCGGATTGGATCAAACGGTTTCACACGACGCTCGATCACAATGCGGAGCGGTACCGCGAGTTGATCGTCTCCTACTACTCAGCCAACCACGTCCGCGATATCCTCGAGGAGCATCGAGCGATGATGGACGCAGTACTCGCTCGCGACGCCGATCGGGCGATGAAGCTCGTCGCGCAGCACATCAACGACACAGCCGAGATCCTGTTGCGTATCGGGATCGCGCAAGGCTAGCCACCCACGCTTTATTGGTCACCTTGCGAAAGCCGAAGTGAGCGCGGATTTCGGCACGGTGTTCGCGTGGCAGGAAAGCTGGAATCCCTGACCCAACGTGCGTGCGCAATCGCAAGCGCGATCTTCCTGAGGAAGGGGAACCGCATGATCCGTTCTCGCGTGGGGATGCTCTTCGTTGCGCTTGCCTTCGCGGTGACGTCGGCGACGAGCAGCAGCGCCGCGGTCGAGCCATTCGAGATCGACGCGATCGCGTCGCGCTCCGGCGACTACGCGTTCCAGGGCCAACAGGCGATCGAGGGGCTGCAGATCGTCGAGGACATGACGAACAAGGCGGGCGGAATCGGCGGTCGTCCGATCCACTTCGTCATCCTCGACGACCAGTCGAATCCGGCGACCGCGGTGCAAGACGCCAACGCGATTCTCGCCAAGCATCCGGCGCTCTTCGTCGGCCCGTCGGCCGTCTCGTTGTGCAGCGCGGTCGCTCCGCTGTTGAGCAACGGCCCGGTGATGTACTGCGTCTCGCCGGGGATCCACCCCGTACCCGGCAGCTTCGTCTTTTCGAGCGGCATCTCGACGCTCGACACCCTCGCCGCGAGCAAGACGTTCTTCACCAATCGGCGCTGGACTAAGGTCGCGTTCATCACGTCGACCGACGCGACCGGTCAGGATGCCGACCGTAACATCCAGTCCGTGTTCGGCGACGACAAGGGTCCGGTCGCGGTCGTCTCGCACCAGCGCTTCAACCCGTCGGATCTCAGCGTGAGCGCGCAGATGGCCGATATCAAGGCTTCCGGCGCGCAGGTCCTCGTCGCCTGGACGACCGGGACGCCGTTCGGGACGGTGCTGCGCAACGCGCACGAAGCCGGGCTGACGATTCCGATCCTGACGACGGCCGCGAATTTGAGCGATGCCGAGATGCGCGCCTACGCCGCGTTCTTGCCGAAGGAGTTGTACTTCCCCGGCACGCCGGCGTTTGCGCCCGACGTCGTTCCGCCGGGACCGGTGAAGAACGCGCTCGACGCCTATTTCGCCGCGCTGAAAGCCGCCGGCGTGAAGCCGGAGAACGGCATCTCGCTCACCTGGAACGCCGCCGTGCTGATGCTCGGCGCATTGCGCAAGCTGGGGCTCTCGGCGACGGCGCCGCAAATACGCGACTATCTCGACGGGCTGCGGGGCGACGCCGGGATCTATGGCCCCTACGACTTCGTCGCCGTTCCGCAGCGCGGGCTCGGCGAGGGTTCGGTTGTGATGATCCGCTGGGATCCTGCGACGAAGGGCTGGATCGGGATGAGCGGCTTGGGCGCGGCGCCGTTACACTGACCCGGCCGTCTCCGGGATCTGGATCGGCAGCTCGACGGCTTCGGCGAGCGGCGCCCAGGACTTCGTCGGCCGGCTTTCGCGAATCGCCTGCAGCTCGCGCAGGAAGATTCGGCGGAGCAACGCGATCCCCGCGTCCGATTGGCCCAAGCGCTCCTGCGAACGGTCGACGATCACGCCCTGACCGCGCAGCGCGACGTAGTCCTGGGTCGCGATCACCTGCCCCGAGCCGATTCCCTCCGGGATGCGGTGCTCGACGAACAGTTCGTCGTAGTGGTCGGCGGGATTATAGCCATCGACGACGTCTTGCGTGAACCGCCGGTCCGTCTCGGGGTCGGTCGAAGGCATCGTCGTTACCGCGAACCGCATCGTGTGCTCGTCGTCGACCGGGACGTGCCAGGTGACGTTGTCCGCCCACGGATCGCCCTTCCGTGGTCCGGGTCCGACGATGTGGTTGTTGTTCGGGAACGTCCAGTCGCTGATGCGGACGTTATTCGCCGAGCGGAACGCGGTCTGTCGTATCCCCGCGCTCGTCTCTTCGTACGAGAGCTCGGGGAGTGCGGTCGTGATCTCGTCGCCGAACCGGCTCACCCTACCCCACACGTGCACGTAGCTCACGTGCGTCGCGTCGAGCGAGTTTTCCGTGCCTTGGAAAAAGTTGTAGTCCCAGATCTGATAGCGAATCGTGCGCAGCCGGGTCGGGTCTTCGAGCGCCGGCTTGCGCGGCAGTTCGAAGGCCGGCGCCGGAGCAGGCCCGAGATAAGCGAAGAGCAGGCCGCCGTACTCGTGGACCGGATAACCCGCAATCTTGACCAACCCGGGATTCGCGTGGCGCTCGGCCGGCATTTCGGTGCACTGGCCGGACCCGTCGAAGCGCCAACCGTGATACATGCAGCGTATCTGATCGTCCTCGACCCAGCCGGTATGCAGTACCGTGCAGCGGTGCGCGCATCGCCCACCGATGAGATACGGGTTTCCGTTCTGTCCGCGGTAGAGCGTGAGATCTTCGTTGAGGACGCGTAACGCGCGCGCCGTGCCGGGTGCGACGCTGTCGGCAACCGCAACGGGTTGCCAAAACGATCGCAGCAGCGTACCCATCGGCGTGCCGGCTGCCGTCTGCGTGAGCAGTTGAAGCAACTCTTTACGTGTCGGCTGAATGTTCTCCATGGCGTCCTCGCGCCTCAGAGTTCCGGGGGGTGGAGGAAAGTCCTGGAGCACGGTCGCAAGCGCGAGCAAGTTGTGGTCACGGAGGATGCAGTATAAAAGTAGCGGACGCGATCGCACGGGTGCTCAAGGACGAAGGCGTCGAGTTTTTGGTGTGCTATCCGCGTAACCTGCTCATCGATCGCTGCGTCGAAGCGGGTCTGCGTCCGATCGTGTGTCGTCAGGAACGCGTCGGCGTCGGGATCGCCGACGGCATCAGCCGTTCGACGAACGGCACGCAGATCGGCGTCTTCGCACCGCAGGGCGGACCCGGCATCGAGAATTCGTTCTCCGGCGTCTCACAATCGTTCAGCGACGGGATTCCGATTCTCGTCCTCCCGGGACCGGCGCCGATGGGCCGCAGTCACACTCCGCCGACGTTCAGCGCCGTCAACAACTTCCAGCACGTTACGAAGTGGGGCTGCGAGCTCGACGACCCGGCGCGTATCTGGGAACTCATGCGTCGCGCCTTCCATCAGATGCGCAGCGGGAGAACGGGACCGGTCCTGCTCGAAGCGATCGGTGAGATCACCGAGGCGGAATGCGGGGACTACGCCTACCGGCCCGTCCGTCGCGTCCGCTCGGCGCCGGATCCGGCCGAAATCCGTCACGCGGCCGACGTGTTACTCGCCGCAAAGCGGCCGGTGATCCAGTCGGGTCAGGGCATTTTGTTTTCCGGCGCAACGCCCGAGCTGATCCGCGTTGCCGAGTTGTTGCAAGCGCCGGTTCTCACCACGAATCCCGGGAAGAGCAGCTTCCCCGAGGACCATCCACTGGCGCTCGGGGCGATGGTGAATTCGGCGCCGAAGATGGCCTTCACGTTTCTCAAAGAAGCCGACTGCGTCTTCGGCGCCGGGACGAGCCTCTCGCGCGTCAACTGGGCGCCGAAGATCGGACCCGGCAAGACGATGGTGCATCTCACCAACGATCCGGTCGACATCCACAAAGATTACTTCCTCGACGCGGCGATTCTCGCCGATGCGAAGCTCGCGCTGCAGGCGCTTGCCGAGGAAATCGTCGCGCGCAGGTACGTACCGGAGCGCGACGCCGCCGCCGAAGTCGCAGCCGTTCGCACGGCCTGGGAAGACGAATGGCGTCCCGAGCTGACGTCCGCGGAGCGCCCGATCAACCAGTACCGCGTGATTCGGGACCTCCAACAGTTGCTTGCCGGGCGGCGGACGATCGTTACGCACGAGGCCGGGAGCCCGCGCGAACAGATGGTCGCGTTCTGGCAGAGCCGCGCGCCGCGCGACTATCTGGGTTGGGGGAAATCGACCTCGCTCGGCGCCGGCCTCGGGATGATCATGGGCGCGAAGCTAGCGCATCCCGAAGCAGTCTGCGTGAATGTGATGGGCGATGCCTCGATCGGGATGGTTGGGATGGACATCGAGACAGCGGTGCGCAATCGGATCGGCATCATCACGATCGTCTTCAACAACGGGATCATGGCCGGCGAGCGGCTCGGGATGGAGCACGCGATCGAGCGCTATCACGCGATCGACTTGGGCGGTAACTATCAGGTCGTCGCCGCCGGACTCGGCGCGTGGTCGAAACGGATCGAGGACGTCGACGATTTCATCCCGGCCGCCCGCGAGGCACTCGACGTGAGCGCCGGCGGAAGGCCGGCGCTCATCGAAGTGATCGCTAAGGAGTGCACCCACTTTTCGCGCTACTGAGCGCGCGACGGGTGGCTAGCACTGCCCCAAAAGCCAGCGTCACGCAACGCCGAGCGATTGCCCGCGACAGCCTGCGCCCCTCTGGCTGCGCCTAGAGCGGCGTACCGCCGGGACGGCTGATCCCGATCCACGTATTTTTTGCGGGATCCCAGCGCACCATGAGGACGGCGCTGTCGTCGAGACCGCGCTGAGGAATCTTCTGGAAGTCGTACGAGCCAAAGAGTCCGAGCGCGCCCCGCTGATGGGCCAGATAGTCACGCAGCTTGGTCGCCGTCACGTTCGTTCCCAGCTTCCGCAGGGCCGCGATGACCATAAAAGTCGGGTCCGCCGTCGCGAGCGGTGGATAGTCGACATCCTTGACGCCCTGCGCATCCATCGCCCGGAGAAAATCCGTGACGAGCGCTTTCACGGCTTTGTTGGCTATCCCGTCCGGATCCATGGCCGGCACGCCGGCGTACAGCAGCTCCGGAGGCATAAACGAAGCGTACTGCTGCATCTGCGCGTAGGTGAGATTGGCGGCTGAAAGCAGGACCGGCACCGCCAGGCCGGCATCGCGCATGTTGCGCAGCGCGGTGCCGGTCGGGGTGCCTGCAGACCAGACGATCACGACTTGCGGGTTTGCCGCTTTGATGCGGGCCACCTGAGCGGCGACGCTGAGGTCCGTAACGGCAAAGTGCTCGCGAGCGACCAGTCGCACTGAGCTGTTCTCCGGTAGGGCCAGCGCCACATCGACACTTCGTTCCCCATCCTGGCCGCTGGCATCGGTCGTGGCAAGAAACGCGATTCTGGTCAGTCCGCGCAAACGAAGATACCGAATCGATGCGCCGATCGAGCTCTCCGTGTCGACCTGGGCCGAGAAGACATAGCTCCCCGTTACGGGGTGAATTGCGGGGGAGTAGCAGTACAAGACGGGTCCGCTTTGGACCAACGGAATGATGGCGTTGCACGTTGCCGACAACGATGGGCCGAGGATGATGGGGACTTGCTTGGCGATGATCTCATTGGCCAGCTGCAACGCGACCTGCGGATTCGACTGGTCGTCGAGAATGACAAAATGAACGGGGCGGCCGCTGATCCCGCCGCTCTTGTTGACGACGTCCTCGATGGCCGCAAACGTAGCCGGCAACGCTCGGCCGATAAAGGTTCCGTTGCCACTCATGGGAGCGATGACGTCGAGTTCATACGGATCGATGGCTGCGCTCGGCGAAGGCAGCGTTAAGAGCGCGGCCGCCGCGAAAACGGCGCAGCACGCCCGCCACGAACGAAGACCGATCGTCGTCATGGTTCCCTCCCGCATATTCGTTATCTGCACGTCGAGGCCGGCAGCCTCGAACAACCCAGTGTGGCCGGCGACGGGTTCCCCAATACCTGGACGCCGAGGAGCAAGAGCGCACACGTCACCAATCTCACGAGGGCCCTCCTTGCCACGAGCAGGCTAATTCGATTTCACATTTGAAAAAATCTTTCCCCTTGGGGAAAATCGCCCCCTGACGGATGCCCGCACGGCGGGCCTGCCGTGCGGTCGCGCTAGACCTTCGTGATGAGCGCGTCCGCTTGAACGGGTTTCGAAAAGAGCTTATTCTCTTGCGCCACGTCGAGGATCGGCTCGATGAGCTCGGGCGTGAGCGAGGTAGCGAACGTGGAACGAAGCATCCCGCGCGCTTTGTCAGCGTCGAGCTTCCCGGTGTCGACGTAGCGGGGCAATTCGCCGCCGGCTACCTCTTTCCGGTCCCGCAAGGCGCCCGAACACCGACCCGCCGAAGATCTCGCGCGCGGGAAGAGCTGGAACGGGATTCACACGGAGAACCTGCCCGGGGCCGAGCGCGCGATATCAATATGTGCGCTACGTGAGCGTCGTGGGAACCCGCAGCCCAAGCCGCTCGAGTCGTGGCAAGACTTCGTCGCGAAAAAGCGGCAACTCGTAAGCGTCATATTTATCAGTCCTTTTTGGCTGCATACTAATGAAGCGAGCCTCTTTCCAGACCTAACCGTGCGCATGGCGCGGGTGCCGTTGTGCGGCGGAAAGGCGTACCGTATTCGGACGGCTGTTCCCTCTTGCACATATCCTTGCGTGCTGCGTACACTGCACCCGCCTTGCAAGAAGGACTCTCCGCCTTATTCGAATTACAACCCAATATCTGGTCATAATGTGAATCCCGCTATGCTCTATCCAACGCTAGCGCTCGATCAATTTGGGATCGCCGATGCGACGTTGCAAGCAGCCTGCTTCCGCGTCTACGACGACTGGCTCATGGAATATTGCAGCGTTGCTCCAAAGCGACTGCCGGGCGATCCGTTCTGGGCCGCGGCGCAATATCTCGCAATGCCGGTCAGCTTACATATCCGATGGGCAAGCCTTACCAACCGGGACTCTTTGCGGGCGAACGACTATCGTGAACCTACCGTGAGCTATGTGCTTCGCCCCCCGCATTGCCTATGACAGCAGCCCGTTTACCGCTCACTGCGCTTAGTCGGTCGATCTCGGAGCCAATGTGACACCGACGGAAGGGACGCTCGTGAGCACCCGAGTGGGCCGAGCACCACGACATCGTCGTCTGGCAAGCTAAACCGCGACGATATATTCCGGTTAAACGTTACCGAATTCCTCACCGGTCGATAGCGGCGCTCTCGTCGCCCTTCATTCGCCCGACCGTCAGTGTCCGATCGCCGTGATTGTAAAGATGGAAATTTAGCGTACGGCCTAGAAACTGCCGCCGGTCGTTACGCCGAGCGTGTTCAGCTCGTCTTGCAAGAACTGCGTGACTGCCGCGTTGGCCGCGGCGATTTGATTCTGCGTTTCGGTTTCCGTTAGGCCGCTGTTACTCTGACCCCGGCGGCCGGAACTGGCGGACTGAAGGGCTTGGATGTTCTGCGCCAGCGTCGTCTGCTGTGATGACGTGAGGACGCCTTGGATCTGCGTGAAAACGTCCGACGCCGAGAGCCCGTCGCTCTGGGCATTTTGCAGAATCGACTCGACCTGCGATTGCTGCGACGACGTTAGACTTAAATTGTCGAAAATGTTCGTCGCTGACGACGTCGACGAGCTCGACGTCGTGGATGACGGCGACTGCGCGTTGGCACCCGGCAGATTCTGCAGATCGGAGGCGAAGGTGCTCTGTTGAGACGACGTCAGGACCCCATCGATCGCGTCGTTGACTTGATCGAGGGAGAGCCCTTCAGACTGTGCGGCCTGCAGGATTTGCTGAATCTGACTTTGTTGCGACGACGTCAGATTTAGGTTCGCAAACGGACCGTTCGGATCGCTGAACGGGTTAGGCGAACTGACCTGCGAGGACTGCGTCTGCTGGTCTTGCTGTTGCTGCTGCAGATTCTGGAGATCCGAGGCAAAGGTGCTCTGCTGGCTGGTCGTCAGGACGCCCTCGATCTCGCTGTTGACCTGATCGGGCGATAGCCCTTGGGACTGGGCGTTCTGGAGGATGTTCTGGATCTGCGTTTGCTGCGAAGACGTCAGATTCAGATTCGCAAACGGTCCGTCCGGATCGTTGAACGGGTTCGTGGGCCCGCTGTTAGTTTGCGCCTGGCTATTGGCAGCCGCGTTAAACTGTTGCAGCACGCTCTGCACGTCGGACTGAAACGTCGACTGCTGAGCGGTGGTAAGGATCGAGCTCAGGTCGGAGGTGAATTGGGAGAGTGAAATCCCGCTCGAGCCGGCATTCTGGAGTAGTTGCTCGATCTGGCTCGCCTCGCTCGAGGTCAGATTCAGGTTGGCGAACGGATTGCTCGAGGCAGTCTGCGAGGACCCCGTGGTTAACGACGACGACGTAGTCGATGACGATGACGTGTTCGTCGCTGAGGTCGATGACGAACCGCTCTCGCTCTGCAGCTGCGATTGCTGGTCGGGCGTCAGGACCGACTCGATCTGTTGCTGGACCTGGGCTTGCGTTAACCCATCGCTCTGCGCGCTACGGACGATGCTGCGGATTTGGGTACGCTGCGACTCGCTCAGCCCGAGGTCGGAGTACTGCTGTAGATTGTACGCGGCGTAGGGATTGAAAAGTGCCGCATATGCGCTTTGAGTAATGCTCGAGATTTCGGTCATGACGTTTCCTTGCGATCCTCTGTGATGCGGTAGTGACTTGCTGCTAGGATCGCACTAAAATGTTGGATGAATATGAGATCGAGCGGATCATCGCCGCCCAGAAATTTCCCATGGTCATTCAAGGGTTTTCCGATACCTGCAGCTTGATGCGTTCTCTGCCGTCGCGTGCGCGCGTCTAGGCGCTCGTGTCGACGATCGCGCTCGCCGAGTCAGATGAAGAGGTGCTGGGCGCCGCCGGCGACTCCGCGAGCACGATATCGATCTCTTGCTGTATTTGGGCCTGCGTCTTATGCTCGCTCTGAGCTTCGGCGTAAATCGCCGCGATCTTCGCCTTCGTCTGCGGGCTTAGCTCCGACTGCCCCGCCGACTGCGACGGAGGCGGTTGGGGCCGGGGTTTGGGCGCGGCGACGTCGGTGTGGTTTGGCGTCGCCACGCCCGTCGACGATGATATCTGGGTCATGCCTCTGCTTAGGCTGACGTATTGATGGCCGAGCTCGAGTTATCCGCAGTCGCGGAGCCGGCGGAGGTGTAAGCAGCGCCCGACGAGTCGGATGCATCGCTCGACGACGATGGATCGGACGACGGCTGATCGTGCCGGTGCGCGTGTAGCTTCTGCAAGTCGCTTTGGAGGGCCTTCTGCTGATCGGGCGTGAGGACGTTATTGATCTGGCTCTGGACTTGGCTCGGGCTCAAGCCTTGCGACTTCGCCTGGGAAAAAATGTTTTGGATCTCACTCTGTTGTTGCGATGTCAGGTCGAGATTCCCAAACGGGCCCGACGTGCTGAACGGGTTTGGCGGCTGCTGTGATCCGTAAGTCGAGGTCGTCCCAGAAATGCTGGTGGTGCCGAACGACATGCTATCCTCCTGCTGCTGCGGCGGTTCTCCGTTCAACATACAGCACAATTATCGGACTAGTATCGGAAGGCGGTCTCAGAAGGACGCCCGCGAGCTCTCAGACGGCTCGAAGGATTGTCGGGGAAGCTCAGGGCGTGTTCCGCGTTGGTTCCGTAGTGGTGTTCATGCTCGCGGCATTGGCCGGCTGGCCAGTACTTGGCGCCGACGGCATCATCAGCATCCCGGACGCTCAGGCGCAACGCGTCGTCTACCAACTGGCGCGGACGGTACAAACCGCGAACGGGCCGCAATCGACAACCGAGACGTTCGATCTAGTGCGACGCAACCCGACGACCGTCGTACTCGAACGCCAAGTTCCGGGCACTCCGCTCGATCAAACCGTACTGAAGATCGGGTCCGACGGCTCGCTAACGTTTGCGGATCCCGCTCATGTCGCCAAGGACCTGGGCGAAACCCTCCACGCCTTGAACATAGCGGTTGCGGCGACGCGAAGCGGACTTGCGTCAAGCGCAACATGGGATGCTTTAATCCCGGTGGCATCGGCTGCAGGGTCGCCGATCGCGTCGATGCAGTTCGCAGAGTCTAATGCCGTTGGCCGCGCGTTTGACTTTAGCGGTACCGGCCAGGTCGCGGCGGGTCCACCCGGACAACGGCGCGTCGCCGCGAATGATTCCGGCAATGCGCCGGCCGGCGGTAGCGGTCTGCGTGGCGGCGGCTTTCCGGGCGGCGGCTTTCCCGGCGGAGCGGGCGGTCCGGGCGGCTTTCCCGGCGGCCGCGGTTTGAGCGAACCCAACAACCGGAACCAACTGGCCGGCGGTGCCGGCGGCAATTCGGCGAAAATGGCAACGATGATCCATGTAGACGGTCACGTCGTCGACCAGCACTTGAGCCGCATCGCGATCACCGTGACGCGATCCGTCATGATCGGCAACGAGCCGTTCGTCAACGTTTCCGTCTGGCAAATGACCATCGCGAATTAAAAAACGGGGCATGCGTGCATTCGCAGCCCCGTCTTTGCGGACGGTTCCAAAACGGCTAGGGCGGTCCATTCGGATCGGTCAGCGGATTGAATGCGATTTAGCTCGACTGGGTAGAGCCCGATGTCGACGTGGCCGTCGCCGATGAGTTGGAGTTGCTGTTTGTACTTTGGGCGCTTTGCTCAATTTGTTGAAGGATTGCCTCCGCCGCTGCCTCGATTTGCTGCTGGATGCTTGCAACCGAGAAGCTGGAACTCGGAGAGTTTGACGCAGTCGTTGCAGATGTGCTGCTCGAGGTTGACGCTGCAGGCAGGCTTGCCAAATCGCTGCTAAAAGCGCGCTAAAGCATTACGCTCAGGGGAGCTTAGCAGTTTCCAGGGTGTTTCGAGATGCCGCCTACCGTTGCGCCTCCAGTAACGCGGCAAAATTACTTCCTTCTTGAGCCGAGGTTTACAATTCTCAGAAAACGGCCCAGATTAGTCCAAGAGATTGTCGCCGATAATGGGATGAAGGTTGCCGCCTGAACGGTAGACCCACTTTCCTGCGGCGCTCGAACCGCTGAGGCAGTCCGGATAGAATGCGCTCCCTCCGTACGCGGCTGACACTTTCGTACGCGATTTTAGTGGCGACGATCCTCGTGCTCGTTGTCGGTGCGCTGACGGTTGTCGTTTTGGATATCTTCAAACGTCCGCTTATCGGCGAGATTGCCGGCGCTGCCCAGACGGCCCGCGCCATCGTCGCGATGGCGAGCCCCGGCAAATCTGCGCTCGACATCGAGGAGGAGATAGTACGGCGCGTCTCACGGCCCGGGCTCCTCGTTGTTCCACTTCCACCGCCACCGCCGCAGATATTATTGGGCACACTTCCGCCGCCAAACGCACCCCGATGGCGCCTCGACCTACGCTCGCTGATTGAACCACCTCCCGAACGGGTTCAGGTTCGCGACGGCGTTGTCATGATCGGCGCTGACGGCCGGTTTATAATGTGGGCTATCGCAGCCTATCTACGAATGTTGGCACTTGCCGTTGTAATTGTGATCGCCATAGCGTGGTTTGTTGCAGTATGGATGACGCGCCAGGCAATTACACCGCTGCTTGATGTCACAGCGCGCCTCCGGCAATTCGCTGACGGTAACTTTTCGCCGGCCCCGCTGCAAACATCGGATCACGCAGAGATCGGAGCGCTGATCGCGGCCTATAACGGTGCAGCGGCTCAGGTTCAGGCGGCATTCGTGGAGCGAGCATCGGTCGAAGAACACATGCGGCGATTTGTCGCGGACGCCGGACACGAATTGCGGACACCGCTCTCCGCCATTTTGGGCGCTCACGATATTTTGCGGAAGGGGGGACTAGATGACGCCTCAATGCGCGAACGAATTTTTCGCAATTTGGGGACGGAGACACAACGGATGAACGCGCTCATCGAGCGCTTAATCACACTCGCCCGCCTGGAGCGTCCGGAACATTTGGAGCCGGAAGTTTTGGACATGGTCGAACTCGCAAGCGATACGATCGCCGCCGTCCGCGCCGCCCGCGGAGGCGAAATCACATTGAAATGTGATGAAAGTGCATTCGCATTCGCAGATCCCGGCGA
>JBEKXE010000046.1:0-29614 GCA_049512335.1 Candidatus Lustribacter sp.
CACGGCGCATTCCGCTCGCACCGGCCGATACCGCCGACGCGGGGCGTCGGCAAGGGGCTGCCGCGCTACGGCTACTACATCGAGAAAGGCGCGATCGACGCGCACCTGCGCCGGCTCGAAGCGGCCGAAGCGCCGCACAGCGAGCCGATCCGGACGTCGGCATTCGGCGAAGCCGGGACGGCGATCTACTGGCAAGATCCCGACGGCAATCAATTCGAATTCTGGGCGCCCGACGTGCTGCCGGAGGGCGCGATGAACGGCTGCTCGTCGGCGGGCGTCGGCCGCATCAGCCACGGAACGTTCGAATCGCGCGATCTCGAGCGCACGGCGGCGTTCTTCAAACAGTTCTGCGAGCTCGAGCCGATCCGCAATGCCGATATCGCCGGCGACGTGCTCGCGTTACGTTTGGCCGCCGGCGGCCGGCTCGTATTCGTGAAAACGGCCGAGCTCGGCGGACGCACGACCGGAATGGGAATGCGCGACGTGCACACCGCGCTGCTCGTGCACAAGGACAGCTACTTCGCCAATTACCGGCGCATCTGGGACACCTTGCCGGAGTGGGACTTCGATCCCGCCGGCGAGCAACTCGTTGAAGGCGGGGAAGCGATGCCCGCGCGCACCGTGCTGCACCCGAGTCCCGCCGGCCGCCGGTTCCACGCCATGACGCACCGCGGCGACGACTTCATCGACTGGGACACCAACCTCTGGCACTTCTACGGCGGCCGGCCGCTCGGGCCGTCGCTCGCGTTCTACGAAGGGCTCTCGATCGAGGACTACATCGCCGAGTGGGAACAGACCCGCGCCCGGACGTGAAAGCAACGCTTTTCGCGCTTCTGCTGATCGCGCTCGGCACGCCGCTGGCTGCTGAGACCCAGCGTATGCCGCTGCAGATCACGGCCTTCGATACGCACAGCGGCATCGTCGTCACGCACTTCAGCTTCCTGCAGGTTCGCAATCCGCATAAGGCGACGGCCCAAGAGAATTCGATCTCGGGGGCGCACATGGGCGTCGCAACCAACGCCTGTGTCTCGTTCACGAACACGCTGCCGCGCAACGTGACCCAAGTCGACTTCCACTTCGTCTTCTACGACCGGTCGCGCGATCACGCGGGCGACGCCGACCTGATCCGGACCGGCACCTTCGCGCCCAATGCGCCGATCGACGTCAACCTGGCAAACCGGACGGGGCTCGAGGACACCAAGGATTGCATCCTAGTCCCCTTTCACGACCCGAACGTCGCGCTGGCGGTCGTGTTCGTGAAGTCCGCAACCTTCGCCGACGGCTCGCAGTGGGTCACGTCGGGTCCCGCCATCGCCGACCACCTCGGCCCGGAGAACTAAGCCTGCATGCTCACCCGCGAAGAGAACGAACTGCTCACGCACATCGGACCCGGTACGCGCATGGGCGCATTGCTGCGGCGCTACTGGTTTCCGGTCGCCGCGACGTCCGAGATGCACGAGCGCTGGACGATGCGCGTGCGTCTTTTAGGCGAGGATCTCGTGCTCTATCG
Organism: Candidatus Lustribacter sp.; assembly: GCA_049512335.1. Lineage (GTDB taxonomy): Bacteria > Vulcanimicrobiota > Vulcanimicrobiia > Vulcanimicrobiales > Vulcanimicrobiaceae > Lustribacter. Next base: position 1,511 of record JBEKXE010000046.1, read on the forward strand.
GGATCGGAGCGGAGCGTTCGGGCTGATCGCGGAGTTCTGCCCGCACCGGCGCGCGTCGCTGGCGTACGGGATTCCGGAGCGCGACGGCATTCGCTGTCCCTACCACGGCTGGAAGTTCGACGGCACCGGAACGTGCCTCGATCAACCCAACGAACCCGCCGGCAGCGCGTTCAAAGAGAAGGTCGCGACCGCCGCTTATCCGGTGCGCGAGTTGGGCGGCATGTTGTGGGCCTACGCCGGGCCGCTGCCCGCGCCGGAGATTCCGGCGATCGACGGTTTCGTCGTCGACGGCGCGATCCGGCTCGTCGGCAAGGCGGTCGTGCCGTGCAATTGGCTGCAGATCATGGAGAACTCGGTCGATCCGATCCACACCGAGTGGGCGCACGGCCACCTCTCGGAGTTCGTCCGCAACGACGGGCAGCGGCCGAGCTCGCGCCGGCACGAACGCATCCGTTTCCGCGAATTCGAGTACGGGATCTACAAGCAGCGGCTGCTCGCCGGGCAGCCGGAAACCGCCGACGACTGGACCGTCGGCCATCCCGTGATCTTTCCGAACATTCTGGCGGTGGGCAACGCATCGCCGACCTGGCGGAACTTTGCGTTCCAGATTCGCGTCCCGATGGACGACACGAACACGCTGCACCTGTGGTACAACGCCTACATCCCGCCGGCCGGCGCGACGGCACCGCCGCACCTGTTCGAGCGCGTGTGGGCGTACGACGTGCCGTATCGCGACGAACGCGGTGAATATACCCTGCAGTACACCGATTCGCAAGACATCATGAATTGGATCACCCAGGGCGCGATCGCCGACCGCTCGCTCGAGCGGCTCGGCACGACCGACATGGGCATCATCGCCTACCGCCAGATGCTGCACCGGGAGCTGGAGAAAGTCGAGCGCGGCGAGGATCCGATGGGCGTGATCCGCGATCCGGCGCGCAACCCGATCATCGAGTTGCCGCTCGAGAAGAACAAACACCACATGAGCGACGGTTTCGAGAAGACCGCGCGGCGCTCGCGCTTGCGTTTCGCACCGATCATGGAAGACTTGGTGGCGGTCTTCGCGCAGCGACCGTCGACCGAAGGCGAACTGGTCGGCGCCGGACGGTGAAGCGCGCCGGATTCGTCGCGCTCGCCGCCGGGGTTGCCGTCGCGCGCGCGGCGGACGCACAAGCCGACGCGGCCATTCACGTCGGAGCCAGCTCGTTCGAAGCCAACGCCGGGGTCTACTACGCACTCGAGAACGGATTCTTCAAGCAAGCGGGTCTGAACGTCGACGCGCAGCCGTACAACAACGGGGCGGCGATCGCCGCCGCCGTCGCCGGCGGTACGCTGCAGATCGGCTGCGCGAACCCGCTGCCGATTGCCGTCGCGCACGAACGCGGGCTCAACTTCGTCATCATCGCGCCCGGAACGCTGCACGACACGAAGGTCGACCCGCCGAACTTTATGATCGCGCCGAACTCCCCGATTCGCACGGGCAAGGATTTCAACGGCACGACGATTGCCGTGACCGCGCTGCAAGGGCTCGATCCGCTCGGCGCGCTGGGCTGGATCGATCAGCACGGCGGTGATTCGCGCACCGTGAAGGTCATCGAGCTGCCGCACACGCTGATGGCGGATGCCGTCGGCGACGGGCGCGTCGCGGCGGCCCTGATGGCCGACCCGGCCCGCGCGGCCGCGCTCGCGGCCGGAAAAGTGCGCCCGCTGGCCGACAGCTACGTGTCGATCGGCAACCGCTTCTTCGTCTCGGCGTGGTTTGCGAATCGCGATTGGGCCGACAAGAACGCCGACGCCGTGCGCCGTTTCCGGGTCGCAATCGATCGCGCCGGCGATTGGGCCACGCGCAATCCCGTTCCGGCCGCGGCGATCTTGCGCAAGTACATGAACATCAGCGAGGACCGCGCTCACGAAGAGCATGCCGCCTCGATCGATCCCGCGTTCGTCCAGCCGATCATCGACGCGGCGGTGAAGTACAAGCTGCTCGATCGTCCGCTGGACGCGGGCGACATCATCTGGAAATAGGGTAGGCCCGGCCCGCGGGAAGGCGAAATAGCCCGCATGCTGACGCGCGAAGAGAACGAGCTTCTGTGCCAAGTCGGAGCCGGCACGCCGATGGGCACGATGCTGCGGCGGTACTGGATTCCCGCCGCGCTGACCGGCGAGCTCGAAGCGGGCGGCGCGCCGCGCCGCACGCGGTTGCTCGGTGAGGATCTCGTCGCGTTCCGCGCCGCCGACGGCACGGTCGGCGTGCTCGAAGAGCATTGCCCGCACCGCGGCGCATCGCTCGCGCTCGCGCGCAACGTCGACTGCACGTTGCAGTGCATCTATCACGGCTGGAAGGTCGCTCCGGACGGGCGCGTGCTGGACACGCCGGCCGAACCGGAAGGTTCGAACTTCGCCGCCAAGGTGCGCGCGCGCTCGTTCCCCGTCTACGAAGCCGGCGGCATCGTGTGGACCTACCTCGGCCCGCCCGAGAACGAGCCGCCGCAGATGCATTTCGACTGGATGTCGCGGCCGGCCGAACACCGCATGATCCAGAAGGTGTACGAAGAGTGCAACTGGGTGCAGTCGCTCGAAGGCGTGATCGACACCGCGCACTCGAACTTCTTGCACTCGAACCTGATCAAGCCGGTCGCCGGACTCGACGTTACGACGATGGCTCCCGGCCAGGGCGAGACGCGGCGCCCGTCGGACGATACGTCGCCGCGCATCGAAGCCGAGACCACGCCGTACGGTTTCCGCTACGCCGCGATCCGGCACCCGCTGATCGATCCGGAGCTCCGCGACTACGTGCGCGTGACGCTGTTCATCGCACCGTTCTACTCGTTCTTCCCCGGCCCCATGGGCTGGACGTACATGCAGGCGTTCGTGCCGATCGACGACGAGCACACGATGTTCCACTTCGTCCAAGTGCAGCACGACGCGCCGGTCGACGCGGCGGCCCGCAAGCGCCGCGAGGAACGGGCGGCGATGCGGCCGGGCATCGATCTGGATAGCGAGTATCATAAGTCGCGCCGCCGCGCGAACAACTGGCTGCAGGACCGCGCCGCGATGCTGGCCGGAAATTTCACCGGCATCGAGGGCGTCAACAACGAGGACATCGCGGTGCAAGAGAGCATGGGCGCGATCTACGACCGGACGAAGGAGCATCTGGGCGCCAGCGACACGGCGGTGATCCGCATGCGGCGCATCATGCTCGACGGCGTACGGCACTTCATGGACGGTGCGCCGCCGGTGGGGTTGGCCGAACCGGTCGCCTACGAAACGCTCCATGCGGAAGAACGCATGGTGCCCAAGGGTGAATCCTGGCAAGCGTTCGCGCTTGCATGAACCGGCGTAACGCACTCGCCGCCGTAGCCGCCGTCGCCGCAGCGCCGTTCGGGCTGAACGCGGCCGGGGCTGCCGACCCCTACGACGCGGCCAAAGCCGAAGGCGCGCTGACCGTCTACACCGGCGGCGTCGCCGCCGGTTCGGCCTCGCTCGTCAAGGCGTTCAACGCGCAGTTTCCCGGCATCGACGTCACGATCGTCGGCGACTACAGCAACGTCAACGACGTCAAGATCGACCGGCAGCTGAGCGAGAAGAACGTCACCGCCGACGTCGCGGGTTTCCAGACCGTGCAGGACTTCGTGCGCTGGAAGCGCGCGGGCGAGCTTCTGCTCTTCAAGTTCGACGGCTTCGCGCTCTACGAAGACCGCTACAAAGACCTCGACGGCGCGTTCACGGCGACGAACCTCAACCCGCTGACCTACGCTTACAATACGCAACTGGTCGCCGCAAGCGACGTCCCGAAAGCCGCGCCGGATTTCTTGAACCCGAAGTTTCACGGCCAAGCGATCACCTGCTATCCGCACGATGACGACGCGACCCTGTATCTCTTCTACACCCTGGTGCAGAAATACGGCTGGTCCTTCGTGGACGCGTACATGAAGACCGATCCGTTCTTCGTGGAAGGCCACGCTGGCGTCGTCACCGCGATCGCGAGCGGGAAAAAAAGCGTCAGCTTCGACAACTCCGAGCATACGGCGCTGGCCGCGAAAGCGCAGGGCAGCCCGATCGACGTGGCTTACTCGGCGGTCGACCCGACGCCGATCTTCTACAATTCGATCGCCATCCTGCGCGCCGCGCCGCATCCGAACGCAGCCAAGTTGTGGGTGACGTTCGCACTGTCGAAAGACCAGCAGATCAAGACGCTGAACTGGTCGGCGCGCCGCGACGTCCCGCCGCCCGCCGGCCTGGCCCCGCTCGCGTCGCATCCGCTCGCCGACCGCTATCGTGATTTCGTGACCCAGACCGATCTCGTCACGTCGTTGCGCAAGCGTTTCCTCGCCTACACCGGGCCGGTGGTCAACAAGTCGACATGAAAGTCGCCGATGCGATCGCGCGGGTGCTCAAGGACGAAGGGGTCGAGTACCTGGTGTGTTACCCGCGCAACATGCTCATCGACCGTTGCGTCGAGGCCGGCATCCGGCCCATCGTCTGCCGGCAAGAGCGCGTCGGCGCGGGAATCGCCGACGGCATCAGCCGTTCGACCAACGGCAAAGCGATGGGCGTCTTCGCGCCGCAAGGCGGACCGGGAATCGAGAACTCCTTTTCGGGAATCGCGCAATCGTTCAGCGACGGCATTCCGATGCTCGTGCTGCCCGGCCCGGCAACGATGGGCCGCAGCCACACCCTGCCGCACTTCAGCGCCGTCGACAACTTCACGCACGTCACCAAATGGGCTTGCGAGCTCGACGATCCGGCCCGCGTGTGGGAGCTGATGCGCCGTGCGTTCCACAACCTGCGCAGCGGACGCACCGGACCGGTCCTGATCGAGATGACCGGCGAGATCACCGAAGCCGAGTGCGGCGAGTACGACTACCGGCCGGTGCGCACCGTACGCTCGGCGCCCGATCCCGACGACATCCGTCGCGCCGCCGACGTGCTGCTCGCCGCGAAACGCCCGGTGATCCAGGCGGGCCAGGGCATTCTCTTCGCGGGCGCCACCCCCGAGCTAGTGCGAGTTGCAGAACTGCTGCAGGCGCCCGTGCTTACGACGAACCCGGGCAAGAGCGGTTTCCCCGAAGACCACCCGCTCGCGCTCGGCGCGATGGTCAACGCGGGCCCGAAAGCGGCGTACGTTTTTCTCAAGGACGCCGACTGCGTGTTCGGTGCGGGAACGAGCCTCTCGCGGGTCGGATGGGCGCCGCGCATTCCGGCCGGCAAGCGGATGGTCCACCTGAGCAACGATCCGGTCGACATCAACAAAGACTATTTCCTCGACGCCGCGATCCTGGCCGATGCGAAGCTCGCGCTGCAAGCGCTGGCCGATGAGATCGTCGCGCGCAAGCACGTCGCCACGCGCGACGCAGCCGGCGAAGTCGGCGCGGTGCGGCGCGAGTGGGAAGCGGAATGGCTGCCGGAGTTAACCTCATCGGAGACGCCGATCAACCAGTACCGGGTGATCCACGAACTGGCGCAGCTGCTGACCGGCCGGCGCTCGATCGTTACGCACGAAGCCGGCAGCCCGCGCGAGCAGATGGTCACGTTTTGGCAGAGTCGCACGCCTCGCGACTACCTCGGCTGGGGCAAATCGACGTCGCTCGGCGCGGGGCTGGGCATGATCATGGGTGCCAAACTGACCCATCCCGATGCCGTGTGCCTGAACGTGATGGGCGACGCCTCGATCGGCATGGTCGGCATGGACATCGAAACCGCGGTGCGCAACCGCATCGGCATCGTCACGATCGTTTTCAACAACGGCATGATGGCCGGCGAGCGCTTCGGCATGGAGCACGCGATCGACCGCTTCAACGCGATCGACCTCGGCGGAGACTACCGCGGCGTGGCCGCAGCGCTCGGCGCGTGGTCGAAGCGGATCGAACGCATCGACGACTTCGTGCCGGCGGCGCGCGAAGCGCTCGACGTCAGCGCGACCGGACGCCCGGCGCTCATCGAGGTGATGGCCAAGGAATGCACCCACTTCTCCCGCTACTGAACGCGTGAAGCTCTTTAGCCTCGACGAGACGCGCGCCGCGCTGACGATGGCCGACGTCATCGGTGCGTTGCGCTTGCTCTACGAAGAGCTCGGCCACGCACGCGCAGCGAGCGGACCGCGCACCGACACGCTGTGCGAGTCGCCGAGCGGTGGAGCGTACGCGCTCAAGACCATGGACGGCGTGATTCCGAAGCTCGAGCTGGGCTCGGTGCGGATCAGCTCCGACGTGATCGACTGGCCCACGCTCAACGGTGCGGTCCGGCGCGACAAGGTTGCGGCGGCGCCGGGGGCGCGCTGGACCTCGCTAGTGCTGCTCTTTTCCACCGTCACCGGCGAGCCGTTGGCGATCCTGCCCGACGGCTACGTGCAGCGCATGCGCGTCGGCGGAACGTCGGCGATCGCGCTCGACCTGATGGCGCGCCGGAACGTGAAGACGCTGGCCGTGCTCGGCTCGGGCGGCCAAGCCGGCTCGGCGCTGATGGGCGCGTGCGCGGTGCGTGAGTTCGCCGAGATTCGCGCCTGGAGCCCGAATCGCGCGCATCTCGAACGTTTCCGCGATGAGATGCAGGCCGAGCTCGGGCGCGAGATCGCGTTGGCGGACTCGGCGAAATCGCTGGTCGCGGGCGCCGACATCGTGCTCACCGCGACGAGCTCGACCGTGCCGGTGCTCGACGCCGCGTGGGTCGAGCCAGGCATGCACCTCGGCAGCGTGCGCCACGCGGAACTCGACGCGGCCACGTTGGGCCGGGCGGCGCACGTCGTCGTCCACTCGCACGCCGCGAGCCCCGTGAACACGGTCGTCGGCGCGGCGCAGCTCGCTGAAGGGGATCGCGGCTCGTCGTGGTCGGCCTATCCGACGCTCGGCGACCTCGTGTGCGGCAACGCGGCGACGCGCGCAAACGATGCCGAGGTAACATGCTTCGTCAACAACATCGGCCTCGGCACGCAGTTCACCGCCGTCGGCGCCAAACTGCTCGAGGTCGCGCGAACGCGCGATCTGGGGCGCGACTTCCCCACCGAATGGTTCACCCAGAACGTGCGCTCGTGAGGTGCCTGCGATGAAGCGACCCGAACTTCTCCGGCTGATCGGCTGCGCGCCGGGCGCGGTGGCGGCCTTCGGGCCGGCGGCGGTCCGCGCGGCGTCCGAAGCGATCGCGGTCGTCGGCGTGCCGAGCGAAGACATGACCGACATCTACTACGCGATCAAGACGCAGATGTTCGCTCGCAAGGGCCTCGACGTGTCGCTCGTCGCGGCCAGCAGCGGCGGCGCCGCGACGGCCGCCGTCGTCGCCGGGACCTACCAGGTCGGCAAATCGAGCCTGCTCGCGCTGTTCAACGCCCACCTCGCCGGAATTCCGCTCGTCGCGATCGCGCCGGACATTCTCAACGAGCCGCAAAACCCGCGATCGTTGCTGCAGATCGCCCCCGATTCACCGTACAAGACCGGCGCCGACCTCAACGGCAAGACGATCGGCGTGCCGGCGCTGGGCGACGCGACGACCCTGGCGATTCGCGCGTGGGTCGACAAGACCGGCGGCGATTGGCACAGCTTGAAGTTCGTCGAGATTCCCAACGCGGCGCTCGAAGCGGCGCTCGTCGCGCACCGGGTCGATGCGGCGATCCTGCAGACGCCGCAACTCGACATCTCGCTCGAAGCGGGAGCCACGAAAACGCTCGCCTACGCGAACGAGGCGATCGCACCGACGTTCATTCTCGCCGGATACGTCGCGCTGGCCGACTGGGTGAAGAGCCACGCGGCCGAAGCCCGGACGTTCGCTTCCACCTTGGCCGTGGCTACCGCCTACGTGAACACGCATCGCCCCGAGACGGCGCCGCTGGTCGCCGAATTCACCAAAGCGAGCCTCGCGAACGTCGCCAAGATGCACCGCACGACCAATCCCACCACGCTCGATCCGGCGCTCGTGCAGCCGCTCATCGATGCCGCCGCCAAGTACGGCATCATCGCGCGCGCCTTTCCGGCGCGCGACATCATCTGGCGTCAGTAATCGACGCGCGATCGGATGACGCGCAACACCTTTTCGAGATACTCGATGTACTCGCGATGATAGCGCTCTTTCCACGACGCGAGCAGGTTCTGCGGCACCTGGTTCTCTTGACACCATGCGCCCGGGTCTTTGCTCATCGCCGCCTGGAAGAGCATCTGGACGATCGTTTCCGGATTTGCGGTTTCCGAATCCACGTCAGAACGGCTCGAAGCTGCGCAGCTGTGGGATGACTTCCGTCCCGAAGAGGCGGATCGAGCGCATGAGATCCGCTTCGGCGAGGTTGCCGAAGTTGAACTCACCGAAGAACGTGTTGAACGAACCCTCTTCCGCCATCCGGCGCAATTTCGCGGCCACCGTGCCGGGCGAACCGATCAGCACCAGATCGTTGTCGAGCAGATACTGCGGGTCGAGCATGTTGAGCGCGATGTCGGCCGAGCCGGGATCGCGCCGCTCGAAGACGTCCGCCAACTCGACTTGCTTGCGGCGGATCTCGTCGCGGTCGCCGGTCGGCGAATAGAAGAACGCGTGATACGCGTTGGCCGCGTCGGCCAACGCCACGTCGAGCGCCTTCTGGTCGGTTTCGTCGACGTAGACGACCGTGCTGTAGGCGATGTTCGGCACACCCGGCCAGCCGTGGGCCTTCCAGGCGGCGATGTACGGTGCGTAGCGCAGCTTCGCTTGGCGGCGCGGAAACAACAGAAAGTAGCCGGTGTGCAAGCCTTCGCGCGCGCAAAACTCGAGCGTCGCGACGTCGCGCGTCTCCATCCAGGCCGGCGGGTGCGGCCGCTGCACGGGCATCACGCTGAGGTCGAAATCGCCGTACGGAATCGCCGGCCCGTCCCACGTCACGTGGCCGTCACCGGCGTATGCCGCCTTCATGAAGCGCGCGAACTCGAGCGTCACCGCCCGCCGCCCGGGATAGTCCGCTTTGTACGGTTCGAAGTACGACGGCACGATGCCGGGGACGAGCCCGACTTCGAGCCGCCCACCGGTCAGCTGATCCGTCAGTGCGATTTCTTCGAGCAACCGCACCGGATGATGCAGCGGCACGACGTGCCCCATCGCGCCGACGCGCAGGCGCTTCGTGCGCGCTGTGGCCGCGGCGGCGTAGAGGTTCGGCGCCGACATCCAGCTTTCGTAGGGCGTGAAGTGATGCTCGACCGTGAAGCCGTAGTCGAAGCCGGTCGCGTCGGCCACCTCCAGCTCGCGCCAGAGCTGCTCGTAGCGTTCGTGCGGCGTCATCCCCGCTTTGCCCCACACATGGGCGAAATGCGCGAACTTCACGCAGCTTTACTTGCGCGCGTGACCGGGGAACAAGAATGCGGCCGGATCCACCGTCGTGACGCCGACCGCGTCGGGACCGGTGAGGGCGACGATCGCGTCGAGCAGCTTCTGGGTCGGCGCGATCAGCGCCGGCGTATACGGCGGGTCGTCGATGCGACGCGCCTCGTCGCGGTAGGTGGCGATCAGCGCGGGATCCGTCATGCCGACCTTCTGCGCCAACGGCGGCCACAGGCTGTCGTCCGTACGCAGCTTGCCGTAGGCTTCTTCGATCATCGCGTCGACGCGTTCGATCGCACCGGGATTGGCGGCCGTCCATTTTTCTGAGACGTACCATTGGAGATAGAACGACCGCGGATCGAAGCCCGCCGCCTTCAGCAGGTCCGGGATGCCGGTCACGACGCGCTGCTGACCGGCCAAGTGCGGTCCGAACGTCAGCGTCGAGAACTGCAGCGTCGCGTCGACGTCGTCACGCGCCAGGAATTGGTTGAGCAGCGGCGGCGCGCCTTGGACGAGCGTGGCATCTTTCTCGAGGTCGACGTTATAGGCTTTTTTCCCGGCCGCGCGGATGATGAGCCAGTCCAGAAACGCCGTGCCGAACTCGCCGATCTTCTTCCCCTTCAGATCGGCAAACGTTTTGATCGGCGACGGCGGTTTCGTGACGATGATGTTGCTGAAGGTCTGGAAGGAGTGAAACGCCTGCAGCGCGTTGCCGGCCTTGCGCTGCCGCAGCAGGTCGACGAAGTTTCCGGCCGCGATGTCGATCGCGTCGGAGCGCAGCATCGTGTACTGTTGGCCCGGAACCGCGAAGTCGATCAACTCCATCGCCAAGCCGTATTTCTTGTCGAGCCCGTAACGCTGGATCGCGTACGGGACCTCGTCCTGGCCGCCGGAACCGATCGCCGCGATGCGCACCGGGATCGGTGTCTGCGCCGCTGCGGGACGCGACGACACGAAGGGTGCGGCAATGCCCGTGCCCAGCAGTGCCAAAGAAGTTGCCCGATTCATGATCGGCTCGCTGTTCGCCCCGTCTAGGCCGACTCTTGCCGGTAGCGCGCGAGCGCGGCTAGAAGGTTATCCGGTCCGTGGTCGTCAGCGTCACGTTGGCCGATATCCGCGGCGCGTTGGCGAGATTCCAGGCGACGAACTGCTCGGCGTACGGCACCTCGGCCGGCATGCGGCTGGCCGTGTACAAGACCGCGCCCTGCGCCCACTTTCACGAGGAACGGCAGTGCCGGACAGGTGCCCGCTTGGGCTGGTGGCAAGTTTCCGCACGATGCGCAAACTTCTTTCCGTACTCGCGGCCGTCACGCTGGCTACCCTTTTCACGCACGCCGCCGGAGCCGATGCGCCGCCGCTCAAGATCGGGTTCCTGGGCACGTTCTCCGGACCGTTCACCGCGTCCGGAAAGACGGCCGACGCGGCGATCGCGGCGTTCTTCAAGGAGCACGGCGATACGGTCGCCGGGCGCAAGGTCGTGATCGTCAAACGCGACGACGGCGGTAACGCGCCCGACACCGCCAAACGGCTGGCGCAAGAGCTCATCATCTCCGACCAAGTGGACTTTCTCATGGGCCTCGTCTTCTCGCCCAACGCGATGGCGGTCGGCGACGTGTCGACGAGCGCGAAGAAGCCGACGTTCATCACCAATGCGGCGTCGTACGGCATCCTCGAGCAGCACCCGTACGTGGCGCGCTTCAGCTACACCGAAGGCCAGATGACGAGCCCGCTGGCGCAGTGGGCGCTCAAGAACAACCTCAAGACCGCGTACACGATCGTTCTCGACTACGCGCCGGGCATCGACGCGGCGACCGGATTCCAAAGCGCGTTTACCGCCGGCGGCGGCAAGATCGTCGGCGAAGCGCGCGTGCCGCCCTCGGCGCAGGACTACTCCGCGTACGTGCAGCGCATCAAAGACGCGCACCCGCAAGTGATCTTCGCGTTTCTCACCGTCTCGGGCGGCCCGTTCCTCAAGGCGTGGTACGCGGCCGGCGGCCCGGCCACCGGCACGAAGATCCTGGCGACGGTCGATCTCACCAACGAGAGCACGTTGCCGGGATTGGGCGACGATGCCCTCGGCGTGATCACGGCCGGAAACTACGCCGCTACCCACAATTCGGCGTTGAACCGGGAGTTGACGCGCGACATGCACGCCGCCGACCCTGCGGTCGACGGCCCCGAGTTTGCCAGCGTCGCCACCTACGACGTGATGCAGGCGATCTACAAAGTCGTCGCGGCGCAGAACGGCAACGTCGATCCCGACAAGACGATGGCGCTGGTGCGCGGCATGAAACTCGACAGCCCGCGCGGACCGATCGAAATCGATCCGCAAACGCGCGAGATCATCCAGAACATCTACATTCGCCGGGTCGACAAGGTCGACGGCAAACTGCAAAACACCGAGATCGCGACGTTTCCGATGGTTCGCGATCCGGTCGAGAAGTAGCGCGCTAGCGGCGGTCGACGGGGAGGATCAGAGCCGACGGATGTGCCGCATCGTGGTAGATCGTGTCGGTACCGATCTTGTCGGGGTGGTAGTAGTGCGTCCACAGCATCTCGCTGACGGGTGAGTCGCCGTTGACGATCTCGAGACGGATGCGGTGTCCGGCTGCGAAGCGGTACGCCATCGGTTCGATGCTGATGTCGAAGCGGTAGATCTCGCCCGGCACGAGCGGCTCCGGCGCGGCGTGCGTATGATACGGCTCCATCTCGGTGCTGCGCTCGGGATCGAGCCGGCGGTGCGACGCGCGCAGCCAGCCGCGCGATACGACCTCGGCTCGCGGGTTGCGATCGTGCGCGCGGTCGGCCTCCGCCATGGGAAACTGGTCGGAGAGCTTGACGAAGAAATCCGTGTCGGCCGCGGTCGACGATGCATAGAGCTCGAGCTTGATCGGACCGGCGATCTCCACGTCGGCGTCCAGCGGCGGCGACGTGAACGTGAGCACGCGGCGCACCGGATCGAATCCGCCGGCCGGTCCCTCGGGCCCGAAGCCAACGACGCCCGAGACCCAACCGGGATTGGGGTAGGTGTAGCTGGTCGAACCGGCGCCCGCCTTCGTTGCGAGGCCGCCGTCGTTGAGCGACGTTACGCTCGAGGATGGACCAGCATGCAAGTGCCAGCGTTCGTAGCGCACCGTCGGCGGAGGCCACGTCTCGGCGGTTCGCGTGAGCTCGGAACCACGCACCGCGTACTCGACGGCGGGGCGTTGTTCGTAACCGCTGTCGATGCCCTTCAGATACTGGTCGTAGAACGGCAACAGCACGCGTTCGTGGAATTCGCGTGAATTGAACTCGGCGTTCGCGGCCCACGCGTTCGGCGCGCCGGACATGCGCAGTTTCTTCGGGCCGCGGGCGCGTTTGTAGCCCTCGATGTTGCCGCGCGTGTGCAACTGGTGCTTGGCCCACACGCCGCCGGAGTACAGCGGCACCTCGATGCGGTCGAGGATCGCCCAGGCCGTGCGCTCGCGCCAGAAGTCGTCGTAGGCGGGGTGCCGGGCGAGCATCAGGTTGAGGTCGACGTCTTGCTCGCGTGGCGGGCCGCCGTTGGCCGGCGCGCGGTTGATGATGCGGTTCTGCTGCCACCAGTAGCCGGGGAAGAAATCGCCCGGAATCCCGCCGTTGTAGACGCTCGCGCGATACGGATCGTTCAAGCCGTCGTGCGCCGCGATGCACGCCAGCGCCGGCGGCCGCTGCGCCGCCATGAACCACTGCAGCATGCAAAAGTACGATTGGCCGATGCCGCCGACCTTACCCGAGCACCACGGCTGCGCGGCGATCCATTGCACGACGTCGTAGAGGTCGTGCTGCTCGGCACGATCGAGGAAACCGAACGTGCCGCCCGACCGGCCCGAGCCGCGCACGTCCATGTTGACGTACGCGTAGCCGCGCTCGTTGTAGAGATCGATCGGGCCGGTCTCGCGCCACAAGAACTGCGGGCTCGGCGGCAAGACGTTGTTGTCGAAGCGATACGGCGACGCCGCGAGTACGGCCGGAACCGGCCCGCCCGCAGCGGGCAGATAGACGGCGACGGCAATCGATACGCCGTCGCGCGCGGTAACGGTTGCAACGTTCATCGGCAGGGATGCCATAGCGGCTAGCATAGACCGCACGCGAGGATTTGTCTAATGCCCAACGTCATCGTGACCTGCGCGGTCACCGGCTCGCTCCACACACCGTCGATGTCGCCGTTCTTACCGATCACGCCCGAGCAGATCGCCGAAGCGGCCATCGGTGCGGCCGAGGCCGGCGCGTCGATCGTGCACCTGCACGCGCGCTCGCCGGTTGACGGCAAGCCGTCGCAAGATCCGGCGCTGTTCGCGCAGTTCTTGCCGACGATCGCCGCCCGCTCCGACGTCGTCATCAACATCACGACCGGCGGTGGTCCGGGGATGACGCTCGAAGAGCGGCTGCAGCCGGCGCTCGTTTTCAAGCCCGAGATCGCGTCGCTCAACATGGGCTCGATCAACTTCGGCCTCTACGAGATGCTCAACCGCTACAAGACCTTCCGCTACGAGTGGGAGCAGCCGTACCTCGCCGGAACCGAAGATTTCGTCTTCCGCAACACCTTTCGCGACATCAAGTACGTTCTCGAGTCGTGCAGCGCGAACGGAACGCGCTTCGAGATGGAATGCTACGACATCGGGCACCTCTACAACACGGCGCACTTTTTGGAGCGCGGCTTGATCCGGCCGCCGCTGTTCATCCAATCCGTCTTCGGCATCCGTGGCGGCATCGGCGCCCATCCCGAAGACGTCGCGCACATGCGGCGCACCGCCGACCGGCTGTTCGGCAAGGACTACGTCTGGTCGGTGCTGGGCGCGGGACGCAATCAGTTTCCGGTGGCGACGCAGGCCGCGACGCTGGGCGGCAACGTCCGCGTCGGGCTCGAGGACTCGCTGTGGGACGGCAAAGGCACCTTGGCCGAAACCAACGCCGCCCAAGTCCGTCGCATCGTCGGCATCCTCCGCGCCCTCTCGCTCGACATCGCCACTCCGGCGCAAGCGCGTGCGCTGCTGCAACTCAAGGGCGCACCCGCACTGACGGGGCGGGGCTAAGGGGATTTTGGGGTACGGCCGAATTGTAGCGCCAAGCGTCTTTTCGTGGAGGGAATTCTCGTGTCAAACGCCGCCATGGCCGAGCAGGTCGCCAAGAAGCCCGGTTTTCTCGCCGCCCTGGACCAGAGCGGGGGGTCGACCCCCGGCGCCCTCAAGCTCTACGGCATCCCGGAGACCGCCTACAGCGGCGACGCCGAGATGTTCAAGCTCATGCACGAGATGCGCGTGCGCATGATGACCTCGCCGGCGTTCACCGGCGACAAGGTCATCGCGGCGATTCTGTTCGAGCGCACGATGGACGGCGACGTCAAGGGCAAGCCGGTCCCGAGCTTTCTCTGGGAAGACCGCCACGTCGTTCCGTTTCTGAAGGTCGACAAGGGCCTCGAAGCCGAGCAGGACGGCGTCAATCTGATGAAGCCGATCGGCGGTCTCGACGAGTTGCTCGCGCGCGCCGTCAAGCTCGGCGTCTACGGCACGAAGATGCGCTCGACGGTCAACCTCGCCAATCGCACCGGCATCGCCGCGATCGCGAAGCAGCAGTTCGAGGTCGGGGCGCAGATCGCCGCGCACGGGCTGATGCCGATTCTCGAACCGGAAGTGTCGATCAAGAGTCCCGAGAAGGCCGCCGCCGAGGCGATCCTGCGGGAAGAGCTGACCAAGGGTCTGGACGCGTTGCCGGCCGGCCGTCAGGTGATGCTGAAGGTGACGATCCCCGACGTCCCCGACTTCTACGCGCCGCTGATCGCCCACCCGAAGGTGGCCCGCGTCGTCGCGCTCTCCGGCGGATACACCCGCGCGGACGCGTGCAAGAAACTCGCGCAGAATCACGGCATGATCGCGAGCTTCTCGCGCGCGCTGGTCGAGGAGCTCAAGGTGTCGATGAGCGACGCCGAGTTCAACGCCGCACTGACGAAGGCGATCGACGAGATCTTCCAAGCGTCGACGGTGAAGACCGAAGCCGCGTCTACGGCTGGTACACGCTAGGGTCGATCATCTCCCGGACCGGGAACCCCTTCGGGATCGCGTTGTATTTCGCACACACGTCGATCGTCGGCTGCGTCAACCGCGTATCCAGCAGATCCGAAGCTCGGCCGAGCTGAGCCGGCACGACCAGCTTCGGATCGACGCCGCTGAATTTGGCGATGGCCGGGATCGTATCGGCCGGGTGGGCGATCGCGTAGGCCGCCGACTCGTCCAGCGCTTTGCGAATGCGCGTTATCAGCGCCGGGTTCTTCGCGGCGAAGTCGGCCGAGCAGAAATACGCCGTCGCCATCGAGACCTTGCCGAGCACGTCTTCGGGATGAGCGAGCACACGGCACTTGCCGCTGCGCACGGCTTCGCCGAGGGCCGGGTCGGCGAGCATCGCCGCATCGACACGGCCGGCGACGATCGCGTTGGCCGTGGCCGAACCGGGCAGCTCGACGTATTTGACGCTGTGTGAATCGCCGCCGTTGGCATCGATCCACGCAGAGTTCATGGTGGTAAACAGATCGCCGAGCGATGCCGAGGCAAGCAGCTTGCCGTTCAAATCCCGTGCGCTGCGGATCGGCGAATCAGCGGCCACGACCAGCGCGGCATCGGGCGAGGTCACTTTGTAGAGCGCCGACGGCGCTTCGAGCACGATCGGCAGCCCTTTCCCACGCGCCACGACGAGCGAGAACAGGCTCGCTCGGCCGAGATCCAGCGATCCGCCGAGCACGGCGGCAACGACGGCGGAACTGCTGTTCAGACGCTGGACGTCGGCGTCGAGGCCGTACTTCTGGAAGATCCCGCTCTGTTGTGCCCATAGCGCGACGACCACGTCACCGGACGCGGTGGAACCGATATTGAGCTTCGTCAACGATTGCGCTCGCGCCGGGCGCGGCGCCGCAACGAAAGCCGCGCCGGCGCTCAAGAAAAGAGCGCGGCGCAAACGGGGAAACGTCGTCTCGTTCATGCTTCTCCTTCGCACGGGCGGGCAGGGCTCGCGGCAGTCGCATTAAAACGTCGCGGAATGAATCGTCGTGACCTGCTCGGCAGTTCGCTCGGCTTCGCCGCCGCCGCACTCCCGGGCAAGCTGTTCGGCCAGACGCTCGAACGCATCCCGGCGGCCGCCACCCCGATCGAGGGCGACGCGCTGTTGTTCCTCGCGCAGTCCGAGGGCTACTTCGCGCGCGCCGGTCTGCAGCTCGACGTTCAGACGATGACGTCGGGCGAGGCGACGGCGGCGGCGATCATCGGCGGCGACATCGCGATCGGCAGCATGAACACGATGTCGCTGGCGGTCGCGCACCAAAACGGCACGGCCCTGGTGGCGATCGGCGGCGGTCCGATGTACGAGAGCAGTCACCTCGGCTCGCAGTTCATGGTGGCGAAGACCTCGGCGATCGCTTCGGGCGCCGACCTCAACGGCAAGACCGTCGCGGTCAACGTCCTGCGTGGTTCGGCGCAACTGGCATCCCAAGCCTGGATCGACAAGCACGGCGGCGATTCCAAAACCGTGCAGTGGGTCGAGATGCCGTTCTCGCTGATGCAGGCGGCGCTCGAGTCGGGCCGCATCAACGCGGCGCTGATCACGCAGCCCTTTGCCACCACGGCGCAGGCGACGTGCCGGTCGTTGGGCTCGCCCAACGATGCGATCGCCTCGCGTTTCCTCAACGGCGTCTACGTGACGACGTCGACGTGGGTCGCCGCGCACCGCTCCGCTGCCGCTCGCGTCCGCGAGGCGCTGAACAAGGCCGCGCACTGGTACAACACCGATCCCGCCGCCTCGGTCGGAGCGGTCGCGACGCTGACCAAACAAGACCCCGCCGTCGTCGCGCGCTCGGTGCGGACGCTGTTCGGCGAGGAAGTCACGCCCGCGCTGCTCCAGCCGGTGATCGATCTCGGCGCCCGCTACGGGATCTTGAAGCGCAGTTTCCCGGCCGCGGAGATCATCGCGCAGGTTTGAACTTCTACACATTCGGAGGTAGCTCGTGGCGCTGAAGGTATCAAGCTCTCAATTCACCGACGGCGGAACCCTTCCCGACTCGGCGATCTACAACGGCTTCGGGTTGACCGGCGCCAATCAGTCGCCGGATCTCAGCTGGTCGGCCGGCCCGGCCGGAACGAAGAGCTACGTCATCACGTGCTTCGATCCGGACGCGCCGACGACGGTCGGGTTCTGGCACTGGCTGCTGATGGACGTTCCGGCCACGCGCACCTCGCTGCCGGCCGGCGCCGGCGCGATGGACAAGGCGTTGCCCGGCACCGTTCTCGGCTACACCGACTTCGGTTCGAGCGGCTTCGGCGGCGCGGCGCCGCCGCCGGGAGCTCCACCGCACCGCTACGAGTTCAACGTCTACGCGCTGGACGTGGAAAAACTCGGCCTCGGGCCCGGTACGACCGGCGCGATGCTGATGTTCTGCATGACCGGCCACATCCTCGACCAAGGTCGAATCACGGCGCTGTTCGCGCGCTGACTACGGCTCGACTACGAGGCGGCGAGCGCGTTCGGGTCGATCATCTCGGATGCGGGAAACGCTTTCGGGATGAACTTGTAGCGTGCGGCGTAGTCGATCACGGGTTGAATCAGGCGCGGGTCGAGGCCCGTCCCCAAGACGAAGGGGATGTGCTGCACGGTCTCGAGCGACGTTCCGCTGTCCTTGGCCGCGAGCGCGTAGACTTCGCTCTTGTGACCGTTGGCGTACGCGATGGCCTGCGTGATTCCGCGCCGGAAGCGTGCCAGCACATCCTTGTTGCTCGCCGCATAACTCGCCGAGCAGAAATAATATGTGATCGCGAACCGCGGGGCGATCAAGTCGTACGGATGACCCAGCACGCGGACCAGCCCGCGCTCGAGCGCGTCTTCCAAGAACGGCTCGACGAGCAGCGCCCCGGTGATGCGGCCGCTGGCGATGGCAGCTGCCGCCGACGGCACCGGCAACTCGACGAAGTTAAGGGTCTTGGAATTGCCGCCGTTCTGGTCGACCCAGGCCGAGGTCCCGATGGTAAAGAGGTCGCCCAATGCAGCCACAGATATCGTCGCACCGTTGAGTTGCGCGACGGTCGTGATCGGGCTGTTCTTAGCGACCACGAAGGCTGTATCCGGGCTCGAGGCATCGTAGATCGCTTGCGCGGATTCCAGCACGATCGGAACGCCGCGGAGATGCGCGTTCATCAGCCCGAAAATGCTCGCCGTGCCGATGTCGATCGACCCTCCGATCACCGCAGCGGTCACGGCCGATCCGCTGCCGAGCCGCTGACCCTCGAGTTGCAGGCCGAGTCGTGGAAAGATGCCGTTGGGAACTTCCCAGACGACGTTGGAGACGTCGACGTCCGGCGTCATCCCCAGGCGCAGGGCCGTCGGCGGCGTCTGCGCGCTCACCGGCAGCGCAAGAGCGCGCGTTCCCAGCGCGGCGAGACTCGCCGACAAGATCGATCTGCGCGAGACGTTCATCGTTTGCGGGCCAGCAAGAAGCCGTCTCCTATGGTGACCAGCGTCGCGTCCACCCGTTCGTCGTCACGAACTTTGGCGTTGAGCGCGCGCAAGGCGGTGGTATCCGCATCGCGGTAACGATTGTCGGCCACCTGGCCGCCCCAGAGCACGTTGTCGAAGACGATCAACCCGCCGGCGCGCACGAGCACGAGAGCGCGCTCGTAGTAGGCGTCGTAGTTCGACTTGTCGGCGTCGACGAACGCGAAATCGAAGCTCGCCGGGCCGCTACTCGCGAGCAGCGCGTCGAGGGTTTCCGTCGCGGGGCCGAGCCGCAAGTCGATCTTGTCCGCGAGCCCGGCTTCTTTCCAATAGGCGCGCGCGGCCCGGGTGTGCTCGTCGCTGACGTCGCACGCGACGAGCTTCCCGTCCGCCGGAAGCGCGCTCGCAATCGCCACCGAACCGAAGCCGCGGAAGACTCCGATCTCGATCGCCCGCCGCGCCGCTATCAGCTTCACGAGAAACGTGAGAAAACTCGCCTGGTCCGGTCCGGTTTGCATGCGGCCGTGCGGCACCGCCAGGGTCTCACGATACATCCGGCGCTGCAGATCGGACTGCCGGGTGACGACCTCGTTCACGTACTTCTCGACGTCGGCCATAGCGGGATTTGCGTTCCGAAACGGTGCACGTCCTCCGCCAGGAGGAAAAGATCATGTTCAGCGTTCGCCTTATCGCGGCCGTCGCCGCCCTCGCCCTGCTACCGCTCGCCGCGGCGCCGCGTAACGCGTCGGCCCAAGGTCCGGTCTTGATTCGCCTCGGCGGCGTGCTGACCGACGACCTGACGCCGGTGCTCTACGCCGTGCACGAAGGGCTCTACAAGAAAGCCGGGCTCGACGTGCAAGTGATCTCCACCTCGAGCGGAACCGCGGCGACCACCGCGGCCGTTTCCGGCGCCTACGAGATGGGCAAAGGCAGCGCGGTCGCATCGTTTGTGGCCCACCTGAAGGGTCTTCCGCTCGTCCTCGTCGCCAACGGCGCGATCTGGAATCCCAAGGTGCCGTTCAACGAGCTGCTGGTCGCGGCCGATTCGTCGATCAAGACCGGAGCCGAGCTCAACGGCAAGACGATCGGCGTGCCCGCCCTCAACGATTTGAACACGCTGGTGACCGAAGCGTGGGTCGACCAGAACGGCGGCGATTCGAAAACGCTGCATTTCATCGAAATTCCCAACTCGCTGGCCGCCTCGGCGCTCGCCGCGCACCGCATCGACGCCGATGCGCTGCAGGATCCGCAACTGCACGACGCGCTCGCGAGCGGTCAAGTAAAGGCGATCGCCGAGCCCTACAGCGCGATCTCGACGCACTTCGCGTTCGGCGTCTATTTCGCCAACAAGGATTGGGCGGCGGCGCACCCGCAAGCGGTGCGCGATTGGACGCGCATCACCTATCAAGCCGCGGCCTATACGAACACCCACCATGCCGAAACCGCTCCGATCATGGCCGATGCGACGAAAGTACCGCTCGACGTCCTCGAAAAGCTGCAGCGCGTCGAAGGCGCAACGAGTTCCGATCCGGCTCTGCTTCAGCCGTTCATCGATGCCGCAGCGAAGTACAAGCTGATCTCCAACGCTTTCCCGGCGAAAGACCTGTTCTTCCAGTAGGCCTCAGACGCGGCGGCGCTGCGTGCCGGCGATCTCGAACAACAGGCTCAGCGTCTCCACGATTTCCTTGAAATGACCGCGCGGGTCGTTCTGGACGGCACTCATGTCGCCGACGAAAATCGGCAGGCTCGCCTCCTCGATCCGCTCGATCATCTTGATCGCTTGGCCGGCGAGCTCGACGTTGGCGAGGTTTTCCGCCAGCAGTTTCGTCACGCGATCGATCTCGGCTTGAACTTCGTTGTTGCGGGCTTGGCGCTTGTCGTACGCGGCCCGTAGCTCCGGGATCGTCTTGGCCCGGAATTCGAGCGATTCGACGCGGTATTGCTCGGCCAGCTTCGTTTTACGGCGTTGAAAGAACGCGTTGGCCTGCTCTTGGGTGCGTAACTTGCTCTTTTCTTTTTCTTCGTCGGGGGTGAGCGGCGCGGAGGAAATCCGCGCGCGCATCTCGCCGTCGAGCTTGACGATCTGATCCTTGAACTCCGGCTCGGGCTCGATGTGGGGCAGCGCGATGCGGTCCGCGTTCAGCTTGATCGTCAGCTGGTTTTCCGCCACCCGCGCTTGCGTCAGCGCAGCGCGCAGGATGTCGCCCCAACCCGCATCGCCCAGCCGCTTGTTACCGACGTCGTCGCCGAACCGCAGCGTGAGGCCGCACCCCATCGTGGCCAAGGCCTTCATCACCCAGGTTTCGCGCTCGCCCAGAAAGAGCGCGGTGAGGCGCACTTTGGAGCCCACCGGCGGCACGTCTTCGAACGGCTCGACGACCGCCAGCATCCGTTCCGTGGTGTCGATGGCCACGACGGTGAGCTTTCCCACGCGGTGCGCGAGGCAGAGGATCCCCTCGTAACGCGTGTCGGGTCCGTGAACGGGCACCAGAATATCCTGGTACCCGCGCGCCCACGCAGTTTTCCAAAGGGCATCCTTGGTTTTGCCCGGATCCTCGCGCCTGCGCGCGATGCTGTCCAGGATCACCTGCACCCCGCGATCCAGGAACTTCACGTCATGCATGCGGTGGTGCCCTTCGTCGTTTGCCGCCCGCGTTCTTTGGGGAGCCGCACCGGGGACTCGAGGGTTACGTACGTCGAACGGCGCGTGCTGTGAAGATTGTTGTATACGGTCCCGGAAAACGCGTCGGCGCGTGGGTGAACGACCTGGTCGTGGACCTGGCCCGCGCCAGCGCCGGGCAGCTGCCGGCGGATCTCCTGACGTTCATCGAGGGGGGGCCGGCGGCACTGGCCACCGCGGCCGGCGTCGTCGCGGCGGCAAAGGACGTCGCGCCGGCCGACCGCGCGGCGCGGGGTGTGTTTACGCGGGCCGCCGTCCAACTGCACGCACCACACGTACCGGGCGCGCGGATCGCTTGCGCCGGCGGCAATTTCGCCGACCATACGGCCGCGATGGCGAACCGCGGCGGCACCATCAAGATCGACACCTCCGACATGGAGGCGCTCAAGAAAAAGCTTCGGGCCGGAGGCATTTGGGGCTTCTGGAAAGTCGGCCGCGACGCCGCCGAGCCGGGCGGCGATATCACCTATCCGGCCCGCACGAAGCGGCTCGATTACGAGGGCGAGCTCGCGATCGTCCTCGGCAAGCCGGTGAAGAACTTCAGCGCGAGCGCGGACATCACGCCGTACGTTTGGGGCGTCACGCTCTTCGGCGACTGGAGCATCCGCGATCAAACCGAAGTCGACGCCCCGCTCAAATTCGGGATGTCGAAGAATTTCGACGGCTCGTATTCGGTCGGACCGTGCATCGTCGTCGACGAGAACATCGATCCCGGAAACGTCGACGTCGAGACGTGGGTGAACGGCGAACGCCGCCAGCAGTACAACACGCGCGACATGATCGTTTCGTTCGCCGAGTATCTGGCCTATCTCACCACCGACTTCACGCTCTATCCCGGCGACATGATCTCGGGCGGAACGGCGAAGGGGACCGCGGCCGACTCGAGCCCGCGTCTTCCCGAAGGCGGCTCCGCGCCCGACCGGTTCATCAAGCCCGGCGATCAGATCGAGATGCGCTCGCCGGCCGTCGGCACGCTGGCCGCGCGGATCGTGCAATGAGCGGGCGCGTCGACGTTCACCACCATTTCTACGCGCCGGCCTACAACGCGCTGCTGGAGAGTCACGGCGGCATCCCGCCCTACAACAAACGCTGGTCGACCGAGAACTCGCTCGCCGAGATGGATCGCAGCGGGATCGGCACCGCGTTGCTGTCCACGTCGGCGGATATCGATATGCCGCGTGAAACCGCGCGCGCATGCAACGAGTACGCGGCCACGCTCGCGCAGCAGTTTCCCGGCCGCTTCGGCTTCTTCGCCGCGCTCCCCGTGCCGGACGTCGAGGGCAGCGTGCTGGAGATCGGACGTGCGCTCGACGATCTCGGGGCCCAGGGCATCGGCATGCTGACCAGCTACGGCTCGACCTATCTCGGCGACCCGGCGTTCTGGCCGATCTTCGAGGAGCTCGATCGCCGGCGCGCCGTCGTCTTCGTCCATCCGCGGCTCAACGCATGTTGCGCGAACATGGTCCCCGACATCGGGCCGACCGTCATCGAGTTCGGCACCGACACGACGCGCGCGATCGCGAGCCTCGTGTTCAGCGGCGCGGCGGGCAAGTTTCAGAACATCCGCTTCATCTTCTGCCACTCGGGCGGCACGATGCCGTTCCTGATCGAGCGCTTCGTCAACGTCGCGAAGATGCCGAAGATGGCCGAGCGCCTGCCCCACGGTCTGCTGCCCGAGTTGCGGCGCTTCTACTACGACACGGCACAGTCGTCGAACCGCGGCGCGATGTCGTCGCTGCGCGAGCTCGTCGCGCCGACCCAGGTCGTGTTCGGTTCGGATTACCCGTATCGCGAGGCCGTCGACCAGATCGAGGGGCTCGCCAACTGCGGCTACAGCGCCGACGAACTGCGCGGCATCGAGCGCGGCAACATCGCGGCCGTGCTAGCGGACTTGGGGCGCGATCACGTCCTCAGCGGGAAATGACGCCCTGAGCAGACCGTATTTCGCGGAGACGTCGATCAGCGGTTGCAAGAGCGCCGGACTGACGCGCTCGGGGTAGTACGCGCGCTTCTGGTTCGGGTTGATGGGCTGCTTGGTGTAGCTCTCGAGAATTTTCGCCGATGCCTCGTGGTTCTTGTTGGCCCACGTTCCGGCTTCCGCAACCCCGTCGGCAAATCTGCGAATGACATCCGGATGGGCGTTCGCGTAGTCCAGCAAACAAAACCAGCCGCCGCCCAGCCACGTGTCGCCGATCGCATCGTTGACGTTGGCCACGACGCGCCCGCCGTTGGACAACAGTATCGTTTGGGTGGGTTCTTCGGCGACCACCGCATCGACGCGCCCGGCGGCCAGCGCCGCGCCCATGTCGGCATACGGAATTTCGATGAATCTGACCGCGTCCGTCGGGATGCCGTTCTTGTCGAGCCACGCCCAGGTCGCCATCTCGCTGACGCCCTTCAAGCTCGTGACGCCGACCGTCTTGCCGATCACATCCCGGGGCACGTGCAGGGGCGAACTCGCAAGCGCGATCAGCGAACCGGTGGGATGTTTGGATGAGTACGCGGCGCCCGGCGCGACCAGCACGAAGGGTATGCCGCGTTCGTGGGCGTTCGCAATCGTCACGACGGCGGCGGTTCCGATGTCGAGCGAGCCTCCGCTGACCGCCGCGGCGGTTGCGGGGCCGTTGGTCATAAAGGCCAGCTCGATGTCGAGGTTCCGCTTGCGAAAGAACCCTTGATCGACGCCGTAGAGCACGGCGGCGGTGATATCGATCGCGACGACGGCAACGCGGATTTTCGTCATCGGCTGCGCTTGGGCGCGACCGCGGCCGGCATACGCCGTGCCCGCCGCCGCGGCTCCGCCAACGATCAATGCGCGCCGTGAAAGCTCAAGCACGCCTCCCGACTTGCTCCCGCTAGGAGTAATTCCTGCGCAAGGCGGATTACCGCCCATGACGCAACCTATCTCGCGTAGATCCAGCCTGCTGGCGCTTGGAGCGGCAGCTTTGAGCGCTGCGGCGATCGAGCCGGTGCGAGCCGATCCGGCTCCGCTGCGCGTCGGCATCATCCCGATCTCGACCAACGCGCCGTACTATGCCGCGGACAAATTCGGCTATTTCACCGCCGAAAACGTCGCGGTTCAAGCGGAAGTGATTCGCGGCGGTGCGGCAGCGATTCCGGCGATGATGGGTGGTTCGATGGACGTCGTCTTCTCGAACTCGACGAGCATCGCGCAAGCGATCGCGCGCGGCCTCGATCTGCGCCTGATCTTGGCCGGCACGATCATCGGAAACAAACCGCCGGATCCGGGTGCGATTCTGAAACGCAAAGGCGATCCGCTGCACACCGGCAAGGACCTCGAAGGAAAGATCGTCGCGGTCAACACGCTGCGCGACGTGATCTGGATGACGGTGACTGCGTGGATCACGGCGACGGGCGGCGATCTCTCGAAAGTGCAGATCATCGAGTTGGGATTACCGGCGATGGTCGATGCGATCAAACAGAAACGCGTCGACGCCGCGCTGATCATCGATCCCTACCTCACCGTCGCCCTCGACGATCCGGTGATCGAACTGCTTGACTGGCCCTTGAGCAAGGTCTTCCCCGGCGGGCCGATGGCGTTCTTCACCGTATCGGGTGCGATGACGCAGCAGCGTCCGAACGACATCCGCGCGTTCATTCGCGCCTACAAGCGCGGCGCGGCGTGGTGCACGGCCAACCTGACGAAACAAGTCTACTACGATCTGGTAGCGGGGTTCTCGGGCCTGAACGCCGATCTCGTGAAGCGCATGCCGACCGTGCCGGTGCAGTCGGACGTCGTGCCGGCCTCGTTGCCGAAGCTCACCGCACTGATGCGGCAAACGGGCTTGCTCGACGCCAACCTCGACCTGCGGCCGAAGATCTTCACCTAGAACGCGGTGTAGGCCGCGCTCCACTGTGAGATTTGGTGTCCGCGAGCAGATCGTTCTGATCTCATGCGTTCCGCTGATTTTGCATCGGTGAGGCGAACCGCGTTACCGTAACGCTGCCGGCGAGTTCTCGCCCAAATCACGCGGCGTTCGAAGCGAACGGTCGAGGAGGCGCGTAAGGGCGTCCAACTCGAGGATCGAGCCGACCGCAACGTCGTTGAGCTTCGCCAACTCGAGCGCGGCTCCGGTGAGCGCGTCGATTTCCAGCGGACGGTTGACCAAGGCGTCGCGCAGCATCGTGGTCAGGTGCTTGCTGCGGCTGAGTTGTTCGAGGTGGCTTTCGGCCGTCGCATCCGGCATGACGTCGAACGACGCCGCGAGCGTCATCGCCTCGCGCATGACGTGGGCGAGCTTTCCGCGGACGATCGGGTCGGCGCACATCTCGGCCGGCGTGGCCCGCGTCAACGCGCTCATGGGTTGGATCGCGATGTCGGTCACGAGCTTACGCCAGATCGCCGTGCGAATCTGCGTCGTCGTCGTCGCCTGCACGAGGCCCGCGGTAAAGGCCGCGGCCAAGTCTGCGGTGCGCGGCTTCGGGACGTTGTCGATCTCGCCGAGATGCAGGCGGACGACCGCGTTCGCATGCACGAGACCCGGCCGGTGAACGACGGTCGCCGTTTCGAGCACACCGCCGACGACCTCGGCGGACGAGATCGTTCGTCCGATCCGGCCGTCGGGGTCGACCGCCACGATCGGCCGGTTGACGTGAACGGGGGAGTGTGAGAAATACCACCACGGAATCCCGGCCTGGATCGCGACGACCGTGCGCAGCGGTCCGAAGAGCGAGGCGTGCTCGGTGACGGCGGCGGCGATGTCGTGGGCTTGAACGCACAGCACCGTCACCCCGCCGGCGGCGGCTTGTTCGTCGTCGTGCAGCACGCTGAAGTGCACGCGCTCCGGATGCTCGCGCGTTGCATGCTCGATCTGGACGCGCCGCCGTAACGGCTTCTTGCCGGGCTCCCCGCGGCTGATCAAGACGGCGTCGTTTCCGTTACGCGCCAGCGTCACCGCGAGGAGCGTGCCGACGGCGCCGGCGCCGATGACGGAATAATGTACGGCCATGGCGGCTAGGGTGATGCACGGGCGTGAAGGGCGCGGGAAGATACTGCGAAGAAGCGGCGGCCCGCCCTTCATATCCCGCGCCTTTCAGCGCAGGAACGGAGTGACGTCTTCCTCGGGCGCGGCCGGCTCGTTGCGGCCGCCGAGATGTTCGGCGAAGAACGCTTCCATCGCGGC
This sequence comes from Candidatus Lustribacter sp., assembly GCA_049512335.1. Taxonomy (GTDB): domain Bacteria; phylum Vulcanimicrobiota; class Vulcanimicrobiia; order Vulcanimicrobiales; family Vulcanimicrobiaceae; genus Lustribacter. The sequence goes on from JBEKXE010000046.1 coordinate 28,094, forward strand.
GACGAAGCGGCGGTTGTTCTCGGGACGTGCGAAGCCGTGGCCCTCGTCCTCGAAAACGACGTACGTGACCGGGCGGCTGTTGGCGCGCATCGCGGTGACGATCTGGTCGGACTCGGCGATCTTCACGCGCGGGTCGTTCGCGCCTTGCGCGATCAGCAGCGGCGCGGTGATCCGGTCCGCTTTGAAGAGCGGGGACTGCGCGTTGAGGAAGGCCTCGTCTTCACCCATGCGCCGGGTGAATTCGGTGCGCATCGGCGCCCAGTACGGCGGAATCGAGTTCAAGAGCGTGTTCAGGTTCGACGGGCCGACGACGTCGACGCCGCACGCGAACGCCTCCGGCGAGAACGCCAGCGCGGTGAGCACGGCATACCCGCCGTAGCTGCCGCCGAAGATACCGACGCGCGCAGCATCGGCGATGCCCTGCGCAACGGCCCACTCCTTCGCATCGAGCAGATCGGTGCGCATCGTACCGGCCCACTGGCGGTCGCCGGCGTTGAGGAACGCTTTGCCGTAGCCGGCCGAGCCGCGGAAGTTGACCTGCAGCACCGCATAACCGCGATTCGCGAGCAGCTGCGCCATCGCATTGAAGCCCCAGTCGTCGCGCGCCCAGGGCCCGCCGTGAACGTAGAGCACCAGCGGCAACGCGCCGGATGCGTTGGGCGGGCGCGTGAGATAGCCGTGCAGCTCGAGGCCGTCGCGGGCCGGAAAGGCGATCGGCGTCATCGGCGCGAGCGCATAGCCGCTGAGCGCGGGACGCGTGTCGAAGAGTTTGGTCAACGCCTTGCCGGCCCGTTCGTAGACCCAGAACGCGGGGGAGGCGGCGTCGCGTACTTCGGAGATCACCCAGCGCGCATCGTCGCGGTCGCAGATCGTCACCGAGAAATCGCCGCGCAGGCCCGCGCGCAGCGCGGCGAAGTCGCCGGCGTAGTCCGCGTCGATCACGTGCCACTCGGCACGGTCGCGCTGGATGCGCGCGGCGATCAGGTCTTTCGTGCGGCGCGAGACGACGACGTCGCCGACGTCGTAGACCGGGTCGTCGACGATCGGCAGCGCCGCACCGCTCGCAACGTCGTAGCGGACGAGCCGCTTGGCGTTGGCGCCGTAGGCGGTGATGACGTACAGACCGCGACCGTCGGGCGTGAACCCGACGATCGACGGAATACCGTCATCGGGTGTGGGCTCGATCAAGGTTCGCCAGGCCGCTGACGGCTGATCGCGCACCAGGATGGCGTACGAGCCGTCGGGGTTCGCGCGAATCGCCGCGCGCACGATCAGGTTGGTATCCGCCGTCCAGCCGGCCACGTCGCCCGGATTCTCGGTGTCGAGTTTGCCGTCGCCGCTTGCGAGCGAGATCCGATGGACGTCGAAATAACGCCGGTCGCGCAGGTTCAGGCCGACTAGCAGCGTGTCCGGCTGATCGTCGTCCACGCCGAGCAAGCCAGCCCGCACGCCGGCGTGAGGCGTGAGGTCGACCGCGTCGCCGCGACCGGGATCGACGGCGACCACGTGAAAGTTCTCATC
>JBEKXE010000047.1:0-29587 GCA_049512335.1 Candidatus Lustribacter sp.
GCGAGCGCTCGTGATCAAAACGAAGCCGATGTACTTGTTCATGAACATGCTCTTCCAAAAGCGCGTCACCGAACGGCCGACCGAGCCGACCCCGACGCAAGGTGATTTCGAACCGCGCGAAGACGTCGACTACAACCAGCCCTGGCGCGAGCACGATCACGATCATGACCACCACCACGGCCATGATCACAAACACGCGCACGCGCACGCGCACGGCGATTAGGCAGCAAGATGGCATTTCAAGAATCGAACAACTGGCGCGCGGGCAAAGGCAAAGCGAGTTTCTACGCCGAGGCGCTCAAAGATGCGGCCGAACGTCCGATCCGCGACGCGGGCCGCAAGAAGATCATCACCCCCGACGAGATGCCGTGGGAGATGTCGCCGCAAGGGCTGATCAAGCACCTCGTCAACGACAAGATGAATGCGCGCGTCGAGACCGTCGACATCTACATGCAGATCATCCCGCCCGGCAGCCGCTCCGGCAAACACCGCCAGCTGGCCGAAGAGTGCATGTACGTGCTCGAGGGCCGCGGTTACGACGTGCACGTCGACTGCGACGTCGAGATCACCGATACGTATCACTGGATCCCGCAGGACGAAGAAAAACGCTTCGAGTGGGAAGCCGGCGACATGATCTACGTTCCGCCGAACACGATCAGCCAGCACTTCAACGCCGACCCCGAGCGCCCGGCGCGACTGGTCAGCGCGACGAACCGCATCTACAAGTACTGCGGCCTCAACGATCTCGAGCAGATCGAGAACGCTCCCGAATACGATCCCAGCATCGTGCTCGACGACGAGACGATCCTGCGTTACCTCGCCGCCGCGACGGTCAAATAGCGCTTACGACTTATAGCACCAGCGGCTCCCAGCCGATCAACACGTCGTCGCCCTCGATGCGCACGTCGTACTTCTTCACGTTGACCGTGCACGGGTAATCGACCGCGCGGCCGGTCTTGATCTCGAACGTGCCGGCATGCTGCGGGCACTCGATCAGATCGCCCATGATGTACCCGTTCGCGAGGCGCGCCGCACCGTGGGTGCAGATGCCGCCGATCGCGTAGAACTCGCCGGCCAGATTGAACAGCGCGATGTCACGATCTGCGACCTTGAGGTGAAGCCCCCGGTCGAGCGGAACGTCGGACACCTTCGCCGCGCTGTGAAACTGGACGCTCATTTGCGCCGCTTCCGGCTGACCAGCGCGGCTTCTTGCTTGGGCATCGACTGCGTCGACGGCGGCGCCGGCCGCGGGAGATTCCCTGATTTCAGCCGTTGTTCGGCATCGGCGAGCGGACCGGCGGTCTGCGGAAGCACCGGCACGCTGTGGTCGGGCGGTTCGCCGAAACCGAACGCGCTGGTGAGGTCACCGCACGTCGCGCGCCGCCACGCAGTGAGGTTCGGAATCTCCACGCCGAACCGTTTCTCGATCAGGCGCAGCGTCGAGGTGTGATCGAACGTCTCACCGCACACGTAGCCGCCGCGCGAAAACGGCGAGAGCACCAGACACGGCACGCGAAACCCCAAACCGATCGGCAGCCCGTCGATGAACTCACCGGGCGTTCCGGGCGGCGGCGTCGGCGGCACGACGTGATCGAAGAGCCCGTCGTTTTCGTCCCACGAGAGGATGAAGGCCGTGCGCGACCACAGCGCGGAATTCGACCAGAAGGCCTCGAGGATGTCGCGCAGATAATCCTCGCCCGCCGCCGGCAGCATGTCGGGATGCTCGCACCGTTCGTAGGGTGGAACGATCCAGGTGACTTGCGGCAGGTTCCCGCTGCGAATGTCAGCCAGCAACGTCGCGACCGAACGCTCGCGCGCCGCGTTCTCGTACAATCCCGATCCGGGCGGCGCCGCGTGAAAATTTTTGAAGTTCATGATCACGTCGAGCCCGACGGGAAACACGAGCGAGATCTCGGGCCGGTAGATGCGCCACGACACGCCGGCCCGCTCGAGCGCTTCAGGATAGGTGGGCCAATCGTGGAACGCCGTGCGTCCGATCGTCAGCGGATCGCGGTTCTTGAACGGAGCATCGAAGTGCGCGCTCATCCAGTAATAGCGATTGGGGTTTGTCGGTCCCAACACCGAAGCGTGATAGCCGTCGCAGATCGTGAACGCATCCGCCAGCGCGTAGTAGAACGGCAAGTCCTCACGCGTGTAATATCCCATCGTCAGCGGTCCGGAGTTGCCGTTGCTCGCGCGGTGCGCGGTGACCCAGCCGTTCATGCGGCCGTGATTCCACGAGTCGTGCAGCGGTTGCCAGTCGTGGCTCAGATCGTGCAGCCGTTCGGCGCTGGTGTGAAAGGTATCGAGCCGAAACGGCAGCACGAAGCGGTCGCGCGATTTCGGATCGGGCTGGTAGAACACTGGACGCCCGTCCGCTAATTCCGGTGCGTGCCGGTCGTCGAAGCCGCGCACGCCCGAGAGCGTGCCGAAGTAGTGATCGAACGAGCGGTTCTCTTGCATCAGGATCACGATGTGATCGATGTCGGAGAGTTTGGCCGGGGCAGGATCGGCCAGCGCCGGTCGCACCCACTCCACGTACGGGGCCAGCGCGGCTCCCGCCGTCGCCGAGAGAAACCGTGAGCGCGAGAGCGGACGGCGCATGCGCGCGAATTCCACGGCTTCGTCGAGGATGCCCTGTGGCGGTCCCGAAGAGGTCCTGCATGCTCACCGCCGAGGAAAACGCCCGCCTAACGCGAGTCGGCCCGGGGACGCCGATGGGTGCGCTGATGCGCCGCTACTGGCAGCCCGCGCTGCTGAGCGAAGAGTTGCCCGAACCCGACGGCGCGCCGGTGCGCGTGCGCCTGCTTGGTGAAGATCTGGTCGCGTTCCGCGACACCGACGGCAACGTGGGGCTGGTCGACGCGTTCTGCCCGCACCGCCGCGCGCCGATGTTCTTCGGGCGCAACGAAGAGTGCGGGCTGCGCTGCGTGTACCACGGCTGGAAGTTCGATCGCAATGGCGCTTGCGTCGATATGCCGAGCGAACCGCCGGACTCGCTCTTCAAGACCAAGGTGCGGATCGCCGCGTATCCGACCTCCGAGCGCGGCGGCATGATCTGGGCCTATCTCGGGCCGCCGGAGCTGCAGCCCGCCCCGCCCGACTACGAGTTGCTGCGCGCGCCCGCGACGCATCGGCACGTCACGAAAACGTTCGAGCATGCCAACTGGCTGCAAGCGCTCGAGGGCGGCATCGACACCGCGCACTCGTCGTTCGTGCACAACGAAGACCTCTTCAACAAGAAGCTCTTGCGCAACGCCGACACCGCACCGCGGCTCGAAGTCGAGAAGACCCCGTACGGGTTCCGTTACGCCGGTATTCGCCGCCGCAACGCTGAGGAAGAATACGTTCGCGTCTATCACTACCTGATGCCGGCGCAGCAACTGCGCGGCGGCGTTACCGATGCGGCCGGCGGAAAGAAAGACGTGCCGGTGCTGCTCGGTCACGTTTGGGTACCGATCGATGACGAGCACACCTGGACGTTCAACTGGATCTATTCTTACGATCCGGCGATCCCGCTCGACCGCGAGCACGCGCTCGAGCACGATGTCTACTCCGGCCGCGGACCGGACGACTACATTCCCGGCACGTACCGTCTCAAGCGCAACGCCGAGAACGACTACCTGATCGACCGCGAACGCCAGCGCACGAAGACCTACACCGGCATCAAGGGCATCAACACGCAGGACTACGCGTTGCAAGAAGGCATGGGGCCGATCTGCGATCGCACGCAGGAGCATCTCGGAACGAGCGATCGCGCGATCATCGCGGCGCGCCAACTGTTGCTCGAAGCCGTCGATACCGTCGAGCACGGTGGGACCCCGCGCGGGGCGAATCCCGGTGACTACAGCACGGTGCGACCGGTCGACTTGCAGATTCCGCGCGGGAGCGTCTGGCAAGAAAAGCTCGAGCGAGAACTCATCGCGCGCTTCTAGTGAGCGCCGACGAATACAGCGCGCGCCGGTTCGGCGCGCCGGCGTTCGCGGCGTTCGACCCCGATAGCTCCGAGCACCGCAATGCCGCGGCGGCCCTCCACGACGCGCTGGTCGCCGCAGGTTTCGGTCCCGGCCGCGCCGCCGCGCTCTTCGGACTGACCGAGATTGCGTCGGTGCGTCCGAGCCGCACCGCGTATTACGATGCGTTCGTGCTGCCGAACAACGCGGCCGGCGCCGCGGCCCGCTTTTTCGTGCTGCACGAGCCGCAGCCGGACGCGGAGTTGCGGGCGTGGCTCGGAGATGCGGCGGTCGACTTTCTCACGGCGATGGCGGCGCTGGTGCCTTCGGACGGACGCCTGCGCTCGCTGGTAAGCGCGACCTGGTTCGCCGGCCGGCTGATCTTCGCCGACGCGCGCGCTTACAACGCAATCTGGCCGCAAGCACCGTTCGCGGATTACGTGATGCCGCCGGGCGGCGATTCGGTCGGCTTGGAGCGCGTTGCGCCGCGCACGCACCGGCGCGCGACGCTCGACCTCTGCTGCGGCGCGGGCGCCCAAACGCTGGCGGCCGCGGCGTACAGCGAACGCGTGGTCGGCGTCGACGTCAACGAGCGCGCCCTGCGCTTCGCGCGCTTCAACGCCGCGGTGAACCGCGTTGCTCGAGCGGAATTCGTGTACGGCGACGCGTACGCGCCGCTCGGCGCCGCGCGCTTCGATGCGATCGTGGCCAATCCGCCGTTCGTTCCGTGGCCCGAGGATGATGCCGAGCTGCTCTATCGCGGCGGCGGACCGCGCGGCGACGACGTTCTCGCGCGCATCCTGAGCGGCGCCGTCGAGCATCTGGAACCGGACGGCACGCTGACGATCGTGGCCGATCTGGCCAACGTTGCCTCGCTCCCGGCGCGCATCGCGGAGTGGCAAGGCGAAGCGCGCCGGACGCTGATCCTGCTGCAGCATCATCACGAGTTGCTGGACTACGCCGAGACGCACGCCGCGCATTACGACTCGTCTTCGGAGCGGCAAGCACAGACCGTGCGGCTGCTGCGGCACTTCGAGCGGTCCGGCATCCGTTCGCTCGACTTCGGGTACATCGTCCAAGACGCGAACGCCGGACCGGCATTCGTCCAACGGACGGCGGCGGCACTGGCGGGCAGCGTTTCCGGCGATGTCGCGGCGTGGTTTGCGCATCAGCAGCAACTCGCGCGCGGCGAAATCGCGGATTTGCCGCTGCAACTCGCGCCGCACGTAGCGCTCGTCGACGTCGCGGAACGGCCACCCGCGGGCGAGGTAACGGCGTCGTGCTACGTCACGCCGGGGCCCGGTTCGATCCACGAAGCGGGTGCCGTATCGCGCGCGGCTTTCGGCCTGCTGATACGCGTGGCCGCCGGCGGCGTGCGCGTGCGCGACGTCAACGATCCCGCCGCCGTGCGCGAGCTGGCCATGCTGCTCGCGCGCGGCCTGCTGCGGTTCGCGTCTTGAGCGCTAGAGGCTGATGCCGACCGGGCCGAGCATGTTGGTGATACTCTGCACCGGTGCGACGTTGCCCGATGCGCTCAGCGCGTAGACCGTAATCAGGCCCGGCACGTGCGGCACGCTGTAGTTGGTGACGAAGAGCCGGCTGCCGCTGCCGATGACGATGCCTTGCGGCTCCGCCAACAGCGTGTTCGATCCCGCGATCGTCGTCGTCGGTGCGACGTTGCCGTTGGCACCCGCGGCGTATTCGGTGATGCTGTTGCCGTTCGCGTTGGCGACGTAGAGGTTGCCGCTGCCGTCGAGACACAGCCCGGCCGGCGCGTTCAACCCGGTTGCGGTGCCGGTGATCGTGCGAATCGGAGCCACGTTCCCGTTGGCTCCTGCGGCGAAGACCGTGATCGATCCCGTTTGGTTGGCCACGTAGATGTTGCCGGCGGTGTCGAACGCGATGCCGGTCGGCGAGCTGAGCGTGGTGGCGGTCCCGGCGATCGTCGCCACCGGCGCGACGCTGCCGTTCGCTCCGGCCGCGTAGATCGTCACCGAGTTGGCCGCGGTGTTCGTGACGTTCAGCCGGCCTTGCGCGTCGATCGCGACGCCGAACGGCCCGTCGAGGCCGGTCGACCCGCCCTTGATCTGCAAGCTCGAGGACGCATTGCCCGCCACGGCAGGGGGAAAGACGAGAATCTGGTTGCCGCCGTTGTTGGCGACGTAGATGTTGCCTGCGGTGTCGCGCGCGATCCCGGCGGCACCCTGCAATCCCGTATTCGGGCCGCTGATCGCCGCCGACGGGCTCAGCGGGCCGTTCGACGACTGCGCGATCTGCACGACGTTGAAACCGCCGTCGGTCACGTAAACGTAGGGGCCGCCCGTCGTCGGCGGGGCGTAAGTACCCGGCACCGTGACGGTATTGCTGCCGCCGCCGCATCCGGCTAGCGCGATCAGACTACCAAGGACCGCGACGAATGACCAACGACGCATAGCTTACCTCGCAGAGATTTTCAGCAGGCTCGGTGACCATCCTCCGGCAAAAAGATGAGAAATGAGTGAGTTACCGCGCCTCAATTCCGTTATTGCCGCCCTCGAATCGGGTCAAACCGCATTCACCACGTTCACGCCGCCGGGTCGCGAGCCGGCGGTCGAGATGAGCACGGCAAAGTACGACGGCGTCGTGTTCGAGATGGAACACAACCCCTGGGATGTGGCCGCGTTGCGCGACGGTCTGCAGTACTTGCTCAACCGCGGGCAGATCGCGCGCTCGGGCTCGGTCGCACCGGCCGTGACGCCGATGGTGCGCATCCCGCCCAACGGTGCGGAAAAGTCGCAAGTCTTCGCAAAGCAAGCGCTGGATCTCGGCGCATACGGCATCGTGTGGCCGCACATCTCGACGGTCGAAGAAGCCTACAACGCCGTCGCGGCCTGCCGCTACCCCCGCTTGTCGAGCGCGCCGCTCTACGAACCGGCGGGAGTGCGCGGCGACGGTCCGCACGGGGCGGTCCGCTACTGGGGCATCTCGCAAGCCGAATACTACGAACGCGCCGACGTGTGGCCGCTCAATCCCAAGGGCGAGATCTTCGTGATCCTGATGATGGAAGATACGCGCGGTATCGAGAACCTGCCCGACATCCTCAACAAAGTGCCCGGCATCGGTGCGATCCTCATCGGCGAAGGCGACCTCTCCCAAGAACTGGGCCATCCGCGTGAGTACGAACATCCGGTCGTCGTGGAGTGGATGAACCGCGTCGTGACGACGTGTAAGGCGCACAACGTCGTCGTCGGTCACCCGCACGTCGACACCAAGAACGTGGAGTCGATCGTGAAGGCCGGATATCGCTTCTTGATGGCGGCGCCGACGCGCAGCTACGCCGCGCTGGACGCCGGACGCAAACTCACCGGCCGCACGTAGACGTGCGCGCGCTGCTCTTCGACGTGTTCGGAACCGTCGTCGATTGGCGCAGCGGGGTCGCTCGCGAAGCCGCGCCGTTCTTGGACCGGCACGCCGCGGGCAACGCCGATCCGGCGGCGTTCGCGGACGCGTGGCGCGCGCGCTATCAGCCGGTGATGGAGGAAGTGCGCGCCGGCCGGCGTCCGTTCGTGCGGCTCGACGTGCTGCATCGCGAGAACCTCGAAGGCGTGCTGCCGGAGTTCGGCATCGATCCGGCAGCCGTGCCGGCGGCGGAACTGGACGAGCTCAACCTCGCCTGGCACCGGCTCGATCCGTGGCCCGACGTCGTGGCGGGCCTCGTGCGGCTGAAGACGCGCTACATCATCGCGCCGCTCTCCAACGGTAACATCATCCTAATGGTCGACATGGCCAAGCGCGCCGGCCTGCCGTGGGACGCGATCCTCGGCGCGGAGGTGGCGCAAGCCTATAAGACCTCACCCGAAGCCTACCTGCGCACGGCCGACATCCTCGCGCTGCCGCCGCCCGAGATCTGCCTCGTCGCCGCGCACAACAACGATCTCGGCGCGGCGCGCAAATGCGGGTTCCGCACCGCGTTCGTCTACCGGCCCGCGGAAAACGGCCCCGGCCGCACGCCGCCCCCGCCGAACCAGGAATGGGATACGATCGTGCACGATTTCGGCGAGCTCGCCGCCGCCTTCGGTACTTAGTAGCGCTTGTCGATCCAGTCGCGAATGTAGTCCATCAGGTTCTTCATCGTGTTGGAGTACTGACCGGGCGTCGTTTCGCACGCCGTGCACGGGATGAACGTGTGCTGCGCACCTTCGATCACGACGTAGTCCTTGTCTTTGCTCGCCGCCAGGTCGTACTCGCGCTCGACGTCGCGGATGAAATAGTGCCCGCCCATCGCCGCGAACATTTCGGGGACCGAGATCGACTGCACCGCGCAGATCGTCGAGTTGTTGCTCGAGCAGTCGTCGATGCCGTCGAGCGAGTTCGTCGAGCGCACCGCGTTGGCGCTGAGAAACGAGCGGATGCTCAGGATCTTCGTGCCGTTGTCGAAAGTGTAGTGCAACGCTTTCAGCTTCGGGTCGGGAGCGTAGACGCTGTGCACGACCTGGCGCACGATCGTGCCGTCGTTGCGCAGCAGCTTCTCCGGCCGCACCGTGCTCATCACGCCGTCGATCGACGGGTCGAGCGCGAACAGCGCCGCCGCCGCGCCGGGGCCCGAACCCGGATTTCCGCCGCGCGGGATGACGATGATGTCGTCGTCCGGATACCCGTAGGTGCCCTTCTGCATCGCCGCGAGCTTGGCCAGCGACGCGTCGATGATGGCGTTCATGCGCTTGGATTGCGCGGCGTAGTAGCGCCGCTGGAAGTCCGCGCTGTAGTGCGATTTGCCGTTGGGGTTGTACCCGTTCTTCGGATCGAACGGATCGAGCGACGGATCAAAGCCCGGATCGGGCGGATCGTGCTCGTTCAGCACCGCCGGGTTGATGCCGCGCAACACGTTGACCGGGTTGCCGGGATGCGAGTCGGCGAACACGATGCCGTCAGCCGGCGGCAAACCGGCGAGCGCATCGGTGCACTTGACCAAACGCTCGGGCTTCGTGCAGTACGCGATGCCGTTTTCCGCCACCGCTTGGTAGAAGCTCACCGTCGGACCGCCGCCGCTGTGACCGAACAGCAGGACCTTGGTGATGCCCGGCTGTTTGCGCAAGAACTGCACGGCCGCTTTGACGTCCAGTGCGACGTCTTCGAAACGGACCGTCTCTTCGTTGCCGGTATAGCGCGTGTTGACGCACAGCATCATGAAGCCGCGCGCGGCGAGCTCGGAGCACGCCGGGTGGCGCATGAAGTCGGCGGTGCGGTGAATGACGACGAGCGCGACGTGCGGCGGCGGGCCGCCGTCCGGTTTGTAGAGCGCAGCGTCGGCCGGGCCCAGGGTCACGAAGACCGGCGCGGACTGGGCCGCGGCCCACGCCGTCGAGAGGCCGCAGAGCAGCGCCGCGACGGCGACCATACGCATCGTTCGGATCATGCCTTAAGTGTTACCACAGAAATTGCGGGCATACTTTCACTCGAAAGGAGCCCGCAAAACTATGGCACTGCAAATTCGTCTCTTCACCGCGCTGCTCGCCCTCGCTACGGCCGCCGTACCGGCCGTAGCCTTCGCGCAGGCCGACGCACCGCCGCCGGCCCAAACGCCGCCGGCTCCGCCCCCGAGCTACGCTCGTCCCGACGAGGGGATCCACGGCCGCATCGAATCCTTCGACGGCGCGTACAGCTTGCAAGTTCGCGACGACCGCGGGTACATGGACAACGTTCAGCTGCGGCCGGGCACCGTCATCAATCCGACCGGCGTGCGGTTAGCGCCGGGAATGGCCGTGACGATCCACGGCACCAACGGCGGCTCGGCCTTCGTCGCGAGCGAAATCGATACGCCCTACAACACGTACGGACCGATCGACGTCGGTCCGTATCCGGTGTACGCGTATCCGTATCCGGCGTATCCCTACCCGGCGTATCCCTCTCCGGTCTACGCCTATCCGTATCCGGCCTTCTCATTCGGGCTCGGGATTCACATCGGGCCCGGTTTCCACCGCTGGTAGGAGGGTGGGGCGGACGGGCGGCTACTCGCCGCCCGTCGTGAGGCCGACCGTCGCCGGGCGCTGGCCGCCCGGACGCCGCTGCGGAAACGAGAACGTACGCGGGTGATCGGCCATCGCGATCGCGCGAACCGCCGTCGCGAGCGCGCTCGCGAGCCGTCCTTGCCGCATCGCTTCGTCCATGTTCCCGGCGAACGCGGCGTGCGTGCGCGCGACGTCGGCGTCGAGCGCCTTCTGCGCTAGGTCACGCGCTTCGGCCGTATTCGCGAGCTTCGCATCGGCGGCGACGCGGGTCGCATCGAAACGCCCCGCCATGCCGCGCGGACCGCGGTGCATGCGCCCGCGCATCTGCGGACCGTGCTGCATGCGACCGTCCATCTGCGGACCGCGCTGCATTTGCGGACCGCCGCCCATCGGTGGCCGGCGCATCATCATCGGCGGCGTGCCCGACTGCGCCAAGGCCGGCGGCGCGGGTATGTCGCGCGGTGCCGGTTCCGGATGGTCGGCGACCGCCGCGCGTGCCAGCGCGCTCGCGGCGAGCGCTTCGCCGGCCGCGCCCGGATCCTGGCGTCCCAAGCGCGCGAGCGCGTCGCGATAGTGCGTTTTGGCGGCGTCCAGGTACGTCGACGCGCCGCGCGCTTCCGCGTCCGCGATGGCGTGGTACGCGCCACGCAGCGCGAAGGTCGCGGCGCGTGCGGCAAATGCCGCCCGCGCGCCGGCTGAGGGAGCAGAGGGTGCAGTGGGCGCGGTTTGCGCCAACGCCGTTCCGGAAAGTGCGAGGCCGAACGCCCCGACGGTCGCTAAAAGTCGCAGCATGATCTTGCGATTGTCGCGAGCGGCGTTGGGAACGTCCTGAGAGCTTGCGCTAGGGCGCGATCAACAGCGCGTGGCCCCATCGGCCGCACCGCGCTCGACGTCGGCCACGCACTGGGCGCTCGCGTGCCAGGACACGGCCGGCTTGCTCCCAGGCCGGCGTCGCCGGAAGGTCCTCGAGCAACGCGCAAAACTCCGCGCCGTAACGCCGGCGCCAACCCGCTGCGTGCGCACCGGTCAACAGCGCCGCCAGCCGCACGTTCATCCGCCGGCCAACTCCATCAGAGCGCTCTGATAGCGCGTGAGCTCGTCCAGCCGATCGGCCAGCGCGCGGCGTCCGGCGCCGGTAATGCGGTACGGCCGGCGGCCGCGCTCTTCGACCTCGAGCGGCTCGATGAAGCCCTGCGACTCCAGGCGCGCGATCACGCCGTAGAGCGTCCCGGGGCCGAGGTGCTGCCCGGCGTGAACTTCGATGTCGCGCAGGATCGCATAACCGTGCTTGGATCCCGGCGCCAACGCCGCCAGCACGAGCAAGGCGGGTTCCGAAAGGCGTCCGAGACCAATACTACGTGCCACGTAATATACCGTAGCACGGACGGTCCGGTCAGGCAACCGTCGCGAGCAAACTCCGCTTCTGCACTTTTCCGGAGCCGGTCATCGGCCATTGGGTGACAAAATGCACCGCTCGCGGCACCTTGAAGTTGGCGAGCTTGGCCCGGCAGAACTCGATCAGCTCCGCTTCGGTCGCCGTCGTGCCGGGCTTGAGCTCGACGAACGCCACCACGATCTCGCCCAAGCGCGGATCGGGTGCGGGCACGACGGCGGTTTGCTTCACCGCAGGGTGAAGGCGAAGCACCGCCTCGACTTCCGCGCCCGAAAGGTTCTCTCCGCCGACGCGAATCATGTCGCGTACGCGACCGAGCAAGATGAGGTTTCCGTCCGGCCTGATGACCCCCTGGTCGCCGGTGCGATACCAGCCGGCCGCGTCGAGCACGTCGGCGGTCAGTTGCGGTTCGCCCAGGTAGCCGCGCATCGGATGCGGCACGCGCAGGTAGATCTCGCCCGGTTCGTCGGGCCCGAGCAGCGTGCCGTCCTCGGGATCGCGGATCTGCACCTCGACGTCGGGGTTCGGCCGGCCGTTGGTGTTGTAGCGCACGTCACGCGAATCGGCCAGCGTCGTGCTCGTGCCGTACAAGTGCGTTTCGGTCATGCAGTAGCCGCTGACCAAACCTTCGATGCCCATCTTCTCGTAGACGGACCACAACAACTCGGGCGGTGCGATGACGAAAGCGCGTTCGACTTTGAGCTTGCGCTGCGGCAAGCTCGGATGGTTGAGGTATTCGACCCAATGCGGCTGCAAGCCGGACATCACGGTGACCCCTTCGGCTTCAATCGCCGCGAGAGCCTCACCGGGATCGAAGTACGGTTGCGTCACGAGCCGGCAGCCGTCGACGACGGGACGCAGCAACGCGCCGATGGCACCGCCGCTGTGATAGACCGGTTGCAAGCTGAAGTACACGTCGTGTTCGGTCAACCCGATGCACGCGTCGCTCCAGCGCACGCTGTGCAGCATGCCCTCGTGGTAGAGCAGCGCGCCTTTCGGCTCCGACGTCGTTCCCGACGTATACACCACGACCGCCGGGTCGCGCGGTTGCACGAGCCGTTCGGCGGCCGCGACATCGGCGCCGGAGGTCCCGCTCCCACGTTCGAGAAACGCCGCGAAGCTGAACGCGCCGGCCAGCGGCGGATCCGAAACGTCGACGACCGTGCGCAGCAGCGGCACGCGAGCGGCGTGCAATTCACCGGGTCGCGCCGCGGGCAACTCGGGTAAGACGTCGAGCAGCACGTCGCCGTAGTCCGTGCGGCCCTTCTGCTCGCGCTTGAAGACGAACAGCTTCGCGCCGGATTTCACCAGGGCGAAGGCCAGCTCGTCCGGACGCGAACGCGTGTTGATCGGAACGAGAACGGCGCCGATCTTGAGGATGCCGAAGTACAGCGCCGGCCACGGTGAGTGGTTGGCCATCCACACCGCGACGCTGTCGCCGTGACGGATGCCGAAACCCAACAGGGCGCGCGCGACCGCGTCCGACTCGCGCTCGACGTCGCGAAAGGTCAACCGGCGGTCGGCATACGTGTAGGCTTCGCGATCGCCGTAGCGCTCGACGCTCTGCGCGAGCGCTTGGCCGATGGTTTGTTCGGGCATGATTAGATGACTAACTAGTACCACAGACGAAGCGGGCGAATCAAGTCTTCCGCCAACACTCGCTCACGGAGGAACTCATGACCTTCTTACATCGAGCGCGCTGCTTCGCTGCTATCCTGATCGTCGTGCTTGCGTTGGCCGCGAGCGCGCCGGCCGCACGCGCGGCGGATCCCTACGAGATCAACGTGATCCTCTCGCTCACCGGTTATGTTGCGTTCGTCGGCAACGAGCAGCAACAAGCGCTCAAGGCGATCGAAGGATACGTCAACAAGACCGGCGGCATTCACGGCCGGCCGCTGTCGTTCGTGATCGCGGACGATCAATCGAATCCGCAGGTCACCGTGCAGCTGGCGCGCGCGCTGCTCGCCAAGAACGTGCCCTTGATCCTCGGCCCGACCGGGCCCGACACGTGCGCCGCCTTGAGCCCGCTGGTCGCGCAGAACGGACCGCTGCTGTACTGCATGGCGCCGACCGCGCAGGCGCAAGCCGGAAGCTACGTTTTTCTGACGCAATATTCGGGCGAATCGGGAATGGCGGTCAACGTCCGCTACCTGCGCGAGCGCGGCCTGCGCCGCATCGCGTTCATCGCCTCCACCGATGCGGCCGGACAGGATGCCGAACGCGCGCTGAACGCCGTCTTGGCAAGGCCCGAAAACGTGAGCGTGCAGATCGTGACGCGCCAGCACTTCGGGACGACCGATCTCAGCGTGGCGGCACAAGCCGCCGCGATCAAGGCGACCACTCCCGACGCGCTGATCGCGTGGTCGGCCGGAACCGCAGCCGGGACCCTGTTCCGCGGTCTGCACGATGCGGGGTTGGACCTGCCGACCGTGACCTCGGCCGCCAACCTCAACGCGATCTTCTTCAAGAACTTCGGTTCGATCGTGCCGTCGAATCTATATTTCAACGCGGTGCCGTACTACGGTGCCGACGTCGTGACCAACCCGCTGACGAAATCGGCGCTCGCGACGATGACCTCCGCCCTCGCGACGGTGAACGCCAAACCGGATCAGATCGAGATCAGCGCTTGGGATCCCGCGATGCTAGCGATCGACGCACTGCGCAAACTCGGGCCGGAAGCGACGGCCGCCGCCCTGCACGCCTATCTCGTCGATCTGCGAGGCTGGGTCGGCGTCAACGGTCCGTACGACTTCACGCGCTTCCCGCAACGCGGTCTCGGCGAGGACAGCGTGGTCGTCGTTCGCTGGGATGCGGCCCGCGCGGGCGGCGTTGCGGTGAGCCGCTTCGGCGGCGCACCGCTGCCGGTCAAATGAGCTCCGCCTCGATCAGCCGGCGCATCGTCGTACGGATGCGCATCGCCGGCCGATCGCCCGCGGTCAGGACCGGATGGAGGCTGGCAAAGTCCGCCGTTCCCATCATGGCCTGAACGGCTTCGAGCATCGGCCGGTCCTGTTCTTGGAACACGGTTTGCTGCCACGAGCGCGAGGCTTCGTCCGCGGCGGCATCGTCCAGACGATAGTTCCGCACCGCGGCGAAGAAATAGTGGGTCGACGTCGCGGTTTCCGGCGTGATCAGATGCACGCCGCAGCGGCGCACCCCGGCGTCGCGATCCGCGCCGCACGGCGTCACGCCGTTGTCGAGCCGGAAGATGCCCGGCGGATCCCATTGCGCGCGCGTCCACCAATCGACCGGCGCCGCCGGATCGGCCAGAAACATCGCGTAGGCCGCCGGCGCGACCGTGTCGCGGATGACCCGCTCGCTCGAAACCGTCGTGCCGGATTGCGACACGTTGTGCGGGACGTCGAAGAAGCCGTCACGCCGGAGCAAGTCGCCGTGCAAGAACTGGCCGTGGCTCGGGTCGATCAGGTTGTCGGCCAGCAGTTCGTAATTCGCCCGCACGGTCATCGAGCCGGTGACCGCGCGGAATTTCGGATTCGAGAGACGATCGCTCAGATCGGGGAGCGCCGCACGGTCGGGTTCGGCCGAACCGAGCCAGATCCAGAGCACGCCGTCGCGCTCTTCGAGCGGGTAGGCCGGAATGCGCATGTTCCGGGCAGCGCGCTCCTCGTCGCCCGGGACGAGCACGCATTTGCCGCGTTCGTCGAAACGGATGCCGTGATAGCCGCATTCGATGACGCCGTCGACCTTGCGGCCGCGGTGCAGCGGCGCGAACCGGTGCGGGCAGCGGTCGCCGGTGGCGATCGCTTTGCCGTTCGCGTCGCGATAGAGCAGCACCGGCAGCTCGAGCAACGTGCGGCCGATCAATTCGTCACCGAGATCGCTCGCCCAGCCCGCGGCGTACCACGCGTTGCGGAGATACGTCATCGCAAGAACATCTCGCGCGCGTCGAAACCGTGTGGGATGACGCCGTACTTGGCCGCCACGTCGACGACCGGCTGCACTTGCGAGGGGTCGAAGCTCACGCCGATCAGGGCATGATGCATCCGCGCCGCCACGTCGGGATCGAGGGCGGTGTTGGCGATCAAGAGCGACAGCAAGTCGTTCACGTGCGCGTTGGCGTAGACCGATGCCTCCCGCAGCACGCGCGTGAAGCGCGCCACCGCGTCGCGATTCGCCACGGCGTAGTCGCGCATCGAGAAGTACGCCCCTTCGAGGATCTCGCCGCGATAGCCGTCGAGCATGTCGGCCAACACCCGCACCTTCCCGCCGGCGAGGTCGCGGGACAGCGACGGCTCGTTCGAGATGCCGGCGTCGATGCGGCCCGCTTCGAGCGCGGCCGCCGCCGCGGACACCGGCAGCTCGACCCAGTGCAGGGTCGACGAATCGCCGCCTTGCGCGTCGATCAGCGCGCGCAGTCCGAGCGCGCCGATGGACCCCAGCTCGGTCGACGACACCGTCTTCCCTTGAAGGTCGGTCACTGAGCGGTACGGCGCGCCGGCGGCGACCAGCACGCCGTCGTTGACCGACGTCTGCTTGCGGTGGATCGCCGCCGGCGCGATCAACACGAACGGGATCCCGCGCACGTGCGCGCTGACGAGCGAGATGAGGCTCACCCGGCCGATGTCGTCCGCGCCGCCGACGATGGCTTGGGTTGCGACCGCTCCGCTCGCCGCTTTGTCGAGCACGACGTTCAAACCGGCCGCACGGAACATGCCCGTGCTCTGCGCGTACCAGAACGGCAGCAGATCGTCGCCGGCCGAAGCGACGACGCGAATCGTCGCCGGGGCCGCCGTCTGCGCCAGCGCCGCCGAACCCGCTACGGCGACCGCCGCCGCGAGCGCGGTAGCGCGGAGTGTTAGTTGCCGGATCGTCAACGTGGCGGCGCCCAGAACATGTCACGGGCGTCGAAGCGCTGCGGAATCTGCTTGTACTTCGCCGCCACGTCGATCAGCGGCTGAAATTCCGCCGGGTCGAGCGAGAGCGCCATCGTCGTGCGGTGCATCTTCGACGCAACGTCGGCGTCGAGCCCGGTGTTCGCAACGACCAGCGGCAGCGTTTCGGCGACGTGCGCGTTGGTGTAGACCGACGCTTCGCGCAGAACGCGGGCGAAACGCCCGACCGCGTCGGCGTTCGCGTCGGCAAAAGCGCGCGTCGAGAAATACACGCCCTGCAGGATCGTGCCGGGATAGCCGTTGAGCATGTCGACCAGCACGCGGACTTTACCGCCGGCGACGTCACGCGTCATGAACGGTTCGGTCGAGAGGCCGGCGTCGATGCGGCCCGCATCGAGCGCAGCCGCCGCCGCCGGAATCGGGATTTCGATCCACTTCACGGTCGACGAATCACCGCCTTGCGCGTCGATCAGCGCGCGCAATCCCAAATAGCCCACGTCGCCGATCGCCGTGCAGGACACCGTCTTCCCCTGCAAATCGAGCACCGACTTGAGCGGTGAGTTCGCAGCGACGACGATCGCGGCGTTGCCCTGAGCGTTTTGACGGTGAATCGCGCCCGGCGCGACGACCACCAGCGGGATGCCGCGAATGTGCGCGGCGATCAGGACTTGCGGGCTCGTGCGTCCGATGTCGGCGGCGCCGCCGATCACGGCCTGCGTGACGACGGCTCCGGTCGACACGCTGGACGCTTCCACGTTCAATCCGGCAGCCTTGAACATGCCGGTGCTCTGGGCGTACCAGAACGGAACCAGATCGTCGCTCGGCGCGGCGACGAAACGAATCGTGGTGAGGTTGGACTGCGCCATCGAAGCCGATGAGACGGCGAGCAGAACCGCGGCCAGCGCGGAACTCAAAACGAATTTCATCGCGTCACTTCGAGTCCTCGGCAAGGTGCGGATTCCAGACACCGCGCTGGACGCGCGTCACCTTCAGCGATTTGAAGATGCCGGCTTTGTTGAACGGCTCGTCGGCAAACCACGCTTGCGCGGTCGCCATGTCCGGCGCGCTGATGATCAGACAGCTGCCCAGGCGCTTGTCGTTGCCGTCGAGCAACGCTCCGCCCAGCACGACGATCTCGTGCGTGCCGTGCAGATAGGCCATGTGCGCGTCGCGCGCCGCCGCGCGCCGATCGTCGGTGCCGGGGACGTCTTCGGCATATCCGATATAGAGCATCATTCACATCCTCGAGAGCAGGAAGAGCGCCTGCTTGACTTATTCTCGTGGCTTCCCTATCATCCTATAGTTAGTGATCTAACTTATGAAAGAGCAATAATGGCTGACGATCGCGTGGTCCTGCTCGAAGAAGATAACGGCATCTTCACCATTACCTTCAACCGGCCGGAAAAGCGCAACGCGATGAATCCGGCGATGCACGAGCAGATGCATGCGCTGCTGAGCGAGCTGAAATTCAACGACAAAGTTCGCGTGCTGATCATCACCGGAGCCGGCGAGAGCTTCTGCGCCGGGCAGGATCTCAAAGAGTACTTCTATCTCTTGGCCGACGACAGCACGAAAGCGCTCCGCGAACGCTCGCGCGAGCTGTCCAACCAGTGGCGCAGCCACATCCTGCGCCTGTTCCCGGTGCCGACGATCGCGATGGTCAACGGCTACTGTTTCGGCGGCGCGTTTTCGGTCGTGACCTCCTGCGACATCGTGGTGACGGCCGACGAAGCGACGTTCGGGCTTTCCGAGATCAACTTCAAGACCGCGCCGTTGGGCCTGGTGAGCAAAGACATCTCCGAGAAGATGCCGCCCCGGCAAGCGATGTATTACGCCCTCACCGGTGAGCCGTTCAACGGAAAACGCGCCGCGGAGATGGGTCTGGCGACGAAATCGGTGCCCAAGGACCAGCTCAAAGCCGAGGTGCGGCGCATCGCGGAAGCGCTGCGCGAGAAAGACCCGATCGCGCTGAAGGTCACCAAAGACGTGCTCAAGATCAGCCAACGGATGGACTACGAGGAAGCGTACGCGTACAGCATGGCGCTGGCAGGCGATCTCACGCACAAACAAGACGGCGCGTGGATGAAGAGCGGCATCGGCGAATTCATGGAAGGCAAATCGCGCCCGGGTCTCAACGAGAGGGCGAAGGCGTAACCGCACCGGGATCGCCGCCGCCGGGGACGATCAGCGGGCTCATCGCCGACTACGTCCTCGGTCTGCGGCTGGACGACGTCTCCGGCGAGGTGCGCCGCTTCGCCAAGCTGATGCTGCTCGATTGTTTGGGCTGCATGATCGTCGGCGCCCAGACGCCGAGCGGCCGCGCCGCACTGGCGCTGGCGCGCGAATCGCCGTTGCCGCAGGCCCGGCTCGCCGGCAACGGGGAGCGCGCCGGCGTGGAACGCGCGGCGCTGGCCAACACGGTCTGCGCGAACGCGCTCGACTTCGAGGCCGTCGGCCCGGAAGGCCACATCGGCGTGATCGCCGTGCCGGTCGTACTCGCGCTGGCCGATTGGCACGAGCATTCGGGAGCGGCGGCGCTCGCCGCGCTCATCGCCGGACTCGACGTCGGCGGCCGCATCGGCGCGGCGTGGCGGCGCAACACCAGCGGAACGGCCGTCGTCGGCCTGCCGCCGGTGCGCGGCGCACCGCACGCGATCTTCGCCGCAACCGTGCCGGCGGCGATGCTGCTGGGCCTCGATCGCGAAGCGATCCGCAACGCGCTCGGCATCGCGAGCTACAGCGCGCACGTTCCGACGCTGCGCAAAGTGCTGGAGTCCTACGATCCGCCGATGACCAAATACGATCACATGGGCGGCATGGCGCTCGGCGGTCTCGATGCGGTGCGGCTCGCGATGCACGGTTTCACCGGCGACCGCGAAGCCTTCGAAGGCGAGTACGGCGCCTGGCGCTATTCGGGGGCGCTGGGCTGCGACTGGAGCATGTTGGCGGAGTTCGGCGGCGACTTCATGATCGCACCCACGTTCTTCAAACCCGTGCCCTGCAATTTGTACGACTGTTCCGTCGTCGTGCTCGTCCAGAAGATCGTGGCCGAGCATCACATCCGCCCGGCCGACATCACGCGTATGATCTTGCGGCCGTCGCGCGACATCAAGGGTCACGGCGGCGACGGCAGCGGGGGTTCGATGTCGCAGTGGCTCAGCGTGCGTTTGAACGCCGCGCACGGCGCCTGCGGGACGCGCCCCTACAGCGCCTGGCAGAACGGCGAGCCGCCGCCGGCTGAAGTCGCGCGTCTGGTGGCGATCTCGACGATCGAACCGTACGTCGAGACCGGGCCGCCGGACGAGAAATATTGGGAAGGCCACGTCCCGACCTCGGTCACGATCGAAACCGCGAACGGAACGTACGACGATCGCATGCCGTACTTGAAACGCATGTCGGCAGAGGAGCTGGTGGCGAAGTTCGTCGAGAACGTCGCACCGGGCGCGGGCGAAACTAGAGCGCGCGAGCTGGCGGACATGGTGCTGCGGTTCGACGAGCTGCCGCGCGCGAGCATGCTGCTCGATCGGCTGTACGGCTAGCGCGCGAGCGCGCTAGCGGGGTCAGAGCGTGAGCATGTCGCGCGCGGAGAAGCCCTTCGGGATGACCTGATACTTCGCGGCCGCATCGATCACGGGTTGGATCTGCTGCGGATCGAACGACGGCGGCGTCCACGTCTTGTGCATCTTCGCTGCTGCGTCGGCGTCCATCCCGGAGAACGACACCATCAGCGGCAGCGTCTCCGGAATGTGGGTGTTCGCATACGCCGCGGCCTGCTGTAACACTTTCGCGAAGCGCTCGACGCTATCGCGGTTCTTCTCGGCGTACTCGCGCGTCGAGAAGAACGCGGATTCGAGGATCTGCCCCTTGTAGCCGTTGAGCATGTCGGCGACGACGCGGAACTTCCCGGTCGACATGTCCTTCGACATGTAGGGTTCGGTCGTCACGCCGGCGTCGACGCGCCCCGCTTCGAGCGCCGGTCCCAACGTCGTCGTCGGGATCTCGACCCACTTGACCGTCGACGAATCGCCGCCCATCGAATCGATCAGCGCTCGCGTCCCCAGGTACCCGATGTCACCGATCGCCGTGCAGGCCAGCGTTTTGCCCTGCAGGTCGAGCGCGGTCTTGATCGGCGATGCCGCCGCCACCATGATGCCTTCGTTGCCGTCGTCGCGGCGATGGATCGCCGACGGCGCGATCAACGCGAACGGAACGCTGCGCGCGTAGGCGGCGATCAGCGAGACGAGGCTGGCCTTGCCGATGTCTTCCGCGCCGCCGATCACCGACTGCGCGACGACGCCGCCGCTGCTGGCCTTGGTGACCACGACGTCGAGCCCGGCCTTCTTGAACAGGCCGGCGCTCTGCGCGTAGAGCAACGGACGCAGGTCGTCGCTGGGCGAGGAGATGAAGCGAATCGTCGTCAGACTCTGTGCCTGTTGCGCCGGCACCGTTGCGGTCGACGCGCCGAACAGCAACGCAACGGCGAGCGCCGTACCGCACGAACGAAAAAATATCTTCCTGACGTGCATGTATATCCTTAGGCGGGAGAGACGGCGCCGTGCAGCGCGGGCGCAACCTTCTGGGTGAACAAGTCGATCGAGCGCCGGCTCTCGGCGACCGTCATATCGCCGAAAACGAATTGGCCGACGAAATAGTTCGCCCCGATCTGATCGAGGTGCGAGCCCAACGCCTCGGCCAGGTCGTCGGGCGAGCCGGCAAACGCGAGCCCGTCCTTGGCCATCGCGTCGAAATCGCCCGGCCACGCCTGCACGGGGCGCAGTCCGTGCAAGGAAAACAGGTAGTCGAAGCTGCGGTGCCAGTACGGGTAGGCGCGGCGTGCGATCGCCAGCGCCTCCTTCGTGGTGTCGGCCACCACGACGAAGCGGCACACGCCGGCCAACAAGTCCTGGCCGCCGCGCGCCGCGCCGTCCAAGTACTTGCGCACGATCTCAGCCGCCAACGCGGGCTTGGCGATCGTAATGACGTTGAAGCCGGCAGCGACGAAGCGGTCGACGTTGGCCGGCGAGCCGATGCCGTACCAGAACGGCGGGTGCGGCGTTTGCAGCGGGCGCACCTGGATGTGCACGTCGTCGAGATCGTAGTGCTTGCCGTGGAACGTCACGGAACCGTCGCGCAACACGCGCCGGATGATTTCCAGCGATTCTTCGTAGCGCTGCTCGGATTCGGCCGGCACGACACCGAAGCTTTCGAGTTCGACCGGCGAGCGGCCGCGGCCGACGCCGACGTCGAGCCGGCCGCGGCCGAGCTGATCGAGCATCGCAATTTCCTCGGCCAAACGGATCGGATGGTAGAGCGGCAGCAGATACACCATCGGGCCGAAACGCATCCGCGTCGTGCGCCGCGCGACGGCGGCCAGAAAAACGCTCGGCGACGACGCCATGCCGAGCGGCGTGCCGTGATGCTCGGCGAGATGGTAGCCGTAGAAGCCCAGCCGATCGTAATATTCGACGAAGTCGAGGCGCTGCTCGTAAAAGTCGGCCAGCGGCAAATCGTTGCGGTCGAGATGATCGAAAACGCCGAACTTCACGGGTCCCCCTGGGGCGGGCCGACGGTCTGCATGGAAGGCGCCAAAATGATAGACTTCTAATTACAAACTCTAGGGTAGGGGTCCGAAAATGTCAATGCCTGAAGTCGTGAGAGTGACCGAAGACGACGCCGTTCTGGCGGCTGACGATGCGCGTTTGCAGGCGCTGCTCGCAGCCGACGTCGACGCGCTCGAGCGTTTGCTCAGCGACGATCTGGTGTTCGTGCATGCAAACGGACGGCAGGACGACAAGCGCGGCTACATCGCATATTGCCGCTCCGGTCACATCCGTTACCGCGCGATCGCGCGCCGGGAACCCACGGTGAAAATTGCATCCGGCATCGCCGTGCTCTGCGCCGCGGCCGACATGGACGTGATGATGGACGGCACGCAGCGCTCGGCAACGGCGCGCTACATGAGCGTGTGGACGAAAACGGCGGACGGATGGAAGCTGCTCGCCATCGACATGGTTCGGCCGCCGGCCCAAGAAAGGTAACGTATGTCCGCAACCGACGGCGCGTCTCCGCTTGCCGAACCAACGTCAATGTGTTCGAGCTCGGCCTCCGGCAATCGTGGTCGGCCTGAGATGACGCTGACACGCGCCGCCTTACTGCAAGGTCTGAGCCTCTTCGCCGCCTCCGCCGGCCCGGCGTTCGCCGCCGACGACAAACCGCTCAAGCCGATTTCGTTCATCACGACCGTCGCCGACGACATGCGGTCGTTCCTCTACGCGCAGAGCTCGGGACTCTTTCGCGACGCCGATCTCGAGGTGACGTTCACGCCGGCAGCCACCGGCGCCGTCGTCGCTCAAGCGATCGTCGGCGGCGCGGCGGACATCGGCAAAGCCAGCATCACCTCGATCATCGCGGCCTACGCGCGCGGTTTACCGTTCGCCGTCGTCGCGCCCGGATTGTCGTACCGCAAGGAAGATCCGACGGCCGGCATTCTGGTGAAGGCGGACTCACCGCTCAAGACCGTGCTCGATCTCCAAGGCAAAACCGTGACCTGCAGCGCGATCGGCGACATCGCGTATCTCGGGTTGCGCGCGCTGATCGACAAGGCCGGCGGCGATTCGTCGACGGTGAAGTGGATCGAGATGCCGTTTCCGGCCGTCCCGGCGGCGATCGAGACCGGTCGTGTCGATGCCGGACTGATGGGCGAACCGGCGATGATGCAGGAAGTCAACGCCGGCCGGCTGCGTTATTTCGTCGACGAGCTGACGGGCTACTCACGGCCGATTCTCGAGGTGGTCTACTTCGCCACCCGCGATTGGGCGGCGAAGAACCGCGACACGGTCGCGAGCTTCCGTAAAGCGATCCTGCAAGCGTCGGCGTACGCGAACACGCACGTCGCGGAAACGATGCCGCCCCTTCTGGCGCTCACCAAGATGGACCCCAAGGTAGCCATGGCGATGCGCCACGCCTACTCGGCGACGACGTTCGACCCGGCTGCGATCCAGCCGGTCATCGATCTCATGGTGAAGTACAAGAGCATCCCCAAGGGCTTCGACGCCCACGAGCTGCTGTAGTGGCTCCCCCGCCCGCGATTTGTTGTAATCGCCCCGCGACTGGAGGACGACATGCCCGACGAGCCGGCTCACGTACCCAAGTGGGCCATCACGCTGCCCAAGCTGTGGGAGATCGCGCGCGGCTTGCTCTTCGGTGAGATCTGGGAGCGGCCGCAACTCTCCAAACGCGATCGCAGCCTGGTCACGTGCGCGGTGCTCACCGCGCTCCACCGGCCCGATCAGTTGCGCTATCACATCGGGCTCGCACTCGACAACGGCGTGACGAAGGACGAGCTGGCCGAGATGATGACACACGTCGCCTTCTACGCCGGCCATCCGAGCGCGGTCGTAGCCGGCAACATCGCCTACGACGTGTACGCCGCGCGCGAGGGCGGCTAGCCCTTCGCGGTCACCGGTTCCGCAGCGCGCGCGTTCGGGAAATACTTGTCCATGCGCGGGGGCAAGCCGTGCTTCGCCATCTCGGCGAGCCAGATCGGATGGATGCGCGGATCCTGGTCCTCGTACTCGATCTGATCGCCGCCCTTTTTGATGCTGGTGGAGAACTTGACGTCCTTGCCCAAAATCTCGTCGCGCCGTTCCTGCGTGAACGGATAGCGTAAGCTGCCGAAGCCCATCGCCAAGTAGCGCGCGGGGACGCTGCTGGTGGTGAAGTGCTGGTGAAACTGATGGTGCGCGGGCGGGAAGAGCACGCCGTGATGCCAGTCGATGCGCACGTATTCGCGATCGCCTTCGAACCACATCAGCGAGAAGCCGCTGCCGGCCACGCACATCACGTTGTAGCCCGCCACGTGCCGGTGCGCTTTCTTGTACGTGCCGGCCGGCATCTCGGAGACATGCGCGTGCATCGAGCTGTCCGCCAAGAGGAAGATCAGGTTCCCGCCGCCGGCGCCGCGATCGGAGAAATCCGGCAGCTCGATCGTCGAGAGGTTGGCGATGAAGTTGGTTTCCCAGGTGTTGTTGCCCTGGCGCACGATGTTGAGCACGCCCTCGCCGGCGTAGTATTCTTGCTTGCCGACGCGCTCGTCGAAGAAGAACGGGTTGTCGAAGATGAAGCGCTCGTTGTGGAAGAGGTTGAGCATCATCGGCGCGTTGGTCGTGGTCGTGAGCAGCGCGCGCCCGAGCCCGCTGCCGTTGAAGTGGCGGTACGTCGCGTTGAGCGGGATCGCGAAGAGCGCCGTCGGTCCCCACTCGAAGCTGCGCTTCTCACCGTTGGGCAATTCGATCTGCGTCGAACCTTGGCCCTCGAGCACGTAGACGATCTCTTCGTAGAGATGACGCTGCGGCACGGTCGAACCGCCCGGCGGGATGTTGAACACGAACGCGTTGCAGTAATCGCCGCGACCGTCGAGATGCAGCACCGCCGTGGGCACGCCGGCGCGCGCCCACTCGCGCGTCTCGACCTTGAAGCAGTCGATGGCTAGACCCGTGTGGACGAGCAGCTTCTCGCTCGCGACCCAATCGAGGTAGGAATCGATGCCGTAGCGCGCTTCTTTGTGCTGCTGGTCGATGCGGGTCAAAACAGCGCCACCGCGTCCGGTTCGCAGACGACCTTCCACTGGGTGCCTTTGGGGATCGTGCGGTCGACGGCGCGCACGTGCGCGTACGTCTTCGGATCGACGCCCGGCGGCGTGCCGCCCTTCTCGTTCGCGGCGACCGCGTCGAGCAGCACCTTGCGCAACAGGATGATCGCCCGGTCGGTCGTGCCGACGTGCTCCTGGCTGCGGTCGCAGATCGCGCCCATCCCTTCCTGCAACGCGTAGTCCTGCGTGTTGACGCCCATGATGCCGGTCATGCTCGACGTCTTCTGTTGCTGACGGTCGATCAGGTAGTCGTTGGCACGGTTGCGCACCGGCATGTAGCCGGGCCCGGTGTTGTCGCCGCGGCCGAGGCGCGTTTCTTCCGTGCGAATGTGTTCCTGCGAGATCGGGCGCGACGGATCGGCCGAATAGGTGAAGCTGAATACCCAGGAGCGGTAGTCGTCGATCGGGATCCAGATGTGGCCGTTGATGGTCGGGATCTGCCCCGGTTTCTGGAACAGCCCGGCCACGCTGCCGCGCATGTGAAACGACGGCAAGATCAAGTGGTAGACGCGAATCCAATCGAACTCGTCGTGCGCGCGGATCCCGGCATACGTCAGGCCGTAGTCCGTCGTCTCGATGTCGAGCGACGCCACCAGCTCGTCGTATTTGTTGAGGAACGAGCGGTCGCCGATCTTGACGTTGTGCAAGATCGTCGCGTGGGTCGGATCGATCCCGCCCTCGAGCGCTTGGAGGAAGTTGCAGTCTTCGAACATCTTCGAAACGAAGCGGTGGTTCGCCGGCGCGCGCACCAGCTCGTGATCGGGCGGCGGCGGCTGCAGCTCGGGCGGACCCATGTAGATCCACACCATGCCGCCGCCTTCCCAGGCCGGATAGGCGGCGATCTTCACCTTCGTTTTGAACAGCGAGTCCGGCGGTTCGGAGGGCATGTCGACGCAATTGCCGCTCTTGTCGAACTTCCAGCCGTGATAGACGCAGCGCAACCCGCACTCTTCGTTGCGGCCGAAGAACATCGGCGCGCGGCGATGCGGACAATACGCGTCGACGATCCCGACGTCGCCGTTCGTGTCGCGGAACGCGACGAGATCTTCGCCGAGCAAGCGCACCCGCACGGGCGGGCAATCGGCCTCCGGCAGCTCTTCGGACAACAGCGCCGGAAACCAATAGCGCCGGAACAGGTTGCCCATCGGCGTGCCCGGCCCGACCCGCGTGAGCCGTTCGTTGTCTTGCTGGCTTAACATGGAACTCCCAACTTTCCGCTGATCTCTGCGCCTAATTTACCCGTGATCGCATCCAGGAACGTTTGGGTCGGCCCGTCGGCCAGCCCCCATGAATCGGAATGCGGCGCGCGCTTCCACGTCTCCGGTGTTCCCGGCACGTAGGTCGCGTCGTCGACCTGGTCCATCTCCGTCGTGTACTCGATGCAGTAGCCGTTCGGGTCGACGAAGTAGGCGAATACGTTGTGACCCGGTCCGTGACGTCCGACGCCCCACTCGATGCGATGGCCGCCGCGCTTCATCCGGCCGGCAGCGCGCATCTCGCCGTCGAGCGTCGGCACTTCGAAGGCGACGTGGTTGAGCGCCGTGCCGCCGACGCGGCCGAAGGCCAAGCTATGGTGATCGGCGTTGCAGCCGATGAAGTTGGCGCGCCCGGTCTGATCGCGCAAACGGAAGCCGAGCTGCTCGCAGAACAGCGGCGCGCTAGCGCTCGCGGCGTCGGCGTTGAGCACGACGTGACTGATTTTGCCGGCGCGGTCAGGGGCGTGGCCGGTGTCGCGGTGTTCGGGAATCCCGGCTACGATGCGGAACTCGCGCCCTTCGGCGTCGGTGAAAGCAAAGCCGTAGCCGCCGCCCGGCTCGTCCAGATCGCGCGGTCCGTGAACGATCGGTGCGAGCGGCACGAGCCGGTCGTGCAGCTCGTCGACGGCGGCGCGATCGGCCGCCGCGAGATTGATGCGCACGACGCCGAACGGACGGCCGGAATGGATCGCCAGCACGTGGTGCTCGGGCCCGGTGCCGCGCAAATACACGGCCGACGGCGTGCGCGCCACGTCTTCGAGCAGCCAGACGTCTTGATAGAACGTCCGGGACGCGTCGAGGTCGCCCACGCCGAGCTCGACGCTGCGCACCGCCGTCACGCCCGGCCGCGCGCTCACGGAGCGGCTACCTTCGCATACCGCTCGCAGAGCTGGCGCCAGCGCGTGGCATTTTCTTGGAACAAGGCATGGTACTCGGGCGGGTACACGTTGTAGGGCGGCCGCAGCGGACCGGCTTTGCAGTAGCCGGCCAGGCCGATGCGCGTCTTCTCGAGCTGGATGTTGTAGCTGGCGAAGAGGTCGGCGTCGGCGACGATCGAGGCGATCGGCTCGCGCGTCCACTTGAGGTCTTTCTCGATCGCCTTCGCGCGCTCGAGATCGCCGGACTGAATTGCGCGAATCTGCGCCAACGCCGGTTCGGGTCCCATCGAGGCGGCCGTCGACCAGCACGCGGTCGTCGTTTCGGGCGCCAGCTCGACGAACTTCATCACCCCGCCGTCGTTGGGCAGAAAGTGCACCTTGCCGTTCGAGGCGGCTTGCGATTCCAACAGCGCTTTGGGGCGCGAATACTTGGCCGAGGTGATCGTCGGCACGGCCTTGGTCACCGCCGCCCAGAACTCGGGCGGAAAACCGAAGCGGAACGCGCGCGGGTTGCCGTAGACTTGGATCGCGAGCTTGGGGAAGAGCTCGCCGACGCTGCGGTAGTACTCCACCGCCATGTCGACCGTCAGCGGCTGCCACATCGGCAACCCCAGCAGGATGCCGTCGGCGCCGCGGTCCTGCGCGAAGCGCGTGCGATAGACGACCTCGTGCGTTCCGAGCGCGGTCGTGCCGACGAACGCCGGGATGCGCTTGTTGACCGTAGTCAGGACGGTGTCGACGAAGGCTTCGTACTCGGAACGCGTGATCGTCGCGCACTCGCCGGTCGTGCCCAGCACGATCAAACCGTCGGAGCCGTCGGCGATCAGCGCGTCGACGACGCGCGCGGTCTCGGCCAGGTCGACCGTATCGACGGCATCCGCGCGGTCGGCGTTGGGCGTCGACGGCGTCGGGATGATCGACCACAGGCCGTGAAAGTCTCGTGCGCTCAGCATCGCGGTCTTCTTTCTATTCGCCGATCGAGAGGGCGATGTAGGTGAGGTTCTCGTTCGTGTCGTTGCGGATGCCGTGCACGCTGTTGCGCGGATGAACGCAGAACTGGCCCGCGCTGGCGCGCTCTTTGCGACCGTCTTCCATCGTCACTTCGCCGCTCCCCGAGATGATGAACCACGCATGCGAGGTCTCGGGGTGCATGTGCACGGTTTGGGCTTGGCCGGGCACCAGCGTCAGCACCACCGCGCGAAATTCATCGCCCACGTACATTCGGCCCGACTGCAGCTTCTCCGCGTTGACGACCACGTGATCGGCCGGGCTGAAGATGCGCGCACCGGGGTCGGTTTTCGGCCGATCGGCGTAGCGCTGCGCGATAACCTTGACGTTTTCCATGGGACCCTCCGCGGTCGGCTCGGAAATGATAGGATTCTAATGATATCCCCGCCGCACCTACCCCCCGCGCCGTGCGGGTTGGCCTCGTAAAGGCGGAGAACGTCGCCGCGTATCGAGGGAGGCTAACGGTGGCGAAACACGGCTTCAAAGTCTTCGACAGCGACATGCACATCATGGAGCCGCCCGACCTCTGGCAGCGCTACATCGACCCCGCCTACCGCTCGATCGCGCCGATCGGCGTGACCTCGGAGAACGTCCGCGACCTGCGCCTCCACGTTCCGGGCAACCCGCAGCCGCCGGTGTCGTTCAACATCCGCGGCAAGAACTTCGAACGCAACCAGAAGCTCTACGCCGACCACTCGCGCCGCGGCTGGACGCCCGACGTGCAACTCGAGGCGATGGACACCGAAGGCCTCGACGCGGCGGTGATGTTTCCGAGCCGTGGGCTCTTGGCGCTGACCGCACCGAACATGGAGCCCGGCTTTGCCGCCGCCATCGCGCGCGCGTACAACGATTGGCTCCACGAGTTCTGCCAAGCCGACCCGAGCCGGATGTTCGGCGCCGGCATGATCTCGGTGTACGACATCGGGCACGCGGTCGAAGAAATGCACCGCGCGATCGAAGAGCTGGGATTCAAGGCGATCTTCATCCGCTCGAACGTCGTCAACGGCAAGCCGTGGCACGACCCGTACTACGAGCCGTTGTGGAACGCGCTCGAGCAGCTCGACGTGCCGCTCGGTTTTCACGAAGCGACCGGCTCGCAGTCGCACCAAACCGGCGAGCTGTTCAACCCGAACTTCGGCCTGCGGCGCATCTACTCGCAGCCGGTCGAGCAGATGCTCGGCATGGGCAGTTTCATCGGCGGCGGCGTGCTGGCCCGGCATCCGAAACTGCGGGTGGCGTTTCTCGAAGCGAACTGCAGCTGGGTGCCGTGGCTGATCTGGCGGATGGACGAATCCTACGAGCTCGAAGGCGATCAGTTCATGCCCGAACTCGACCGGCCGCCGAGCGAGTATTTTCGCCGCCAGTGCCTGGTGTCGGTCGAACCCGACGAGACGCCGGTCGTGCACCTGATCGCCGATTTCGGCGCCGACCAGCTGGTGTATTCGACCGACTACCCGCACGGCGATTCGCGCTATCCGAAGGCCACCGAAAGTTTTCTCGAGCTGCCGCTCTCGGATGCCGACAAACGCAAGATCCTCTGGGACAACTGCGCGCGGTTCTACGCCGTCGGCGAACCCGCCGGGGTACGCGCATAAGCGCCGTCGACCGG
>JBEKXE010000048.1:0-28869 GCA_049512335.1 Candidatus Lustribacter sp.
ATCGCAGCTGTGATGCGGCGCCTCTTGGTCATCGCCTACGGCGTGCTGAAGTCCGGTCGTCCCTTCGATCCTACGCTGGCTCTTGACGGCCAACACGGAATCTAACTAGGCCGGCTTGTAGATGAGATCGGCGGCCGGCACGGGGCGCGCGAGGCCGCCATACTTTGCAGCCATGTCGAGGTAGACTTGGATGTCCGTGGCGCGGAGCTGATCCGCCCACGTGCAGCGTGTCATCGCGAGCGCGATCGCGATATCCAGTTTTGAATATTTCGAAAGAATCGCCGCGGTTTCGGACTTGTGGCCGTTGGCCCAATGCTGCGTCTCGTAGATCACGCGGATGAAGCGGTTGATGTGGTCGGGATGCTTGTCGGCAAAATCGCGCGTCGTGAACCAGCACGAGACGAGATAGGGTGCGCCGACGATCGCGTCGAGGGCGGTGACGACATGGATGTTGTACTGGCGCAGTGCGACCGTAAATGCGGGCTCGACGAGCAGTGCCGCATCGACCGTGCCGTGATCGAGCGCGGAACCCATCTCCGAGAACGGGACCTCGGCCAGCTTCACTTTGGAGAAGTCGGCGCCGTTCTGCGCCAGCCAGGCGTGGAGTTGGAAATCCGCGCCGACGCCCAGGGCGTTGATCGCGATGACGTGTCCTTCGAAGTCCTTCGGCGTCTTGAGCGTTGACGTTTTTGCCGTGCACAGACGCAGTGCGGGCACCGTCGGGAGCGACATCGCGCCCGCGGCGACGATCACGAACGGAAGATCATGCAGGTGCGCGCTGGCTAACGTGACGGGCACGGCCACGCCGACGTCGACCGCCCCGGAAACCAC
The DNA here is from genome assembly GCA_049512335.1 of Candidatus Lustribacter sp. Lineage (GTDB taxonomy): Bacteria > Vulcanimicrobiota > Vulcanimicrobiia > Vulcanimicrobiales > Vulcanimicrobiaceae > Lustribacter. The sequence goes on from JBEKXE010000048.1 coordinate 832, forward strand.
GGCCGCCGCGATCGCGGCTCCGTTCGCCATCGTTTGCAGATCGACGTTCAAACCGGACCGGGCGAAAAAACCCTCGTCTTGCGCGTAGTACGGCGCGGCGTACGTGTCGTTCGCGTTCGCGCCGATCCGCAGATTCAACACCGGGGTCTGCGCGAGCCCACTTCGTGGCAGACCCCCGGCGCTCAGGGCTGACAAGGATGCGATGAACGACGAGCGATTCATGCGCGCGAACGGCCCTAGCCGACCAGTTCGCCTTGCCAGGCGCTGCCTTTGGGGATCATGCGCTCTTCGGCGTGCAGCGTTTCGTACGTCACCGGTTCGGCGAGGCCGACCGGCGGGGCGCCGCGCATGAAGCGTTGCAAGCCGTCGAGCATGATGCGCCGCATGCGAATCACGGCCGTGTCGCTCGCGCCGAGGTGTTCCTTGGTGCGGTCGTAGAGCGGCCCCATGCTTTCCTGTACCGCGATGTCCTCGTTGTTGACGCCGTGGATCCCGGTGAAGTCCCCGGCCTGCATGGCCGCGCGGTCTTGCTGCCAGTTATTCTCACGCGTACGGGTCTTCCGGTAGTCGTTATCCAAGTCGATGCCGATTTGCATGCCTGCGCGCTTCAGCCGCGCCTGGCGCGCACGCTCGTCGATCGGTCCATCGAGCTTCGCTTGGGCGAACAAGAAGGTCGTGTGCTCGTCGTCGATCGGGATGAAGGCCTGCATGTACTGCCAGCCGACCGGATTCGGGAAGAAGGCAAAGAACGGCGCGATGAACAGCGACACGCGAACGTAATCGCGCGTGTCGGCGTCGACGAGGGGGCGGCGAATCGCGGCGTAGCGGAAGCCGTAAGATGTGCTCTCGCATTCGATGCGCGGCGCGGGGTCGGCGGACGGGCGCAAGGACGCACCGTCGTCGTTGCCCACCGTCGCATCGCCGACCGCCGCCGGTTTGATGCCGTTCGTGTGGAGAATGTTCGAATGCGCCGTGTCGATCACGCCTTCGAGACCTTGCACCCAGTTGCAGGTTTCGCGAACCTTCACGAACATGCGCTGTTCGGCCGGCAGCGACATCCAGCCGAAGTGCATGCGCGGGGGGTCCGTGCCCGGCGGACCGAGGTACGCCCAGACGATGCCGCCGTCTTCGTAGCACGGATACGACTGCGCGCGTACGCGGTCGGCAAAGCGGTGCTCGGGCGGCTCGGCCGGCGTTTCGAGGACGCGGCCGTCGGCGGCGACCCGCCAGCCGTGGTAGATGCACGTCAGCGCGCAGTTTTCGTTGCGGGCCAGGACCAGCGACGCGCCGCGATGGGGGCAGTGTTCGTCGAGCACGCCGACCGTGCCGTCGGCAGCGCGAAACGCAACCAAGTCCTCACCGAAAAGCCGCGTGCGCCGCGGGGCACCGCCGGCTTCCAGCTCGGTGCTCAGCGCCGCCGGAATCCAGTAGCGCCGCAGCATCCGCCCCATCGGCGCATCGCCCTCGACCCGGCACAGGAGTTCGTTCTCTTCGCGCGTCAGCATCGGTGCGTTTCTCCTCGAGCTTCTACGGTTTGCTCGGCGTCGTGAGATCGGAGGCCGCCGGCGGCGACGTTAGCTTGCCGTATTTTTGCAGCAGGTCGATGACCGGCTGGACGACCTGCGGGCTGACGCCGGTGCTCGTTTCGTAGGACACGCGCGCCATCGTCGCGGCCGCTTCCGGGCTCGTTCCGGTATAGTGCGCGAGAATAGCGGCGGATTCTCGCTGGTGCGTATTCGCCCACCGCGCGCTGCGCTGCAGAACGGCACCGAAGCGCTTGAGCGCTTCGGGATTGCGCCCGATCCACGGATCCATGGCGAACCAGCCCGCGAGCATGTACCGGTTCGACACGGCGTCGTTCACGATACCCAGGTCTCGCGTACCGGTCAGTGCGCTCAAGTAGGGCTCGATCGAGCAGCCGGCGCTCACCCGGCCTGCCTGCAGCGCTGCTCCCATCGCCGAATAGGGCATTTCGACGAACTGGATCGTGGCCGGATTGCCGCCGTTCTTGTCGATCCACGCCACCGTCGAATAGTAGCCGAGATCGTTGAGGCCGCCGACGGCGACGGTCTTGCCGTTAAGATCGGAAGCCGTACGGATCGGCGAGTCTTTCGCAACGACGAGAACGGTGGGAGCTTGAGGGTTCGGTCCACCTTGGTAGTACACCGCCGGCGCGATGAAGCGCACCGGGATGCCGCGCTGACGTGCCGCAATTACCGGCGCGGGGCTGCCGAAGCCGATATCGACGCTTCCCGCGGCCGCCGCCGCCAAGATCGCCGCGCCGTTGTTGAGGATCGTGAGCTTGACGTCGAGCCCGGCCGCCTTGAAGAAGCCTTGATCTTCGGCGTAATAGACTTCGGCTGCCGTGGCGATCGGCATCGCGCCGACCTCGATCGCAATTGTTGCCGGCGGTGTATCCGCCCGCGCGAGCCCGCCGCCGAGCACGAGCGCGGCGAAGAGAAGAAGCAAGGCCCGTGCGACCATCGTCAACGCGCGGGGGCGCCGATGTCGCCGTGGAGCGTCGGAATGACCGGAACCGTCGGGTATTTCTCCCCGAGACGCACGGCGCTGGCGAAGAGGTCGGGCGGCGGTATCGAATCGCCGAACGAGTTGTGAAAGAGCGGGATGCGGACGATTTTGGCCATCGGCCGCCCGTGAACGGCCGCCGCGAGGCAGAGGTCCGTCGCCCACAGATGCCAGCCGAGTTCGCGGTCGAGGCGATGGCGGGTCGAGCGGTGCACGGCGACGGCGAACTCGTCGATCGAAATCCCGCGATCGCTGGCCGGAAAATCGAATCGATGCAGGCGATCGATGGCGAGCCCGGATTTACACGCTCGTGATTGCTCGTCGAGCGCAATGCCCGCAAACCCGATCAGCGTGTCCGCGGCTTCGTTCTCGGGAATCGACGCGAAGAGGCGCCTCAACGCATAGCCGCTGTTCTTCGGAAAATACACGTCCTGATGCGCGTAGATCACCCATGGCGATTCCGCTTGTTGCAGCCCGCGTTCGAACGCTTCGGCGGCTGAGGTTGCATCGCGGCACAGCACTACTTGCGGGTTGACTTCGGCCAGGCCGGGCGAGTGCAGCAGATTCGCCTGCAATTGATGGTCCCGGTTGACCGCAACGATCACCGTAAACGGCGGCCCACCGACCGGCTGCACGTCCGGCACTTTCGTGCACTCGACGATCAGCTGATACATGTACATGTTCCCTTCGACCGTTTTCTTCGGGACCCCGAGGGTCGCGCCGGTGGCGATGAGAGCGTCCGCAAAGGCCAGATTCGGATGCGTGACCCAGTAGTGATCGGCAAGGTGCGGCATCCAGCCGCTATCCAAGAACATCTTGACGATCGACCCGGGCGAGAAGAAGCGTAAATGGGTCTTGTCGAGCAGGCCGTTCTCATCGTAGGTGATGTCGCCCGCCAGCATGCGTTCCAGAACCGTGATATGAGCCATGTTCGGAACGCAACACACCAGCCGGGCTTCGGCAGTCGAAACGTCTCGCAACCGCGAGAGCACACGCTCCGGCTCCTTCAGATGTTCGAGCAGATCGCCGATGACGATGGCGTCGTACTCCGAACCGACGCCGGCCAATGAATCGACATCGAGATCGAGCTTGAACGAACCGTCCAGAACGAGCGCCGCCGTCGCGACGGCATCGGCACTGACGTCGACGCCGTACCACCGGGCGCGAGGGTGCAGCTCTTTGTACCGGCGTCCCAGCCGGCCGTTCGCACAGCCGAGTTCCAGAACGTTGCCGACGTCCGGCACGGCGTCGAGCAGCTTTTCATTCAGGCCGTCATAGTAGCCGTCCGGCGCGTTCATGGGCGGGGCCCCGAGTGAGAGACCATCTCGTGATAAATTCGGCAATATCATCGGGTTTGCCCCCACTGCCGGTGCGCTCCAGCGGCCGGCCGGACGAGCAGAAAAACCGGCCCAAACCTTATCCTAGGCATCCTCGCGCTGACCCGGTTCGTCGTTCGCACCGGCGGCGCGTCGATGCCGCAACCCTTCACCGCTGTCCGAACCTGCTGTTTAGTCTACTGACTAACCGAGCGGGGCCCAACCTTCCACCATGCTTGACCCGCGCCGCTGGGTATAAGCGTTTGCGGATTACGGAATCGTCCCGTAACGAACGACGTCGCGCACGACTGTGCGGCAATGCGTTGTCAGGACGCCTTCACGGATTCCGCACACACGCAAGGAGAACACAGTGGCTAATGAATCGATACGTCCGACAGATGCTGGCTCGAAGGCGCAAAACGTTCAAAACCGGCCGGCCGGAGGCTCGTTCAGGGATCTTCTCGGCTTTGATCCGTTGCGGGGCTTCCTTCCGGGATTGAGTCAGGCGCCAGGCACGTTCGGTGTCGAGATCAATCGAACGGAGGACGGCTATACGGTGGAAATTCCGGTGCCGGGCTTCCGTCCCGAGCAGATCGACGTGACGGTCCAAGAAGAGACCGTAATGGTGTCCGGAAAAAGCGATCGGCGGAACTTCACCCGTACGCTCATCCTCCCCGAGGACATCGATCCGGACGGCATTTCGGCGAACGTCGATCAGGGCATGTTGACCCTGAACTTGCACCAGCGTCCGGAGCGGCAGCCACGGCGCATCACCGTTCAGTCCGTCTCGGCGAATACGATACCAACGATCAAAGGGTCATCGGAGCCTTCCGGCAAGGAAGGAAGCCAGCAATCGACGGCCCCAGCGGGCGCCGCGAGGTAAAGCACGCCGGCCGCCGATGAGGGGCAACTCGCTCCGGTTTGGGGACCGGAGCGAGTTGCCCAAACCACGCGAGAAGTTCCGATCAAGCGCCCCCCACAAAGTAGGCCGCGCTATCACCTTCCCAAATTGCGCGCGTCGTGTCGCCAGGCTGGCATTTATTCTAGAAACACGCGTTTGAACAGTTGAGAACGCTTCTGTACGCCGACCTTGCGCATGATGTTTTGCACGTGATCGGTGACGGTCAGTGGTGAAATCAAGAGCGCAGCGGCGATATCTGCGTTGGACAATCCTTCGATCAGGTACGAGAGAACCTCGTGTTCGCGGGGCGTGAGACCAAAACGCTTCTGAGCTGCGAAGTAAGCTGCTTGTGGATTGATCGTGCGACCATAGACCAGCGAAGAGAGGTCGACGAGCGTGCAGAGGGCCAAATCGGTGCCACCAATGCGTGTGGCGCCGAGCGACAGCGCTATGCGATGTCCGTCCTTGTGGAAGTGCTCCATTCGATACGATCCAGCGCCCTGCTCGAAGACGCGGGCGGCGAAAGCGGCTGCGTGCGGTTTCCAATCCGCGGGGGTCAGGGCAAGCCAATTGACCCGCTTAGCGACCATATCTTCTCGCGTGAAGCCGTGCATCTCCAAGAGCGTATCGTTCGCCTCGTGGACGTTCCCGGCTGTATCCGCAATCATCACGCCGTTGACGTTGGCCTCGATCAGCCGGTCGATTTGGCGGTCGCTTAGGTCGGGGGCAACGTGTTCAAAAACACTGGATCTATGAGTCGAGCGTTCGGACGAATTCTCGGCGGCCTTGGAGTCAGGCGCACGCATTATATCGTTCATAATTCCTCGTACACCGTGCCGCGTGCCGATGGAAATTACATGAATCGCCCGGCGGGAGATCTTCATCCTTGCGGGACTTTGGTGCTGGAAGTGAACGTTGTGAACGGCCACAAGGTTCCCTCATGTGACCCGTGTGGCGTTGCAAACAAAAACCCCGTGGCTACGGGGTTTTGATGGTGGGCCATCCTGGGTTCGAACCAGGGACCTCATGCTTATCAAGCATGCGCTCTAACCAACTGAGCTAATGGCCCACGCCTCGGCGGGGTACCCCCGCCTAGAACGACGCTGGTTAGCGTAGGCCTCGGGCGTCCCCTTGTCAACCGCATCGTCCGCTGCGCGGCCAAGGGGGCCGGTTCGCGGGACGGAAGTGCCCGCCACGCATGAAGTCCTATTGGATCAAACCCCTGGGCAGCGGAACGGTGTTGGAAGAACGCGACGTTCCGGTTCCGGTTCCGGCGGCCGGACAGCTGCTCGTGCGCGTGCATGCCGCCGGGCTCAACCGCGGCGAGTTGATCACGCGGGGCGACCTGCACGGCGGCGACGCCGCGCGGCCGGCCGGCACCGAATCCGCCGGAGAAGTGGAGCGCGTCGGACCGGGCGTCACGGACTTCGCCCCGGGCGAGCGGGTGATGGCGACCGGCCGCGGCTCGTTCGCGGAATACGTGCTCCTGGATGCGGGCTTGGCGATCCGCGTTCCGGACGCGCTGACGTGGGAAGAAGCGGCCTGCACGCCGCTGGCGTTCCTCGTCGCACACGACATGTTGATCGGACAAGGGAACGTGAAAGCGGGCGAGTGGGTGCTCATCACCGCGGCGTCGTCGGGCGTCGGCGTCGCGTCGATGCAAGCTGCCGGAGCGCTGGGTGCGCGCACGATCGGCACCTCCGGTTCGGCCGCCAAACTCGCGCGCTTGCGAGCGCTGGGCATGAACGTCGGTATCGAAACCCGCCTTCCCGATTTCTACGCCGCCGTCATGGAAACGACGGCGGGTAAGGGCGCGGACATCGCGATCAACGGCGTCGGCGGCACCATGTTCGCGGAGTGTTTGCGGTCGCTCGCCTTCGAGGGGCGCCTAGCGACGGTCGGCTACGTCGACGGCAGCGTCGAGAGCACGATCGACCTCGCGACGCTGCATGCGAAACGTCTCAAGGTTTTCGGCGTTTCGGCGATCTTTCGCACGCGCGAACAGCGGCTGGCGAGCGTGCGGGGCTTCCAGGCCGACCTCTTGCCGTTCATCGCTTCGGGGCGCATCAAACCGGTCGTCGACCGGGTCTTCGACTATGCCGAACTTCCCGCCGCCAAGGCGTTCATGGAGTCCAACGCGCAGGTCGGCAAGATCGCGGTGCGGATCACCGCGGGTTAGACTCCGGTACGGGTGTAGATGAGGCTCGTGGCGGAGACGGGCCGCGGGAGGCCGCCGTACTTTGCGGCGATGTCCAGGTAGACTTGGATGTCGGCCGGACGAAGTTGCGTCGCCCAGGCGCAGCGCGTCATGGTACGCGCGATGTTGAGATCGAGCTTCGAGTACTTCGCAATCATCACGGCGGTTTCGGGATGGTGGGAGTTGGCCCAATTTTGCGTCGCGTAGATCGCTCGCGTGAAGCGAGCAATTTCTTCGGGATGTTTGTCGGCGAAGTCGCGGGTGGTGAACCATGCCGACACGAGGTATGGCGCACCGACCACCGAGTCAAGTGCAGCCAGCGACTGGATGTCGTACTGCCGCAAGGCCACCGTATAGGCAGGTTCGGCAAAGACCGCGGCATCGGCCGTTCCGCGGTCGAGTGCAGCACCCATTTCCGAGAACGTGACCTCGACGAGCTTCACTTTGGAAAAATCGCCGCCGTTGACGGCCATCCAAGCGTGCAGCGAGAGGTCTAACCCGACGCCAAGTGCGTTCAGCGCAACGGTCTTGCCTTCGATATCTTTGGCCGTCTTCAGAATGGATGTCTTCGAGACGCACAGCCGAATCGCGGGCGCGCTTGGCAGCGAGATCGAGCCGGCGGCAATGATCACGAGCGGCAAGCCGCGCAGGTAGGCATTGGCGAGCGTCACCGGAACCGCGACCCCGATGTCGATCGTTCCCGCGGTAACGGCAGAGGCGATCGCGGCGCCGTTGGCGATCGTTTGCAGATCGACGTTCAGCCCGTTGCGGCTGAAGAAGCCCTGATCCTGAGCGTAATACGGCGAAGCGTACGTATCGTTGGCGTTAGCGGCAACGCGCAGGTTCAGCGGTGCCGACTGCGCCAGCGCAGGTTGTGACGATTCTGCCGCCGCTACGGCTACTGCGGCGGTGAGGAATAATGACCGCTTCATGCTGTTCTTCGAGCGGGCTTCTGCGTTCGCCCCCCGAGGCCTGGTGCTCTAGATCATCCGGATGAATTCTTCCATGAAGTCGTTTTCTTTTTTCTGCTGAGCGAGGCCGAACTCGCGGATGGCGTTGGTTTCGCGTTCCTGCTCGGCGCGCAGCTGCATCATGCGGTCGAAGGCTTGCTGTTGTTTGGCGACCTCGTCGTCGGCAGGCGTCTTGACCTTGGCCAAGGCTTCGGCGAGGGCGGACTCGACCGAGGCGTCGATGCGTTCTTCCAGCGACCGTCTGTCGGTGGCTGACGGGGTTGATTGGGGCGGTCCTTCGACAAGCTCAGGATGACGCGGGGGCGGCGACGCGTTCGCTCGTACCGCACGTGCGGCCGGAAGGAGCGCGATCATACGATCGACTCGATGAATTTCTTCATCACGGCGGTGTCGGCTTTCTTTTGTTCGAGCGCGACGTCGCGCAGGGCGTTGCTTTCGCGCATCATCTCGGACTTCTCGTCCATCATGTTGTTGAATTGCGAGGCTTGCTGGTTGATCTGCAGCGAGTAGATCGCGTTCTGCTCGTTTTGCAGATTTTGCATCGCGAGGATGCTGCTCTGCCAGCCGCTGGCGGCGGTGTTGCCGAGATTACCGACGGTCGACGTTAGGATATTGGTGCCGCCCACGGCGCCGCCCACGGCGCCGGTCGCGGCGCCGACCGGTCCGCCGGTAAGAAATCCGGTCGCGGCCCCGACGATCATGCCTAGCGGATAATCGCGGCTGCGAGCGCCGTCAAGCCGTCTGACATATCGACCTCAACGCGCCAGCCACTTTTAGGTGATAAGCCGCAGCGAAATGATGCCCATCAGATTTGCATTTGGGATTGCGCGCGTGCTGACCGCTGCGACTACCGGGCGCGATAAGATCGGGTTCCCCGGAGCGCGTTCCGGCCCGTGGTGCAAGTGGATCGCGGGCTGCTCCACGATGATGCGGAGAGGGGTGACGTCCTCTTTGCGATCACCTGCCGCTGCCCCGAGCCCGAGCGCTAACGCGGTGCCGAGCAGCGTGGAAGCAACGACGGTGCGCGCAGTGTCGCTCGTGCCAAGTCGATGCTCATCCCAGCACATGATAGCGCTTGGTTCGACGGGCGTGCTGGCTTCGCTTCCGGGCCTCAGTGCGGAGGGCTCTTCGACTTGCGAAACCCGCAACTCGACGCTCCTACTTTTGCCATTTGATTCTCCGGCCGGTCAATATATCCGGGCCTTCAGGTGCTGCACGGCCCTGCTCCGGCCGAGCAGGCGGTCGACGATTGTTCTCAGCGAGACGATATGCTAGCCTGCACCCCAGTCTATGAGTCTAGGCAAGCGCTGAATTGTTGAAATAAGCACCAAACCATTTGGGTGAAAGATGCCCGATTTGCGTCGATCGATTGAGACATTGCTGGAAGCCACGGAAGCAGTGCAGAGCGCTATCGCGTCTGAGAGCTACCCGGCGGCCAAAGAGGGTTGTGACTGCGAGTGTCATCGCGCTCGCGAAACGTGCAAGTGTGCATGTCCCGAGCGCGACGATGGGTGTGACTGTGCGTGCCATGCGCGACGCGATAGCTGCGAGCATAGGCTCGAGCGGAAGCTCTTTCATCTCATCGAGCGCCTGGAAGACAGCGTTGACGCGCTGCGCGACGTAGAGCACGCTCCGCTGCCACCATATCCGCCGTTTCCACCCTACCCACCGTTTCCGTCTTATCCGCCGTACGCAATGGCGGGATGCGGATGCGGATGCGGTCATGCAACGGCGGTGCAGCCGGCGGCAACGGCTGCTCCGGCAACGCCGGCCGAAACCGCGCCGGCGCAAGCAACGGCGGCGCTGGAGCGCGACGTCATCGTCCGGGCGATCCCAATCGATTTGAACTCGCCCGCATTTCCCGATCCAAAGACGATCACTGACTTCGAATCGCTGCTCGATTTCGGCGAATCCACCGCCGGTCTCGTACGCCGCGTCATCAGCCGGGCAGGCCGGCCGGAGGAGTAAAAGATGACACAGCAAGACCAGCAGAAAGGCGTCTGGCCGACTTACGCTTTGCGCGCATGGCTCACATCGTTAGTTGCGCAGGTTCGTTCGTCGCGCAGCGAAGCTGTCGCCCAGATCGAGCACCACGAGGTCGAGATCGCGCGCCTGCGCCGGCAACTAGAGCGCTCCGACGAGGTGTTGCTCTCGCTCGACGAAGTGACCGGTCTCGTTGACGACCGCCTGCGCCGTGTGCGCGATTCGGAATCGTATCCGGTCATTACGGAGGGCGTGATCATCGAGGAGACCTCCGCTCCTGAGACGCACGCGCGCGGCAAAAGTCGCTCGGGCAACCACTAACGCTTCCCAATTCCGCGGAGTACCGTTCGTATGTCACACGCACCCTATCCGCCGTATCCGCCCTACGCGCCGTTCCCGCCCTATCCGCCGTTCCCGCCGTATCCCGCGCAGTGCTGCTGTCCGTGTCCGGCTGCACCAGCGGCGGCGACCACCGGCACTGGAACGACCGGGACTGGGACCGGGACGACGACGCCGCCCCCGCCACCACCCCCGCCTCCGACTACGCCACCACCGCCCCCGCCGCCACCACCGCCGCCGGCTGCACCGCCGCCGCCGCCGACCGTCATTCTGACCGTAGCCGTCGTCGTCGCTTAAGGCGTACGACGTGCTGATGAACGGTAGCATTGGGCTGCGCGACTACCTCGTGCGGCTCGCGACGGAACCGACGGCGCTCGCGGCCTACGTGCGCGATCCTGATGCGGCCATGGCCGACGCCGGCTTGGACCGTACGGGCCGTGACGCGCTCGCCGCCGCCGACATCGGCCCGATCTGGAACGCGTTGCTCGACCGGACCGCTACCAACGGTTCGGCCGACGTGGCGTACTCGGACGGCGCTCGCATGGCGGACCGGCAACGTGAATCTCTGATCGTCGTCGGGACCGGAATCTGCGCGGTCGGCCAGCTGACGGTCGACGCGATCGCGTACATGAAAGAATCGGACGTCGTCCTCTATCTCGTCGGCGACCCGGTCGCTGAAAGCGTCATTCGCAGTCTCAATCCGTCGGGTGCGATGTCGCTGCGCGGATACTACGGCGAAGGCGTCGTACGCAACGAGAGCTACGAAGCGATGGTGCAGCACATTCTGAGTTGCGTGCGCGCCGGTAAACGCACGTGCGTGGCCTTCTACGGCCATCCCGGTGTGTTCGCATATCCCGCGCACGAAGCGATCCGGCGCGCACGGAAGGAAGGTTACGTGGCGCGTATGCTCCCCGGAGTTTCGGCCGAAGATTGCCTCTTTGCGGACCTGAACGTCGATCCGGCGGTCAATGGATGTCAGTCCGTTGAAGCGAGCGACTTTCTCGTCCACGAGAAGGCGATCGACACATCTTGCGCGCTCGTCTTATGGCAAGTGGGCGTCGTCGGCGACTGGACGTATCGCACGTCCGGTTACGAGCTCCGCGCGTTTCCGCTCTTGATGGAGAAGCTCACGCGCCACTACGGGATGTGGCACGAAGTGACGATCTACGAAGCCGCCACGCTGCCGGAACTGAAGCCAAAGATACTCAAGATTGCGCTCGGATACTTGACGCCCGAGTACGTTAACGCCGGAACCACGATGTACGTACCGCCGGCGCGTGCGAAAACGCTGGACGCCGCGTACGGCTCGCTCCTCGCGGCGGCACGGTAAGTAGACGATCGGTCTGCTATGTTTCTCGAGGCATATGCGTTAACGGACAACCCGCAAGCGCTCGTACCTGCGCCACCGCGCCGCGATTGGATGGATGCCATTCACGGTGGCCACGCTTATCGCTGTCTCCCGCTTGCCGTCGCGAATACGTACGGTTGGCAGTTGCTCTTGCCGGTCGATGTAACAGCGGAATGGAACGGCGGACCCGCGATTGAGGATATCGTCATCGACTGCGCACGGGAGCACCAAGCGGTGAGCAACTTTGCGCATGGCATCCTGACCTTCGATGTCGGGTACATCTTCCGGACGGCGATGGACTTTCATCTGCTCGTGACCGGGCCCACCAACGCGTGCAAGGATGGCGTCGCGCCGATGACCGCGATCGTCGAAAGCGATTGGTTGCCCTACAGCTTCACGGTGAACTATCGCTTCACGCGACCCGGGCGCGTACGCTGGCAGGCGGGCGATGCGTACGCGCAGATCTGCATTGTCCGCGCCGGCGTGCAAGAGCGCATTCAGCCGATCGTACGGCGTCTCGATGAAAATCCGCAGCTTGCGGCCGACCACGCGTCGTGGCGGGAGCGGCGCACGGATCTCCGCGCGCGCATCGCGGCTGCCGATCCGGCCGCGTTGCGCAAAGCCTGGGATAAGGATTATTACCTGGGCCGCTACGCCGACGGGCGGCCGACAACCGCCGCGCACGCATCAAAAGTGCGTCTCGCTTCGCCCGTCGACGAACGTCGATAGGCAGGAAATTGCCGTGTTCTATACCGTACCGGGATTCGCTACGCGCGGCGACTGCTGGACGGTGATCACGAGCTACGAACGTTCCCGTCCGGCGCACGCTGCCGCCATTGGCGACCCGTTCTTCGACAACCGCGTGCTCTGGATCGGCAGCTTCCCCGAAACCGAAAATGCCGCGTGTCAGGTTTTGGAAGACTGGCGCGCACGGGCGACGCTGACGGTATCGCTGCACGCGGGCCGGCGGCTCTACTGCGATACGATCCAAGTCGTGCGTTGGGACGGGCAAGAGATGCCGCCTCACTACGACGATCGTCATCCGGACGGATCGGCCCATAAAACGCCCTGGCGCGAATGGGCCGGCGTGGTCTATCTCAATGACGACTATGTGGGCGGTGATCTCTGGTTTCCGTCGACCGGCGACGCCTACAAGCCCGTGGCTGGAACATTCGTGTTCTTCAAGGGTTCGCTGATGCACGGTGTCCGTCAGGTGACGCAGGGCTTGCGCTATACGTCGCCGAGTTGGTACAGCGCGGACCCGTTGCACGAAGATCCGTTTTCGTACTCTGATTCGTAATCAGCAGGTCAGCGGTTCAAGTCCGCTCGTCGGCTCCAGCTTCAGGCCCGTACCTCAGTGGTGCGCGAAACCGCCTTTTGTCAGCTGCTCTACCAACTGAGCTACGTCGGAAGGCTTCGTCGATGAGTTCGTTAGATGGATGTGATCAATCCATGATCGTTGCTCCAAAACGGCGAGATGAGAAAAATGGACCCTGCCACTTGTCCTGAATCTCTTGAGTTGCCCGGCTGGAAAGTTGCTCACGGTGATTGCTGCCGAGAAGTTGACGGTCACCGGGCAGCTCGAGATCGGCCCGAGCGTATTTGGCTTATCTGTTTAGGCTGGAAAAGCAACTGCGTTGTTGAACGCTCGGCCATCGGGGGAGATATCGATAGCGGCTTCGAGGAGCCAATATCTTTAACCGCACCACTCGAGCGTAGGGGGCTGTTATGATGGGGAATATTCGGACCGCACTACAAACCATAGGAGGTCGGATATGAACTCCCATTGGATCGCCCGGGCCGTTGCCGGGCTTTCGGTGGTGGCGCTCGCCGCAATTGCCGCGCCGGCGCTGGCCAACGACTATATCGAGATCAGTTCTACGGGCACGCTCTCATCGGAACCGACCCGCGCGGCGGGGGCGGTCAACCCGTCGTGGGTCCTGGTGTCCAGTTTTTCATTCGGCGTCAGCAAGCCGCCGTCAAACGCTAGCGGCGCGGCTGCCGGAGTGAGAGCGGTCGGATCGCTGACCGTGACCGGCATCGGTTCCCAAGCCCTGCAACAGCAACTCGTCCAGGACGTCTTACGGGGCACTCTTCTTCACTCCGTTCGGCTCATCGTTACGAAGGCTAATAAGTTAGGCCAACAGGTGACGACGGAGTATAATAATTTCGTCGACGTGTATGTGACGTCGGCGCAGAACGTGGGATCCAACACCGACACCTTCGACTTCAATTTCGCACAGTACCAGTACGAGGCCGCGGCACCCACAGGCAAGACCGCCTCGGGCGACTGGACGACGACGGCAACGACCTCGACACCGCTGACGTGGACGGTGATGAAATCGCCGCACTTCTAGCACGCGTGAATCCGGGCTAAGTCCGTTTTCCGTCGATGGTGGGACGTTCGCGCGGTATTCACCGGATCTTCGTCCGCCGGATTCAGGCTAGGGTTCACGATGTTCAAGCATTTCGCGCGCCTCGCAACGGTCTTGTCCGCCGGCGTTCTTCTTGCAGGCACGGTTGGAGCGGACGCACCACAGCCGCTGACCGCAGCCGTCCGGCCCACCTTGCAGCAGCTCAAGCTCACCCCCGGTGATCCACATCTCCCGAAACTCTTCTCATGGGCCGACAGCGCGGCGGGCACGACGAAGACCGTGTACACGGCGCCCGCCGCCGAGTTTCCGGCCGTGCCCGAAACCTCCATCGATGTCGGGCCAGCCGGCGTCTCCGGTCCTGCGAACGCTACCTGCAGCCCGGTCATTACCAAAATCTCGGGCAAATTCTCGACGTATGACGGTGACATCCTCATCGACGGCAGCTGCTTCGGTCCATACGCCACCGGGAAGCTTGTCATCACGGGTTTTCCCAACGGCAATCCTCAAATGTCGATCGTTTCCTGGACGCCGACCGTTATCAGCGCGAATTTCCCGACGATCACCGGCGTTACCGATCTGACGATGCACGTCCAAGTGACCAACGGAATGTTGTCGTCAAAGCCGGTTGATGCCAAGTTCGTAGCGTCGTGGGGCGATCCGATCGCCTTACCGAGCAAGTATGTCGTGAACAAAACGTGCGAACAGCCGGGTGCATGCAGCAGCTCCCCCCATTCGCCCACCGGCGCGCACTGGTCGGGGGAAGACTCAGGGATTGCCGGCCAGGATGCCTGGACGTTGACCCTGCCGGATCATTTTCACCTATATGCGATTAATCTTGTCGTCTTGAAGGGGCAGGTCGAGGACAACGGCGCCGTATCTTCTGCGACACTCGCGAATGTGCCGAACTCCAGCGGGGGCGGGAACTCAAATACGTATACGGTTGATTGGTTCACCGATGCCGTCGGTCCGCTCAAGACGCAGACGATACAAGTTCCCACCCAAGGGTGTAGCGTGGATTGGGGCGATATTATCGTGGGCATCGTAACGGACGATTACATCGAAATTGCTGACGGTGTGATGTCGTCCGGCTGTTCGAACGGTTACGGATGGGAAACGGTAAAGCTTCCTACCTACGACGAGGCGTATCGACTCCAGGTCCTCGTTCGTGGCCCGGCCGGCATGACGCCGTAACGGGCGCCGCGAGCCTTCTTCGTCATCAGCAGGTCGGCGGTTCAAATCCGCTCGTCGGCTCCAGCTTCAGGCCCGTACCTCAGTGGTAACGGGCCTTTTTGCTTTCGCCATAGAGACTTCGGGCTTGAACCGCTGCTCTACCAACTCAGCATCGCCGGCAATTTTCGCCCAGTTTTTACGCGGCATTCACCCGGGCGAGACGCGTGAACGGCCGGCGCGGTGGCGCTACTTAAAGAATGGCCGGACCGTGGTCATGCTGGGCCGGGTCAGGTCGGGCCTCCAAATCAGCGTAAACGTGCCGTTCGGGCTGGGCGTGCCTTGGGCCGACGCATACTCGTACTGCACCGCCTGGTAGTTGAAGGTGAACGTATCGCTCACGGTTTGGCTGCCCCCGCTCATCGTGGCCGAGGTCACGTAGGCATTTTGCATCGCGATGATCTCCGTCGGCACCTGGTTCTTCCCCGAGGGCTGCGTGATGACGAGCCGGACCGCCTGGATGAGCACGCCTGTGGTGGCGTCTTTGAAGAGGGTCTGCGCCGTGGCGGAGTCGACGCCCGTTACGGTCAGCGAACCCGTGGCATGCGGTAGACCGCCACCGCCCCCTGACGGCTGCGGTTGGGCGACGCCCCACGAAAAGCTGTTCACCGTGATCCACGACGAGGGAATGCTCGTCAAGGGCTGGTTTGGTTGCGGGGTGAGCGAACCCGAAGTCGCGATCTCGAGATAGAAGTTGTTCGCAAGTGCCGGCGCGGCGACGGCGGTGACGGCCAGCGCAAAGAGTGCGGCGATAGTTCGCGTGATCCGGTGAGACTGCATGGTTGGCCCTCCTATGGCTGATGCGAGCTTGAACCGAGCAAGTGAATGTCCGATGAAGGTCCCGTGAGGGGAACGATCGAGCGTACGGCGGGTGCCCCTGCTCATTAGGAAAGCGTCGGCTCACGGCAGGTCGCTTTGAGCTATAAGGCGGGCGCCGCAGAACGACGTCGAGCCGGAGGCGGCGCCGACCGCCATAGGAATCCGCGGCCCGGAGAGGTAGTCCGGAATACGCCAGGAGGCTGACCGTGCCGATATTCGTTGCTACAACCATCGTTCTCGTGCTGGTCGCGCTCTTTGCGGCGCCAGTTCTTGCGGCGAGACTCGGACCCCCCGCGGTTGCGCGGCCGCCCGTCGTCGCCGCGTTCGATACGTATCTGAAGCTTGATAGCCTGATCAAGGGCACGATCAAGCTCGATATCTCCACGAGCAAGCTTGCCGACAAGTGGACGGTTACGTCCCTGAAGTGTGATGACGTGACCGTCGTCGCGACCGACTCGCAGGGCGTCGTTGCGACGGCCAAAGCGACCCCGGGCGCCGATCCGGCGAGCTGCGTTTACTCGATGAAGGTCCCCTCGGGAGACTCGTTGAGCATTTACGCCGATATCGGTTCGGCGCAATCGGTCGGTGTTACGGGGTTCCCCAAATTGGCCGATGGTACGTTCCCGAAGGCCGCGATCACGTCGGATCTGAAGAAGCAAAGTTTCCTTAAAATTAATTCGATCAAAAGCGATTATAAATCGATAAAATTGACGACCGGCGAATCCGAGACACTGCCGATTTCCATCAACCTCCAATACTGACGAAGTCCGAACGTTTCTTACGTTGCCGCGATAAGACGTGCTGTACGTTCTACGCGGTGTACCTGACCGGCGGCGAGATCGTGCGCGTCGCTCGGATGCTCGATACACCGCCCTGGACGTTCACCATCGCCGTTCCGGCAGCTGACCCGGCCGACGACGCGTTCGCGCTCGACCGTTCCACGCTGCGCTACCGCGCCGCGCTGACGAAACTGCCCGACGGCGACGCGCGCGAGCGGTGCATCTTTCTGCTCCGCCTGGCCGACGGAACGGCGCGCTGTGGCCTCGGCGAGTCGCGCCCCGCCCCCTGCCGCTCGTTCCCGACCGAACTCCACGACGGTGCGTTGCGGGTGTCGGCGGCGGGCTGCACGTGCCGCACGTGGTCCCTCGACGACATCGACCCGGAGGGCGACCGCGCGCTGTTGCTCGACGAGGCGCGAGCGCGCGCTGACTATGCGGGCCTCGTGCGCAACTGGAATGCGCACGTTACCGCGGCTGCCGGCTCCGAGCGCTTCGCGTACGCAGATTTCTGCCGCTTCCTGCTCGATCAGTACAGCCGCGTACGATGAGCTTTGGATGCACGACCTGCCGCGGCGACTGTTGCCGCCAGTATCTCGTCCACGTCAACGGGCGCGACGCCGTGACGATCGCGCGCGGTCAGGGGTTGGCGTTCGAGCAGTTCATCGACATCGTCTCCGAACCCGAGCCGACCGGAGCGGGCTTCACGCTCGCCGCCGGCGGCGATACGTTCGCTCTTTCGCTGCGCCGCCGTCCCGACGGTGCGTGTTCGTTTCTCATCGGCTTGACCGACGGATCGCAACGCTGCGGGATCTATCCCCAGCGACCGTTGACGTGCGCGGTCTTTCCGCTGCGGTTGTATCACGGCAGCGTCGACATCCGGCCGGATGTGATCTGCGAGCCGAGCGGCCGGCGCATCACGGCCGTCGACCTGCCGCGCGGCCGCGAGCTGCTCGTGCGTTCGGCATTTGAGTGGAACGTCTACGCACGGGTCGTCGCCGCGTGGAACGCCGGCCGCGAAGCCGCCTTCGGGACGGTCGGCGAAGGGGCGTATTTCGACTACGTAAATGCCGCCTACGATGCGATCGACGCGACGCTGGCGGAATTGCCGCGCGCCCAAACCGGAAACGCCATGGACCACTGGATGGACGGCGTGCCGGCGGCGGACGTTGCCGCCGATCGCGACGAACTCGAGCGCGCCCTCGACGCTGCACTCGCGTCGTTACCACTGCACCGGGAGCTTGGTGGTCGGTAGGAAGTTTGCCGGCGTCTAGGCCAGACCCGGTCCGAACAGGTCCGCGGCGGAGAAGCCGTGCGCGATGAACGTGTACTTCGCGAGCATGTCGACGACAGGTTGGATCAGGCCGGCGCTGTTCGATTCGGCGAACGCGAGTCGCGGATATCCCGCGATGATCGCCGGATCGACTTTGGTAAACGTTGCCAGCATCGTCGCCGCTTCGGCGAAGTTCTTCGGGTTGTTGGCCCACTTCGCGGCGTCGTGGATGGCCGCAGCGAGCTTCTTGCCGGTCGCCGCGTTCTTCGTCAGCCAGTCTTTGGATGCGGCGATGCCGAGCGTCTGAAACGGCTTGTTCGCGTTGACCGCGGAGTAGTTGTAGCCGAGGTTACTCAAATCGTTCTTTGAAGCGGTGAAGAAGGGCTCGACGATCGCGCCGCCGTCGATGCGTTTGGCCACGATCGCGCCGGCCATTTGCGGTGGCGGCATCTCGATGAATTTGATCGTCTTCCAATCGCCGCCGTTCTGATCGATCCACGCCAGTACCGTCCCCTGGATCATGTCGTGCAGCGTCGAGACCGCGAACGTCTTGCCGTTGAGGTCCCGGGCGGACGTCAGGCCGCTGTCTTTACCGACGGCGAGATGCGAGATCGGCGAGCGCGGCGCGTAGACCGCACCGCAGGCCAGCATCTGCAACGGCAGCCCTTGAATGAACGCCGCCGACATCGAGCCGCTGTTCGTGACGCCCACGTCGAGTGCGTTTCCGAGAATGCCTTGCGTGACGGAACCGCCGTTGGGCAGCACGCTCAATTGCACGTCCAGCCCGGCCGCCTTGAAGATGCCTTTCTCTTGCGCGTAATAGGGCAGAGCGGCTTCCTCGACGCCCACGACCCCCATGCGAACCGTGTTCGCGTTCTGGGCGAAGGCGGGCAGGTTCGAGGCGCCCAGCGCGGCCGTGGAAATGGCAATCATCGAAGAGCGTTTCATGCCGGAGCTTTCTTGCAATGAAGCCGGACCTTCCTGGGGAAGTGAGACGGCGTGCTAACCGAGGAGCAAAATCGCCGCTTGACCCAAGTCGGGCGTGGGACCCCGATGGGCGAGCTGCTGCGTCGCTACTGGATGCCGGTCGCCGCCGAGGACGAGTTCGACCGGAACCCGATCAAGGCGGTTCGCCTCATGGGCGAGGACCTCGTGCTCTACCGGGACATGGCCGGAACGTACGGCCTCGTCGACCGTACTGCCCGCACCGCCGGGCCGACCTTTCCTACGGCATCGTCGAGGAGCCCTTGCAACTGGTTGCAGTGTCAGGAGAACTCGATCGATCCCGTCCACTTCGAATGGATGCACCGCAACTGGACCGATGAATTCGATAACGGATTCGTGTACAAACGCTTGGTCGAAGGCATGGGTGAGTCGCAAGCGCTGTACTTCTACCTCACGAACCGCGCGCAGCTTCCCGCGAGTCGCTGAAACCGGCCGAGCTACGCCAGCGCGTCCTCGAGCATCCTCGGTGCATCATGCAGCGCGCCGGCGTGCTCGTGAAAATGATCGGCCACGAAACCGCTCATGCGGGCGGCAATCTCGTCGACGCGCGGTTCGATCTCGGCGACCGGCCCGGAACAACCAAGTGCCAGACGCCGGCCGCCGTAGGTGACGGGTAGCGGCATCGCTACGACCATGCGTCCTTCCCGCAAGCAATTCCGCGAAGCAATATAGCCCTTTAACCGCACCGTGGCGATCTCGGAGCGGACGCTCTTGAACGAGAGCTCATTGCGGTCGAACAGGTTCCGGGCGGCCGCCAACCGATACAGGCGTTCGACGATCTCGTCGTCCAAGGCGCTCAGTAGGGCGACGCCGGTGCCGGACGTGAAGAGACAGCGCCGTGCGCGGCCGTAGATGACCTCGTGCTCGTCGAGGTTGACGATCGTCTGCAATTCCACGTCGTTGGTCGTCCCGAGCAGCACCGCGAGCCCGGTCGCTTCGTGAAAACGCTGCAGATCTTTCATGAGGTCGAACGGGTCCAGCAGATCCTGCGATATCCAGCTGCTGAGTTCGAACAAGCGGGGTGTGGGCAGATAGGTCTTCGACTTCACGTCAAAGCTCAGGTAGCCCAAGTGCAGCAGGCTCTTGAGGATGTCGGCCGTGCTCACGAGCGGGTAGCCGAACCGGTCCACCATCGCTTTGAGCGATAAGGGCCGCCGCTCGACGCGAAAGTACTCGAGGAATTCGAAGGCCCGGCCTACCGATCTCACAACGTTCTGGCCCATCTTGATCTCCAGGGGGACCCTGCCGTCCCCGTGTCCGCATTTTGGGGGTCTTTTTCGAGTATTCGAAATTCGCAGATCGTACGAATTACTCCGCCGCTCGAGCATAGAAATCCGCGTTGTCTAGAGAAGCTGAGGTCAGCGCCGCAACGGGACCTATGGTGGCTCAACATGCTCAATGAAGACGACAATAATCTCGTAGCTCGTGTCGGGAAAGGTACGCCGATGGGGGAACTCATGCGGCGCTATTGGCTGCCCGCATGCGTCTCGAGCGAGTTGGCGGCGGACGGCGATCCACTCCGGCTCGTGCTGCTCGGCGAGAAGCTGCTTGCGTTTCGTGATTCGGACGGGCGCATCGGGGTGATCGACCACCTGTGCCCGCATCGTTGCGCGTCGCTGTTCTACGGGCGCAACGAAGAAGGCGGCCTCCGGTGCGTGTATCACGGCTGGAAGTTCGACGTCGCGGGCAACTGCCTCGACATGCCGAACGTGCCGGCGCCGCAGCAGAATTTCAAAGAGCGGGTCAACGTTCCGTCCTACAAGGTTGCCGAGCGGAACGGCGTCGTCTGGGTCTACATGGGGGACGGCGAAGCGCCGCCCTTACCCGAGATCCCGTACAATTTGCTGCCGCCGGAACGGCTCCGCATCACCCAGATGCAGCGCGAGTGCAACTGGCTGCAGGCGTTGGAAGGCGATATCGACGCGTCGCACGTCGACTTCTTGCATGGCGGCACGCGAACCGTTGCGGATTATCCGCCCGACGATCCAAGGCGTTTCGGCGCGATGGACCGCGCACCCGAATATGAAGTGACCGAAACGGACTGGGGCACGCTGTACGGCGCGAAGCGCAAGGCGGACCCCGGGCAGTCGTATTGGCGCCTCGGCCAATTCGTCTTTCCGTTCTGGACCGTGACGCCCAGCTCGCCGTTCGGTTCGGGAGCCGGTATTCGCGCTTGGGTCCCGATGGACGACACGCACGTCATGCTGTTCACGTTTCGCCGGCGCGAGAACACCGCGCCGCAGATCGGTGCGGACCGGGTCGGCTTCCGGGACAAAGGGTCGGAGTTTCTGCCCAACACCACCGATTGGTACGGCCGTTTCCGCATGCCGATCAATCGCGAGAACGATCATCTGCTCGACCGTACGCTGCAGCGCGATATGAACTACACGGGGGTGCTGGGCATTACCGAACAGGATCATGCGATCACCGAGAGCATGGGGCCGATCGCCGAGCGTACCAAGGAGCATCTCGTCTTGAGCGATCACATGATCGCGGTCACGCGGCGCCGGCTGATCGAAGCAGCTCGCAAGCTTCGTGACGAGGGCCACGCGCCGCCGGCCTCCGAGGATTCCTCGCTGTACGCGAAGGTCGAGGGCGGCTATTGCGTCGCGCCGGCAACGGATTCGATTTGGGACGTCTACAACGCGCAGTTCGCGGCATTTCAGGCCGCCGGCGGACTCAATCGTTCGATCGTCTCGGCCCCACTCAAGCTCGAGGTACCGAGCTAGAAAGGTTTATGACCATGGCTTCCGTCACCGCTCTGCGGAACGTTTCGCTCGGCGTCTCCGACTTGGAAGAAGCGGTTCGCTTCTTTAACGGAACATGGGGGTTGGAGGAAGTCGATCGTGCGGATGGCGCGGTCTACTTTCGCGGGACCGGTACGTACCATCATATCCTTGCGCTACGCCAGTCGGAACGCGAAGAAGTCATCAGCGCCGACTTTCTCGCCGAGAGCCGCGCGGATGTCGACGCGATCCATCGGCGCGCCGTCGGGGCCGGCGTGACTGCCGCGGCGCCCGGGCCGATCACGACGCCGGGCGGGGGCTACGGTTTCACGTTCAAGGATCCTGACGGCCGCACCGTGCGCGTGATTGCCGAAGACGAGCGGCATCATGCCATCGAGGGTCAACCGGACCGGCCGTCCCGCATCATGCACGTGGTCTTGAATGCGATCGACAAGAACGCGACGTCGGACTTCTATTGCGAAGTGCTGGGTTTTACGGTCAGCAACGCGGTTCCGGTAGGCACCTTCCTCAAGTGCAACGAGGATCACCACGCCCTCGCGTTCTTCCGCTCCCAGGCGACGACGCTGAACCATATCGCGTTCAAGATGCAGGATGCGGCTGCCGTCTCACGCGGCGCGGAGCGCATGCTGTCGCGCGGCTACAAGATGGGCTGGGGGCTCGGCCGGCATACGATCGAGGTGTACGCCTATTTCGAGGGGCCGCACCGTCTGCCGATCGAGTACATCGCCGTCGTGGGCGAAGATTGGAAACCGGACGTCAGCCTGCCGCACTGGGACACGTTCCCCGAGCGAACGCCGGAATTGAACGCCGCTATGTCACGCATCCCGTTTCAATGAAAAGTTCGCTCATCGCGGTTGCGCTGGCGGCGGTACTCGCGTCTGCCGCCGTGCCCGGTCGTGCGCAAAACGCGACGTATACGATTCCCGTCATTCTCTCGGAGACCGGTGGGGCGGCGGCCGTGGGGGTCGACGAACTCGCCGCGATTACGGCCTACGAGAAGGTCGTCAACCGCACCGGCGGCATCAAAGGGATGCCGTTGCACTTTCAGGTCTACGACGACGGCACGAACGCGGCGACCGCCGTACAGCTGACCAATACGATCCTCGCGCAGAAACCGCAGGTCGTGCTCGGGTCCTCGCTCACGCCGGCGACGAACGCCATGGTGCCGTTCTTCAAGGACGGTCCGGTGCTCTACGCCTTCACCCCGCTGCTCTATCCGGACAAAGGCAGCTACGTGTTCGCTACGCTGCCGACGCACATCGAGGCGGGCATGCTGCGCTACATCCGCGGCCGCGGCTGGAACAAGATCGCGTTCCTGCGCATCAACGACGCTTCGGGACAGGATAATGCCAAGTCGATCGATCTGTTGCTGAGCGAGCCCGACAACAAGTCGATCGTCACCACGACGAGCCAGTTCTTCAATACGGCCGATTTGAACATCTCCGCGCAAGCCACGGCCATCAAGAACAGCGGCGCGCAGGTGCTCTTCGTATCGGCGACCGGGGCCCCGTTCGGCACGGTTCTGCGCGGCCTCCGCGATGCCGGCGTCGATCTGCCGATCTTTACCGGCGGCTCCAACCTCGCGCCGGGTTTCATCAGCCGCTTCGACCAACTCGTGCCGAAAGCGGGGCTCTGGACGGTCGCGGCCAGCTTCATCAATCGCGATTGGCCGGCGAAGAGTTCGCTCAAGCCGGCGGTCGACGAGTTCTACACGACGCTGGAGGCAGCGGGCCTCAAGCCGGGCACCGCTCACGGGCTCGGCTGGGACGCCGCGAAGATCGTCGTCGCCGCGCTGCGCGCGCTCGGGCCGAACGCGACCGCGGCGCAGATCCACGACTGGATCGAAAACCTGCACGGCTTTCCCGGCGCGCTCGGCATCTACGACTTCCGCAGCGGCGACCAGCACGGCTTGGGCATCGACTCGACGCTCGTCGTGCGGTACGACCCGGCGTCACCCAACGGCGCCGACATCATGAGCGTCGCGGGCGGAGCCCCGCTGCCCGGCAAGTAGTCTACACGAGCTGGTGCAGCACCGGCGCGCGGACGCCCAGACGTTCCGCGCCGTTCGCCGTGACGGCGATCGTTTCGCCCCAGCGCGCGAGTTCTCGTTGGCCGTCGTACGTGTACGGCTTGATCGCGAACGCGCAACCGGCTTCGATCACGCGGTTCAACGTCACTTCGGGCAGCTGGCGATCGGTGACGATCAGCGGTCCGTCGTCACCAGTGCCGCGGCCGTGCGCTCCGAGACCCGTCCACACTTGCGAATTCGCTTGGCCGGTGCGCGCCGCGGCGATCAACTCGCGCACGGTGATGCCGGGCTTCAAGATCGTCATGACGCGGTCGTACGCCTCGATTGCGCGCTGGTGTGCGTCGAGCGTTTCAGGGTGGGCTTTGCCGAGCGAACACGTCTGGTCGAGCTGCGCGATGTGCCCGCCCCAACGGCCCTCGACCTCCACCGAGAGGATGTCGTCCTCGCCGAACGCGCGCGTCGTCGGTTGTTCGAGCCGGTGGTAGGGTGCGGTGCGCGGCCCGCTCACCCAGCCGATCATCGGCGTGAACGTCCCGCCGGCCTCGGCACTCGCGTACATCATCTGCGCGAAGACGTGCCGTTCGCGCACCCCCGGCCGTGCCGTCGCCACGAGCGCGTCGATCATTTGCTCGGCGACCCGCGTGCCCTTGCGCAGAAACTCGATCTCTTCGGCGGACTTCACGTAGCGCGCCGCCCCGAGGATCTCGCTCGCGCTGACGAACTCGCATTTCGGAAACGCCTGCTTCAGCATCTCGACCGACGCGTGGTTCACCTCGCCTTCGCGAGCGCGCACGTGAACGAGATCGGTGGCCGTCAAACCGCCGATGGCGACGCGCGCCGACGCGTAGCTTCCGCGCTCGTTCATCCACGCGATCAGCGCGGCCGCGCTGCAGCCGCGCGGCGTCGGCCGGATGTCGTCGAACCAGTTCGAAGACGGCCACACCCCGCCGCGTGAATGCCAGGCCGTCACCTCGCCCTCGAGCGGGAACGCGACGGTCTGTTCTTCGCTGTTGTCGCCGAGCTGCGTCAAGTAGCGGTGGTTGGCCGATCCGCGGCCGTGGGCGTTGGTGTTCGTCAGGCAAACGATGAGGTCGACGCCCGCCGCCCGCATGAGCTTGCGCACGCGGCCCCAACGCAAATCGCGTTCGGCGACCGAAAAGACGTCATTGCTCCACTCGGGAGACCACCGCGGCTTCGTTGCCTTCGTCATCGCCGCGCGTTTCGCGGCAATCGGACACGGCGCCTATAGCGGCGTGCCGCCGACCTTGCTCACGGGGGTGAACTTGCTGCCCGCCTCGTCGACGCGGATCACGAGGACGCTGTTGATGCCGACGCCGTGCTGCGGATTCGTGCGAAAATCATAGGTGCCATTGACGCCGACCCAGCCCCGCAGCGAGGTCAGGTACGCGCGCAGCTTTGCCGCCGACGCGTCCGGGCCCAGTTTCCGCAGCGCGTTGACGATCAACATGCCGGGATCCCACGCACCGACCGCGATCATATCGGGCTTCGCGCCGACGGCCGCGAGCGCGCCGGTCATCGTCGCATACGCGCTCCGCGTCGGAGCGTCGTTCATCGCGTCGGCGTAGTACGGCCCGGCGGCGAAGTACAAGTTGCTCGGGACGATTGCGGCGTATTGCTTGAAAAAGTTGGCGTTGAGGTTTCCGGGTGACGTCAGCGTCGGCACGTCGAGTCCGGCATCGCGGGCGTTGCGGAAGAGGGTCCCGGCCGGCGTGCCGGTGGCCCAGGCGATCAGCACGTTCGGATTGGCCGCCTTGATGCGCGTCATCTGAGCGGCGACGCTCATGTCGTTCGTGCCGAAGTGCTCGTTGTCGACGACCTGCATGTCTTTGTTTTCCGGTAACGCGAGGACCGCTGCGAGTCCGCGCTCCGTGTCGAGTCCGCCGCCGTCGGTCGCGAAGATCGTTGCGAGCCGGTGCAAGCCGCGCTCGCGGAAGTAGCGCACGACGACGTTGAGCATCGTGTCGTTCGGCGGCTGCGTGTACAGTTCGTAGCTGCCCGGAACGACGGTGCCGGCGTTCGTGAGGCAGTAGAGCAGCGGTCCGTCCTGCATCAAGAGCGGAGCGATTGCGGCGCACGCCTGCGGCGTGGTCGAGCCCATGATGATCGGCACGCCTTTCGCGATCAGCCCTTGCGCCAGGAGCAATGCGTTTTTCGGATCGGTCTGATCGTCGGCCGCCACGAACGAGACCGGCCGGCCGGCGATGCCGCCCGTGCGGTTGACGTATCCCTCGACCGCTTTGAGGGATTGCAGCATCGTGTTGCCGAGGAACGCGCCCGATCCGGTCAGCGGCAAGATCACGTTGATGACGTAGGGGTCGGCCGCGCGCGCCGCGGGCGCCATCGTTGCGAGCAGCGCCGCGACCAGCAGCAGCCGGACGATCTTCATAAACGGCCGGCCGGACTCAGGCGGCCGGTGTACGCGCGAACGCGTAGCTCTGCTCCACCAGTTGCCAAATGATTTCGAGGTCGTGCTCGTCGCGCGGAGCGTACAGCATGACTAGGTTCGGTGGGCGCCGGCCCATGTGGACGAGCGGATGCACTTCGGCCCAGCCCTGCGCGACCGCGCTTCCCGCGACGTCGAGCGGGAGCGAGGCGTGGAGCGAGCCGTCGTGGTTCCCGTGCAGATGCGCGAACTCGGTGCCGTCGATGAAGGCCTCGCGCGGGCCCCGCGCCAGCGCCGGATCGAGATGCAGCGCGCGCGTCTGCGGCACCGATTTCTTGCTCGGGCCGACCGTGATGCCGGGGAGCGCGATCATGCGCCGCCACAACTCGGCTTGGATCGTGAGCGACGGCGTCTGATCCAGCTGTTCGTGTGGTATCTCGGCCGACGTGGCGGGTCGCGCCCCGGGCCTCTCCATGATCGTCATGAAAGCACCTCGAATGGTCCGCCAGCCTTCCAGGACAGGGGGCTGCTTCCTTCAGCTTGCCTTACGGACGCGGAGGAGGGCGCGGCGGCAACGAACAGGTCCGCCATCGATGCTTTCGCAAGAACAAAATCAAGCCCTGACCGCAATCGGGCCCGGTACCCCGATGGGAGCGGTCTTTCGCCGCTACTGGCTGCCGGTGGTGCTGGCCGATGAACTCGCCGAACCCGACGGTCCTCCGGCGCGCGTGCGTGTGCTCGGCGAAGATCTCGTTGCGTTTCGCGATACGACCGGCCGCGTCGGTTTGGTCGACGCGTTCTGTCCGCACCGGCGCGCTCCAATGTTCTTCGGCCGCAACGAAGAGTGTGGATTGCGCTGCGTCTACCACGGCTGGAAATTCGACGCTGACGGCACGTGCGTCGACATGCCGTCCGAGCCGCCGGACTCGCTCTTCAAAACGAAGGTGACGATCGCGTCCTATCCCACCTGGGAAGGCGCCGGAATGGTCTGGGCATACTTGGGTCCGGCGGCGGAGATGCCGCCGCCCCCGGCATACGAGTTGACGCGCGCACCGGCGACCCACCGCTTCGTATCGAAAACGCGCGAGTCGTGCAATTATCTCCAGGCTTTCGAAGGCGGCATCGACACCGCCCATATTTCGTTTCTGCACAACATGAAACTCGGCGACCGCCGGAATCCTCGCGCGCTCGATACCTCGCCGCGCCTGGAGGTCGAGAAGACCGCTTACGGTTTCCGTTATCACGGAATTCGCAATGCAGGCGACGACGAATACATCCGCGTCTATCAGTACCTCATGCCGGCTCAGCAATGTCGCGGCTTGATCATCGGTTACAGCGGCGAGCAGGTTCCCGTTCCGACGATGAACGGGCACATCTGGGTGCCGATCGACGATACGCACACGTTCGTCTATAACTATATCTACTCGGCCGATCCGGAGATCGAGCTGCCGCGCGATTGGATCATCGACCACGAGATCCACTCGGGTCGCGGACCGGACGATCTCAACCCCGATTTTTCGCTCAAGAAGAACATGAGCAACGACTACATGATCGACCGGAACGTCCAAAAGACGCGCACATTCACCGGCATCACGGGCATCAATACGCAAGATTACGCGCTTCAAGAAGGCATGGGTCCGATCGTCGATCGCACGCGCGAGCACCTGGGAACCACGGATCGCGCGATCATCGCGGCCCGTCAGTTGTTGCTCGAGGCGATCGACGACGTGAGTGCCGGTCGCCGACCGCGCGGGGCCGATACGACGGCGTGCAGCGATGTTCGCGCGACCGACTTGCTGGTG
>JBEKXE010000049.1:0-27732 GCA_049512335.1 Candidatus Lustribacter sp.
GAGCAGTGGGTATTTTGCCTTTTTTCTTTTTTGTCACCTCTGCTCGCGCCTTCGCGCTCGCACTCAGTAGTGGAGATCGTCGCGCATCCCTCGACCACGCTCGGGATGACAGGTACGCTCGGGATGACAGCCTTAGAGGACGTATTCCAGCAGGGCCATGAAGCCGAAGTCTTGGTGGTCTTGCATGTGGCAGTGGAAGAGCGACGGGCCCGGGTTGTCGGCGACGAACTCGATCTCCGCGCTCTTGCGTCCCGGTAACGCGACGACGTCTTTGAGCACGCCGGACGTCGGCGTGCCGAGCCAGTTGGTGATCTCGAACGTGTGGCGGTGCAAGTGGATCGTGTGCATGTCGCCGGTCGGGTTGTTGAGCACCATGCGGTAGCGCTTGCCGCGTGCGACGCGCAGCGAATCGGTCTCGGGCCACGATTTGCCGTTGATCGTCCAACGGTTGTAGCCGCCGCGGCCACCGGGAATTTTGTCGAAGTTCAGCGTGAACGTGCCGTCCGGGGTGCGCGGCACTCCCGGCCGGCCGAACGCGGTGTAGTCCCATGTCGCCGGCGGCGGCTGCCGCCATACGGGATCGCCGCTCGCGCCGGCATACGCGACGACGGTGCCCATGCCCATCGCGCGCATATCGTTGTTCGTCGAACCGAACACCCACACGCCGGGTTGCTTCATCTCGACCACCGCATCGATGCGTTCGCCCGGTGCGATGTAGAGCACGTCGACGGTTCGCGGTACCGGCACGGGATTGCCGTCGAGCGCGAGTACGGTGAAGCGATGTCCGGGCAGGGCGAGCGAGGTGTCCATCGTCGCGCTCGCGTTCAGCACGCGGAAGAGCACGCGCTCGCCTTCGCGCACGGCGATCGGCGGACCCGATCCGAGTGCGTGACCGTTGACCGAAGCCGACGCGTAGGCGACTTCGAGCCCGTTGTCGGCCGGCGGTCCTTTGCGCAGGTCTTGTAAGATGACCCAACCCGGTTGCCAGTGATGAAGCACGATGAACTCTTCGCGGTCGTAGTTGCCCGGATCGTCCTTGGGGTCGATGACGAAGAAGCCGAACTGGCCGCTATAGAGGCCGCGGGCGAGGTCCGTTTTGGCCATCGCGTGCGAGTGGTACCAGCGCGTTCCGGCCGGCCGCGCGACGAACGAATACGAATGGCGGCCCGGCGGCATCACCATCGGGTCGCCTTCCTCCGTCGCACCGTCGACGTTGGACGGCACCATCAGCCCGTGCCAGTGCACGATGTCGCCCGCGCCGCACAGCTCGTTGACGACCTCGATCGTCACGCGCTGCCCCTCGCGCACGCGAATCAGCGGACCGGGGACGCTGCCGTTGTAGCCGAGCGTGCGCACGACGTTCCCCGGTGCGAGCTCGACGTCCGCGGCGCCGATCGAAAGCTGGTAGTCCGGTTTGCGCTGCACGGGCGCCGAGGCCGCGCCCGCTGCGGCAAACGGCAGCGTCAGCGCCGCCGCGCCGCCGAGAAAATGCCGGCGGTCGACCTGCGGCATCGTCACGGCGCTGCATCGCGAGCGACGAACGCTTCCAGGTCGACCACGGCGCTGTAGTCTTGGGCCGAAATGAAATCGTCCTCGGCGGCGGCGAACCGGCCGCCGCTGCGCAGCGCGGCCAGCGCGCGCTCGACCGCACCGGCGGCGGCGAACAACGCGGCGGATGGAAACATCACCGCGGCCGCGCCGGTCGCCGCGATCGCGGTCAACGGCGGCTGTTCGCGGGCCGCCGCGTGCGAAAGGTTGGCGAGCTGCGGTCCCGGCACCGCGGCACAGACGCGCGTCAAGTCCGTCAGCTCGTCGGCGCCCTGCACGAACGTCATGTCGGCGCCGGCCGCGCGATACGCTCGCGCGCGGGCGAGGGCTGCGTCCGGCCCCAGGATGCTCCACGCATCCGTGCGCGCGCAGATGACGAACGAATCGTCGTCGCGTGCGGCAAGCGCAGCGCGAATCTTGGCGACCATCGCATCGACGGCGATCACGCTCTTGCCGGCGACGTACCCACAGCGTTTGGGCATCGTCTGATCCTCCATGAACAAGCCGGCAATGCCCGCGCGCTGGAATGCGCGAACCGTGCGGCGCACGCTGTTGGGTCCGCCGAACCCGGTGTCCGCGTCGACGAAGAGCGGAACGTCGATCGCGGCGGCGATGCGGCCGTAGTGGTCGCCGTAATCGTTGAGCGTCATCTGGCCCGCATCCGGTTCGCCGAGCAGTGCGCCGGCGGCCGCGAAGCCGCCCGCCATCACGGCGGAGAAGCCGGCGCGCGCGATCAGCCGGGCGGACAACGCGTCGTAGGCCCCGGGCATCACCAGCAGCTCCGGCGCGCCGATCAGCTCGCGCAAGCGCGCACCGGGCCGCGTCACGAGCGCCGCTCGAGCGTTTGCAGGTGCGGCGCGGAGGCGCGCGTGCGCTGCTCCCAGGCCTCGATCGCGGGCAACAAGCGCAGCGTCAGGCCGATGTCGTCCAACCCTTCGAGCAACGCCGTGCGTTCGTGCGCATCGATCGCGAACGCAAACCGCCGCCCGTCCGGCGCGGTCAACTGCTGCGCCTGCAGATCGGCGCCGAACGCGTGCGCTCCGTCGGCGGCGACGACGAGCTGCTCGAACGCCGCCGCATCGCCCGGGGCGAGCACGACCGGCAACACGCCGTTGCGCAAGCAATTCTGGCGGAACGCCTCGGCAAAACTGCGCGCGACGACGCAGCGGATGCCGAACGCGGCCAGCGCCCACACCGCGCTCTCGCGCGAGCTCCCGCAACCGAAGTTCTCGCCGGCGACGAGGATCCGCGCCTGCCCGTATGCGGGCCGGTCGAGCACGAACGGCGCGCCGGCTGCGCGCGCCGCCTCGCGCCGGCGGCGGAACAGCATGCGCGCGTAGTCCGGCCGGCGGCTGACGTCGAGCGGCGCGATCGCGTCGGTATCGACGTTGTCTTCGAGCAGCGCGACGGCGGCGCCGGCGACGGTTTCGAACGGGGTCATCGCGCCGGCACCAAGCGCGGGTCGGCGATGTAGCCGCTCAGGGCCGTCGCCGCCGCCGTCTCCGGGCTCGCCAAGTGCGTGCGCACGCCGGGGCCTTGGCGCGCTTCGAAGTTGCGGTTGCTGGTCGAGAGGAAGCGCTGGCCAGGCGAGCCCAGGTCGCCGTTCACGCCGACGCACAGCGAACAGCCCGTTTCGTGCCATTCGAAGCCGGCCGCGCGAAAGACCGCGTCGAGCCCTAGCGCTTCGGCGGCGCGTTTCACCGCCAGCGAACCCGGAACGACCACCGCGCGCACGCTCGGCGCGACGTGTTTACCGCGCACGATCGACGCTGCCCGCTCGAGATCTTCCAAGCGCGCGTTCGTGCACGAGCCGATGAACACGCGATCGATCGCCAGCTCGCGCATCGGCGTGCCCGGCGTGAGGCCCATGTACTGCAGCGCGCGCTCGAGTGCGGCGCGCCCTTCGGCCGGCGCGCCGGCCGGATCGGGAACGCGGCCGTCCACGCCGACGTTCAAGCCGGGATTCGTTCCCCACGACACTTGCGGTGCGAGGTTCGTGCAATCGACGCTCAGGTCGCGCGCGAACTCCGCGTCGTCGTCGCTGCGCAACGTCGTCCAGGTTGCCGCCAGGCACTCCCAGTCTGCTCCGGCCGGCGCGTACGGGCGATCGCGCAGCCACTCGAGCGCGCGTGCGTCGGGCGCGACGATCGCGGTGCGCGCGCCCATCTCCACCGCCATGTTGCAGAGCGTGAAGCGCCCTTCGACCGACAGCTCGTCGACCAGCGAGCCGGCGAACTCGACGGCATGTCCGCTCGCGCCGTCGACGCCGAGGCGGGCCAACAGATGCAGCGCAACGTCTTTGGCGCTCACGCCGGCGGCGAGCCGGCCGGTCAGGCGCACGCGCATCGGCAGCGGCCGCTTCAGTGCCAGCGCTTGCGTCGCCAGCACGTGTTCGAGATCGCTCGTTCCGCAGCCGAACGCAAGAGCACCGAGCGCGCCGACCGTGCAGGCGTGGCTGTCCGGGCACGCGTGCGTCGCGCCGGGCAGCACCAATCCGAGTTCCGGCGCGACGACGTGGGCGATTCCGGCCTCGTCGTCGTCGACGTCGAAGAGCCGGAAACCGAAGCGCGCGGCGCCGGCCCGCATCTCGCGCATCAGCGGCGACTCCGCCGCAGCGCGCGCGACGTCGGCGCGGTCGCGCGTCGGCACCGTATGATCGAGGACGCCGAACGTCAAGTCGGCGCGCCGGACGCTGCGGCCGGTTTCCGCCAGCCGTTCGAGCGCGTGCGGCCCGTGCAATTCGTGAAAGACGTGACGATCGACGTAGACCACGTCGCGGCCGTCGTCTCTCCGTGCGACGAGATGCGCATCCCAGATCTTGTCGACGAGCGTGCGCGCCACCGGAGGACTGTTAGACTTCGAAAGGATAATTTACTCTCGGGGAGACCACGATGCCAAACGAGCGGACGGCGCGCCTCGCCGAGACGAATTTCTGGGACGAGCTGTTCGCCCTGCGCGACCGCCAGCGAGCCGATCTCGCGAGCGCCGTCCAGGTGATGGACGAAGACGAGCTGCCGCTCGAAGTGAATCGCCAAGGACTGATGCGCTGGTACATGCATCCGGCGATCCACGACACCGTGCTCTCGACGATGATGTTCTTCGAACAGGAGATCCCGCCCGGCAGCCGTTCCGGCCGCATCAAGTTCCAGGGCAATCAGGTGCTGATGATCCTCGAGGGCGCCGGTTACACCGTGCTCGACGGCGTCAAACACCAATGGAAAGCGGGCGACGTGCTCAACTTGCCGCTGCGTGAGAACGGCATCGTCGTGCAGCACTTCAATTCCGATCCCAACGTCACGGCGAAGTTCGTCGCCGCCGAGATGAATTGGTTTGCGTGCACGAGCGTCGATCGCGGCAGCGGCTTCGAGCAGCTCGAAGAGTGCCCGGAGTACCGCGAGTCGCGCCGCGGTGGCTGAAACCGAGCGTACGCGCACGCGCGAGCGGCCGCCATTGGCCGCCGACGGGTACGAAGCCGCATACCGCTATCGCAAAGAGCAGGCTGAACGGCAGCTGCACGGTCCGGTCGTCGTGCGCAGCGAGGACCGCGAGGCGCAGATCACGCGCCAAGGCCGGCTGTGCTTCTACCTCGACCCGTTGACGCATCCGGAGATGCCGCTGCATCACTGGCGGCTGTTCACCCACGAGATTCGCACCAAGTCGGGCCGCCACCGGCATCAGGGCGGCCTCGTGATCTACGTTCTCTCGGGCGTCGGTTACTCGATCGTCGAGGGCGAACGCATCGATTGGAAAAAGGGCAGCTTGCTGCTGCTGCCGATGAAGCCCGGCGGCGTCGAGCACCAGCACTTCAATCTCGATCCCGAGAAGCCGTCGGTGTGGGCGGCGTTCGTGCCGATCGCGCTGACCGAGCACGTGGCCTCGCAGCTGCGCCAAACCGAGACCTCGCCGGAATTCAAGCAGGAGTGAGGACGCGATGCTGACCGCACAGGAGAACCAACGCCTCACGCAGATCGGCCCGGGAACGCCGTGCGGCGAGCTGTTGCGCCGGTACTGGCAGGCCGTGTGCCCGACCAAAGAACTGTCCGGGGAGAAGCGCAAGAAGCGCATCCAGATCCTGGGCGAGAAGCTGCTCGTGCTGCGCCAAGACGACGGCTCGTTCGCGTGCATCAGCGAGCAGTGCGCGCATCGCAGCGCGTCGCTGTTCTTCGGCTTCATCGAGCCCGACGGCATCCGTTGCTGCTATCATGGCTGGAAGTTCGATTGCGCGACCGGCGCGTGCATCGAGCGGCCGTTCGAGACGGCGGCGCCCACCGAGAACATGAACCTCAAGGCCTATCCCGTGCAGCAGCTCGGCGGGCTGCTGTTCGCGTACATGGGGCCCGATCCGGAGAAAGCGCCGCCGTTGCCGCGCTGGGACGTGATCGCGCGCACCGACCGGCCGCGCACGATCGCCGTGCTGCCCGATCACAAATGCAACTGGCTGCAGATCCAAGAGAACACCGTCGACACCGCGCACACGTACTACCTGCACGGTGAGTTCGCGGCGGTCAACGACCTGGCGACCAAGGGCGTGGCCGAATACTACCACCGGCCGATCGAGAAATACGACTGGGCCGTCTCGCACTGGGGCGTCGAGAAAACGCTCGTGTACGGCGGCGAGCGGCCCGAAGTGGAGATCCGTCCGCCGTTGATCTTCCCCAACATCTTGCGCGTCCCGGTCGGGCCGGTCGAGTCGATGCACTTCCGCATTCCGATCGATGACGAGCACACGCGCATCATCTGGGTCGGCCTGATGCCGGAAGGCTCGGCGCCGCTCGTCCCCGACGACGAGGTCCCCTACGAAATTCGGCGCGATCCGCCGAACCTCGAGATCGAGGACTACGACGTCTCGACGGTGTGGCAGCAAGATCGCGTCGTGTGGGAGACGCAGGGCGTGATCGCCGACCGTTCGCACGAGCATCTCGCGGCGACCGATCGCGGCATCGTGATGTTTCGCCGCATGCTGCAGGCGCAGATCGAGCTGGTCGAAGCCGGCGGTGACCCGACCGTGGCCGTGGTGCGACCGGAAGACCGCGACCGGATCATCACCTTCGACAGCGCGACGCGGCCGTGGAACGACGGCGTCGCGCCGTGGTACCCGGGCCAAGAGAAGAGCGTCATCGGCGCCTCGCATGGGTGAGATCCTGGGCCTGGGGCTGAGCCATTATCCCGGTCCGCTGGTGCCGGGCCGCTTCTGGGCGCGCATGCTGGAGCGCAACGTCAAGATCGGGCGCGTTCCGCCGGCGGCGTTCGCGGACAAATCGCGCTGGCCGGCCGAGATGCGCGCCGAATGGGCCGACGACGAAGGCGCCGCCGCCGGCGAAGCGCACGAGGCGCGGCTGCTGAGCGGCTACGAGCGCTTGCGCGCCGAGCTCGACGCGTTCGCACCGGATCTGGTGCTGATTTGGGGCGACGACCAGTACGAGAACTACCGGCGCGAGTGCGTGCCGCCGTGGGCGGTCGGCATCTTCGATACGGTCAGCAGCCGTCCGTACCAGCTCGGCCGCGGCGTGTTCTCGACCAACGAGAACCCGTGGGGCGCGGCGCCCGAGGACGTGTTGGAGATTACCGGCCACCGCGCGGCGGCGGCGCAGCTCTACCGCGCGCTGATCAACGCCGGCTTCGAAGCGGCGTATTCGCTTGCGTTCACGCACCCGCACGGCCTGGCGCACTCGTTCAACAACACCGTGCTGTTCCTCGACCGCGAACGCGCGGGCTTTCCGTATCCGGTGATTCCGGTGCACGTCAACTGCTACGGCAACCAGCTGCTGAGCACCGCGAGTGAAGCCATGAGCGAGGGCGGCGAGGTCGTCACGCTGCCGCCGCCGACGCCGCGCCGGTGTTTCGAGCTGGGCGCTGCCACGGCGCGCTTCTTTGCCGCGAGCCCGTGGCGCGTCGCGCTGATCGGCTCGGCCAGCTTCTCGCACGGGTCGCTGACGGCCAAACACGAACGGCTCTACCCCGACCTCGCCGCCGATCGCGCGCGCGTCGATGAGCTCTCCGGCGGCCGCTGGACCGGGTGGGGTTCGCTCTCCCCCGAGGCGATCGACGACGCCGGGCAAAACGAGATTCTCAACTGGGTCGCTCTGGCCGGCGCGATGAGCGTGACATCCGCGCGCTGTGAGATCGTCGACTACGTCGAGTCGTACCTGTTCAACTCATCGAAGTGCTTTGCGGTGTTCCGCTCGTCAACGAAAGGCTCGTAAGTGAAGCCAAACCGGCGCCGTTTTCTCCAGCAGTCCGTCGGGGCAGCCGCGTTGCCGCTGCTCCCGCACGCCGTGCAGGCCGCCGACGCGCCGGGCATGCGCGTCAGCGCGATCACGATCTCAGACTGCGCACCGTTCTATGCGGCGCTGCAGCAAGGGTTCTTCACGGCGGCCGGCATCGACGTCTCGACCGAATCCGAAACCGGCGGAACGGTCGGCATCCCGGCGGTCGTCGCCGGCGCGTACGACGTGGTCTACTCGAATATCCCGTCGATCTTGCAGGCGCTCTCGCAAGGCATCGATCTGCGCTTCATCGCCGGCGGCAACCCGCTCAACCCGCCCGACACGACCGGGCTCTACGTACGCCGCGGCGAGGGGTTGAAGACCGGCAAGGATTTCGAGGGCAAATCGATCGGCATCAACGACACCAAGAGCCTGCAGTTCACCTACGCGCACGGCTGGGTCAAAGCGACCGGCGGCGACGCGGACAAGGTCACGTACCGCGCGATCCCGTTTCCCGACATGGCCGATGCGGTGAAGAACAAGCGCGTCGACGGCGTCATCCCGAGCGATCCGTTCTACTCGGCGCTCAAAGGCGATCCCGCGCTCGAGCTGATCGCGAATCCCGGCCGCGTCGTCTATCCCAACGGCCGCGTTGCGGCCTGGGTCGTGACCGGCGATTACCTCGCCAAGCACGCGGACCTGGTGCGCAAGTTCCTGGCCGGGATGAACCGCGGCTCGGCGTGGTGCAACGCCAACCTCAACGGGCCCGCGTACACGCAGCTGCTGGTCTCGATGACCAAGCTCGATCCGGCCCGCGTCGCGACGATGGCCAAGGGCAAGACCTCGATCGGGATCACCGCTCGCGAGGTCGCGCGCATGGCCGATCTGTTGCGCGCCAACAACCTGCTCAGCGGCAGCGTCGACATCCCGTCCAAGGTGTTCGTCCCGTAAGAACGCGCGCGAGCGGCGTCGTGCTGGTCGTTGCCCTCTTGCTCGTGTGGGAGGGCAGCGTGCGTTTCGGCATCGTGCAGTCGCCGAATTGGCCGGCCTTCAGCGCGGTGCTGGCGGCGTTGTACCGCGGCCTCGCCGGCGGCGAGCTGCTGGGCGTGATCGCGTCGAGCATGTGGCGGATGCTGCGCGGCTACCTGCTCGGCAGCGCGGCGGGCATCACCATCGGCGTGGCGATCGCGCTGTGGCGGCCCGTGCGGCTGACGCTGACGCCGGCGATCGAGCTGTTGCGGCCGGTCCCGGTGACGGCGATCGTTCCGCCGCTGATCTTCGTGTTCGGCATCGACGACAAACTGAAAATTGCGTGCATCGCGTTTGCCACGTTCTTTCCGGTGGCGACCAACACGATCGCCGGCGTCGGCGCCGTCGACGAGGTCTACCTCAAGGTCGCGCGCACGTTCGGTATCCCGCACGCGCAGACGATCCGGCAAGTGATCGTGCCCGCCGCGCTGCCGTACATTTTCGCCGGGTTGCGCACCAGCCTCGCCTTCGCGCTCGTCGTAACGGTCATTTCCGAGATGCTGGCCGGGTCGCAAGGGATCGGCCACTATTTGCTGACGATGCAATACGCGCTGCGCGCCCCCGAGATGTATGCGTCGATCGTCCTATTGACGTTCGTCGCCTACGCGCTCAACCGGCTGTTCCTCGCGTGGGAGCAGCATGCGATCGGCTGGGCGCGTTCGCGCGAGGCGTACGACGCGCGATGAACGGCGCAACCGATGAACGCACCCTGAAGCTCGAAGGCCTCGCGAAGCGTTTCGACGGCAAGCAGCCGGTGGTGGTGTTCGAGGACCTCTCGCTCGAGGTGCGAGCCGGCGAGTTCTTCTCGATCGTCGGACCGAGCGGCTGCGGGAAATCGACGCTGCTGCAGGTCGTCGCCGGATTGATCCCGGCGAGCGGCGGGCGCGTGCTGCTCGGCGGCCGCGACGTCACCGGCGAGCCCGCGCACATGGTCTACCTCTTCCAGCAGTACGCGAAGTCGCTCTTGCCGTGGATGACGGCCGAAGACAACGTGATCTTCGCCTTCAACCATCGTTTGGGGCTCGGCCCGCGCGCCGCGCGCGCGCGCGCGCGCGAGCATTTGGCGATGGTCGGGCTCGAGGAATCGGCCGCCGCGTATCCGTGGCAGCTCTCGGGCGGCATGCAGCAGCGCGTCGCGATCGCGCGCGCCTTGTCGGCCGATCCGAAAGTGCTGCTGATGGACGAGCCGTTTTCGTCGGTCGACGCGCTGACGCGCATGGAACTGCACGCGCTGATCTCCGAATTGTGGGAACGCAAGCGTTTCACCACGATCCTCGTCACGCACGACGTCGACGAGGCGATCTTTCTGGCCGACCGCATCGCGTTGCTCACGCGTCGACCGGCGCGGATCGCCGAGCTGATCGAAACCGGCCTCGCCCGTCCGCGTCGCGCGGTCGAGACACACGAAGACCCGCGCTTCCTCGCGCTGCGGCACGCGTTGCTCGAAGGGTTGCTGCACCGGCCGGACGAGGCCAATGCCGACGTTCGCTAGGCGTGCCGGCGATCTGGTCCCCGGAATCGCCTTCTTGCTCGCGATTCTGGGCTTGATCGAAGTCGCGGCGCGCACCGGTTTGGTGAACGCGGCGGTCGTGCCGCCGCCCACGGCGGTGGCCGTGCAGCTCGCGCAGATCGTCGCCGGGGGCACGTTCGCCGTCCCGCTGCTGCAGACGCTCGCGACGCTCTTCGCCGGCTACGCGATCGGCTGTGCTATCGGCATCGTGCTGGGTATTCTCATGGGCTCGGTGCGCGCGATCTACGATCTGTTCGAGCCGCTGACCGAACTCTTACGCCCGATTCCGAAGCCCGCGCTCGTGCCGGCGCTGATCCTGTTCCTGGGCCTCGGTTCGGCGATGAAGATCACGCTGGTGGCGCTGGCCGCGTTTTTTCCGGTGCTGGTGAGCACGGTCCAGGGCGCGCGCGGCGTCGACGTCACGATGATCGACATGGCGCGCACCTTCGGCTACCGGCCGATAGAGATTCTCCGGCAGATCGTGTTGCCCGCCTCGGCGCCGTACATCGCGGCCGGCATGCGGGTGAGCCTGGGAGTGGCGCTGGTCGTGCTGGTCGTGGCGGAGATGCTCGCCGAGACCGGTGGCTTGGGCGGCACGCTGATCGCGATGCAACATCAGTTCATGGTCCGCCAAACCTACGGTTGGCTGGTCATCGTCGCCGCCGTCGGCTTCACGCTCAACGCCCTGTTCGTGCGCGCCGAACGGCGCATCACGTTTTGGAGCTCACGCTGAGCGCGGGCTCAGCGCCGTTGCAGATACTCGCGCACGATCTCGTCGAAAATCTCCGGGTGCTCCCACTGCGGCCAGTGCCCGCTGTCCTCCATGACCTTCAGCTCCGCATTCGGCAGGTAGTTCATCGCCGAGTGCGCTTCGGCGACGGCGGCCGACGGGTTGTGATCGGTCCACAGCACGAGCATCGGGTGCGTGATCGTGCGCAGGCGGTCGGGCGTTAGCGCGTCATCGGATGCGGCGCCGCCGCCGGCGTGACCGCGCACGCCGGCCGCTTCGGTGCGGCGGTAGAGTTCCCAGCGCAGGTCGATCAGCTCCTCGGTGATGTCGCGGTTCGGATTGTGGAAGAGCCACTTGAGCCGTTCGTGCACGTTGGCGCGCGACGGATTCGCTTGGAACTGCTTGGTCAAGCGCAGCAGTTCCGAGCGGCCGTGGGCCGTGCGTTTCGCGGCCGCTTCGTCGACCGGCACCTCGAGCCGCGCGCCGACCGTGTACACGATCTTGCCGACGCGTTCGGGGTAAAACTTCGACATCATCACCGCGATCCAGCCGCCCAGCGATTCGCCCAGCAGATTCGCCTTCTCGATGCCGGCCGCGTCCATGAAGTCGGCCAAGTGCTTGGTGTACGCTTCCTTCGTCAGCGGCGCGTCGATGCTGCCCGTCAGCCCGTGCCCGAGCAAGTCGATCGCGATCGTGCGGAAGTGCTTGCCGAGCGGAACGACGTTCCGCGCAAACGCTTCGGCGTGACCGCCGACGCCGTGCATCATGATCAGCGGTTCGCCCTCGCCCGACTCGAGCGCGCGCGTGCGCACGCCGGCCGCGTCGTAGTAGCGTACTTCCGCCCCCAGGAGGTTCAACCAAATCGATTCGTGTGTCGTCGTCATTTCGAAGCGCTCGCTTTCGGCAGCAGCGTCTCGAGTCCCATGCGTTTGAGCGCCTCGCGCTGGATCGGCGCGAGGGCCGCGTTGATTGCCGTGACGCCCGGGTTGCCCGGCACGACCGTGCGCAGCGGCCGTTCGCCGGCCGGCAAGCCGGCGAGCCGCACGATCGTGTCGGCGACCTCCTGCGGATCGCGCCCCGCCGCCGATTCCTGCAAACCGCTCGCAATCTGTTCGGCGAAGTGCGCGACCGCGCCGTACGCGGCGACGCGCTCGGCATCGTCGGCGCCGACGATGCCCGTGAGGATGTCGGTCGGGTAGGCGCCGGGTTCGACGATCGCCACGTCGACGCCGAACGGCGCGAGCTCGTACGAGGACGCTTCGGCCAGCACTTCGAGCGCAAACTTCGAGGCGCCGTAGATCGCGCCGAACGGCACGACGAGCCGGCCGGCCACCGACGACACGTATACGACGAGGCCGCTGCGCCGCTCGCGCATCGCGGGCAGAAACGCGCGGTTGACGCGCAACGGCCCGATCACGTTCGTCGCGAATTGCCGCTCGGCGGCGGCCGGCGTGTACGCCTCCTCGATGCCGAAGTAGCCCGTGCCGGCGTTGTTCACCAACAGGTCGACGCTGCCGCCGTTGCCGAGGATCGTGCGGGCGGCGGCATCGACCGACGCATCGCTCGTGACGTCGAGCTCGACGACGGTGATGCCGGCCGGACGCAGCTCGCCGGCCGCCGGCGCGTTGCGCCCGGCCGGATCGCGCATGGTGGCGTAGACGCGCCAGCCGGCGCGGGCAAGTGCTTGGGCGGTGAGGCGGCCGAATCCGGAGCCGGCTCCGGTGACGACGGCGATGCGCTGGTTCATGGACCCCAGAACTCACGCCGGCGTCCGTTTGCTGCGGGGGGCGTGCGCGTACCGTTGGAAAAGCTAGCGCCACCATGACATCCGCAACGCCTTTCGCGCGCGTGCTCGTCCCCTACGATGGGTCGGACCCGGCCCGCGCCGCGCTCAAGCTCGCCATCGCGTTCGGGAAGCGCGGAGCGGCCATCGTGATCGGGACGGTCGTGGACGAGGCGGCGGTGATCGCCGAGGCCTCCAGTGCCGTGGCCTACGATCCTTCGCCCGAGATGGAGGCGCTCGACGAAGAGGGCGACGAGCTGATCGCCGACGCTGCCGCGCAGTGCCGCGCCGCCGGTGTCGAACCGGTGACCGAAACGGTGCACGAGACGCCGGTAGCCGGAATTCTCTCCATCGCCAAATCGCAGTCGTGCGACCTGATCGTGATGGGGACGCACGCGCGCACCGGCGTCGCGCACGCCTTTCTCGGAAGCACGACCGAAGGCGTCCTGCGCTGGGGTCATCTGCCGGTGCTCACGGTACGCACCGTCGACCACGTCGCCGACGAACCGTTCTCCGCGGTGCTCGTCGCGATCGACGACTCGGAGCCGTCCGACGCCGCCGCCGGCGTTGCGGCGATGCTCGCGCGCACGGCGAACGCAAACGTGATCGCCTGCGGCGTGGTCGAGACGCTGCAGATCTACGAAAACACCACCGACTACGGCTTCGACCCCGCCGAGATCGTGCGCGAGGTCAAGACCGAACTCGACCAGCACGTGCACGCCACGCTCGAACGCGCCGGCTTGCCGGCCGGCACGGCGGTCGCGATCGTCGAGGGCGATCCGGCCGAGATGATCGTCGCCACCGCCAAGGAGCGCAACGCCACGCTCATCATCAGCGGCACGCACGGCCGCCGCGGCATTCGCCGCTTCTTCCTGGGCAGCGTGGCTGAAGATCTCGTGCGAACGAGCGAGACGCCGGTGCTGGTCGTCCCC
Source organism: Candidatus Lustribacter sp. (assembly GCA_049512335.1). Lineage (GTDB taxonomy): Bacteria > Vulcanimicrobiota > Vulcanimicrobiia > Vulcanimicrobiales > Vulcanimicrobiaceae > Lustribacter. The sequence goes on from JBEKXE010000049.1 coordinate 13,739, forward strand.
GTCGTGCCCAAGCCCAAGAATTAAGGACGAATCAGGCCGGCTGCAAGTTCCGGTAGTGGTGGATCTTGGAGATCGGCGCTAGACCGGTCGCGATCCGCGTCCAGTGTTCCGCCTCGTCGTCGCTGGCATAGACTTCCCCGTCGGTGGTTCCGACGTAGAGCGTGAAGCCGCTCGGATAGATCGCGATGCTCATCGCTTCGAAGTTGACCCGTCCCTCGTCGGGCAACCCCGCGCTCGCTTCGACGGCCGTGCGCAGGCGGTCGCGCGAGCGCATCACGGTGCCTTCGGCGCGCTTGGACTTGCGCCACTGGCCCGGGTTCGCGCCGGCGCCCGAGATGAAGATCGTGTTGCCGTCGCGCGGCGAAACGTACATGTGATCCGGGTAGCCGATGCGGAAGCTGTTGTCGAGGAAGAGCTCCCACGTCTCGCCCGCGTCGTAGCTGCGGTACACGCCCATGCCGGTCGACATGTAGACTTCGTTCGAGTTGTCGGGATGGACCATGATCTGATGGATGTCGCGATACGTCCAGTCGGTCGGCTTCGAAAAGTCGTCTTTCACGACCCACGTCGCGCCGCCGTCGGTCGTCTTGAGCAGATCGCCTTGCTCGACGCCGGCGTAGATCACGTTGGGGTCGCGCGGATCGATCGTCATCGACTTCACGTGCGCGTCGTGCGGGGGTGAGGGGAACGTCCACGCCTCGCGGCCTTCGGTTTCCTTGATGCCGGGCTGCTCGACCCACGACTTGCCGTAGTCGTCGCTGCGGAACATCGACGCCGGCTGCGTGCCCGCATACAAAACAATCTTGTCGCCGTGATGCGCGTAGCCGAGGCAGAAGATGTGCTCGATCGTGATGCCGTTCATGCACGGCGCCCACGTCTCGCCGTTGTCGGCGCTGTAGTACAAACCGCCCGAATGCATGCCGGCGAAGACGCCGCCGCGCTTCGGCTCGCGCATGACCGAGCTGCAATGCCCGTCGAGCGTCCGGCCGCTGTCGGTCCACGGCGCGCTCGGCGACGTGCGGTCGAGCAGCGACACGCCCTTCACGGTCGCCACGATCAAGCGCGTCGGCGGCTCGTCGCCGCGGCAAATGTTCTGGCCGTTCGGTGAAAGACAGGCGATCATCATGTGGCGATGATAGGCGCGCCTAACCGTTCTGTCAACGGGAACGACGTTCTGTTGGATAGAACGACGCGCTCATGACCAACCCGGCCACCGCCGACGCTCCCGGCGTCGCATCGCTCGACCGCGCGCTCGCCATTTTGGGCGCGTTCGGACCGGCCGACGAAGCGCTGAGCCTGGCCGAGCTGGCGAAGCGCACGTCGTTCTACAAGAGCACGATCCTGCGCTTGCTGGCTACGCTCGAACGGCGGCGGTACGTCGTGCGGCTGGCGGGCGGCGGTTACCGGCTCGGGCCGGCCGTGCTGCACCTCGGCGCGGTGTATCAAGGATCGTTCCGGCTCGAGGATCACGTGCTGCCCGCGATGCGCACCCTCGCCCAGCAAACGCAGGAGAGCGTCAGTTTCTTCACGCTCGAAGGCAACACGCGCGTGTGCCTGTTCCGCATCGACTCGCCGCTGTCGGTGCGCGAGAACCACACGCGTGTCGGCGATTTCGCGCCGGCCACGCGCGGTCCGTTCGGTGCGGTCTACCACGCGTTTCGCAACGGCGTCGACCGCTCGCGCCGCGAGGCGCTGCGCAACGTGCCGTACATCGACGTCGACGGTACGTTCCCCGATCTCGGCGCCGCGGTGGCACCGGTGTTCGGGTTCGACGGCGCGCTGGCGGGCTTCCTGATGGTCTCGGGACCGAAGGCGCGCTTCACGCCGGCCGATCAGCGGCGCATCGCGAAAGCGCTGCTCGCCGCGGTGCGTGACATCACCGCGCAGCTCGGCGGCGACGCCCGCGTCTTCGACGCCGCGGCGGCCTAATGACCTCAGAACACGAATAAGCAACCTACGTGAGGACGGGCTCCGCCAGCGCCGGGTCCCATTCGTAGTCGAGGCCGGCGAGGTCGACGACCCCGATCGGCGTGCCGGACGTACGCAATTCCTTCGCGCCCGCGAACTTCGGGCAATAGACTTCGATCAGGTTGCCGGCCGGATCTTTGAAGTACATCAGCCCCTCGACCTGATGGCGCGTCCACGGTTCGTGCGTCTTGACACCGTGATCTTCGAGCCACTTCTTCATCGGCAAGAACTGGTCGGACTCGATCTCGAACGCGATGTGAGGGAACTCGGCCTCGGCCGGCGCGCCTACGCCGCGAACGTCGCTCATCCCGATGATGACGCCGGCGACCTCGACCTCGGCGAAGTGCGGCGTGCCTTCGTTGACGACGCGGCCGCCGAGGACGTCGGCGTAGAAACGCTTCGAAACTTCGACGTCGCGCGCCCATACGCTCACGTGGTTGAAACGGCTGAAGTGCGGCCGCTTCGCCAGGGCTGCTTCGAAGGCGCGAATCCGCTCGGTGCTCCAGGTAAAGCTAGGCATCGCGCGGAGCCTTGGACACCTACAGGGATTCTCCTAGAAACACCATATGGGTCGGGTGATGAAGCACGCTCGTTCGTCGTTCTTGGCGCTGCTCGCGGCGCAGTGTGCGCTCGGCGTTCCGGGCCGGGCGCAGACGGCCGCCGGCGCGGTGTTGCGCATCGGTTCGACGCCCAACGACTCGTATGCCGAGCCGTTCTACGCTGCCGATCAGGGTTTCTTCGCGCGCGACGGACTGAACGTGAACGTGCAGCCGTTCGCGACCGGCGCCGCCGTCACGCAGGCGCTGGCGGGCGGTGCGATCGACGTCGGCGTCACCAACCCGATCTCGCTCGCCAACGCGGTCGAGCACGGGGTGGCGTTCCAGTTCTTCGCCGCCGCGGCCACCTACAATCCGGCCGAGATCGCGTTGTGCGTCCTCGCCGACGCGCCGATTCACACGGCCCGCGACCTGAACGGAAAAACGATCGGAACGACCGCCATCAAGGATTCCAATTCGCTGCACATCGTGGCCTGGATGGATCAGAACGGGGGCGATTCGTCGACGATCCAGTTGGTCGAACTGCCGTTCTCCGCGATGGCTCCGGCGATTCGGCGCGGCACGGTCGCCGCCGCCCCGATCGCGGAACCCGCGTTGAGCGCCGCCATGAAGGAAGGCGGGCTCCGCATCTTGAGCCATCCGATGGACGTCTATGGCCAGCACTTCATGGTCGGCGGATATTTCGCACGCACGGAGTACATCGCCGCCAACGTGCCCTTGTTGCGCCGTTTGCGCGCCACGATCTACTCGACCGCCGGCTGGGCGAACAGCCATCCCGACGAGAGCGCGGCGATCCTGGCCAAGTATTCGAAGATGGACCCCGCGGTGCTGCGCACGATGAACCGTGCCCCCTACGGTACGGCGCTCACGCCCGAGATGCTGCAGCCCTACTTGAACTTCGGTTACAAGTACAAGTACATCGGCAAGCAGCTCTACGCGACGGACCTGATCGCCAAGCTCTGAGGAGAACGTCATGCCCGGCCTCGGGCACAATGAATGAAGCAGGTAGGAACGGCTCAATTGCGCTGATATAACCGGATACGATTGCCGACGAAAGAGGGATCCATGCCCGATTTTAAATTCATCCGCGTCGAAGAAGCGAAAGCGCAGGTAACGATGCGCACAACCGCAGCGCTCTTTCTCGCGTTCGGGCTGATCGCGCTCGGCGGCCCGCGGCCCACGTCGGCCGCCGATCCCGTGCCGATGGACGTGACGGTCGGCTACACCGCGATCACGCCGTCGGCGATCACGTTCACCAGCCATCCCGTCCTCGAAACCATGCCGGAGTTCTTCGCCAAAGCCGGCCTCAAGGTCGACGGGGTCAACATTCAGATGGGCGATGCGGTCCAGATGATGATGGCGGGCAACCCCGCGGTCGTCGAGGGAACGGGCCTCGGGACGACCGCAACCGGCGCGCAACAAGGCGCCACCGACATCAAGATTTTTCTCGCCGAAACCGAACGCGCACCCTACGAATTGATCGTCCGTAAAGGCATTACCCGGATGGACCAGATCAAGACGCTGGGCGTGCCCGGGATAACGTCGGCGAGCTCGCAGTACTGTCAGCAGATCCTCAAAGGGGCCGGGTTATCGGTCGACAAGAATTTTTCGCTGGTTTTGCTCGGGACGTCCGGTGCGCGCGTTGCCGCCGTCCAGGCCGGCAAGGTCGACGGGAGCTGCGAGCTGTCGCCGTTCCCGGAACTCTACAAGCAACAGTATGGGCTCGAGACGTTGCGTGGAACCGGATCGCTGCCGTACTTCGCGGCCGGTGCGTGGGCGTATAACACGAAGTGGGGCGCCGACCCGGCACACCACGAGGTGCTCGTTCGATTGGCCGAAGCCGTTCTGATGGCGACCAAATGGTCGACCGATCCGGCGAACAAATCGAAGGTCATCGACTTGATGGCCAAGTCGTTCGACGTGCCGCGGCCCGTAGCCGAAGGCTTCTATCACGTGGAGATCGAGGAGGGCGCGCTCTCGCCGGATGCCTACATTCCGAAGGCGGCGGCCGCCGCCGTCGGCCGGGCGATGGTGGCGATCGGCGCGATGTCTACGGAGCCGGCGAGTTACGCGCAGTACTTCGACTGGTCGATCCTTCAAACCGCCGCTCAGCGCCTGAAAATCAAGATCCGTAAATCAGAGTACTGAAGTGGCGGCCACGCCCGAACGCTCCGCGCCCAGCGAAGTGAATCGCAAGCGTCAGCAAATTCTCCGCGGCGCGAGCGCCTTCGTGGCGTTTGCGCTCGGGTGGGAATTCATCGGCCGCTTCCTCATCACCGGGCGCTACGCGTTCGCTCCGCTCAGCGTCGTGCTGGTCGAGATCTACCGGCAATTCGCAACCGGCGCGATCGACAAACACCTCATCACGAGCGGTTCGGAGCTCGGGATCGGGTTCGTTTTGGCGGCGCTCGTGGGCATCGTCATGGGCGTCGCGATCGGCGTGAGTGAGCGTGCCGGCGACTACCTGCTGCCCCTCGTGTACGCGGCGAACGCCACGCCGATCGTCGCGTTGGCACCGCTGTTCATCTTGCTGCTGGGCGTGGGGCCGGCGTCGAAGATCCTCGTCATCTTCTTGCTGTGCTACTTCGCCGTGCTGGTGAACACGGTCGCCGGGATCCGCACGACCGATCGCGGCCTGGTCGAAGCGGCGCGCGCGTTCGGCGCAAACCGCGTGCAGATCGTCTGGAAAGTCATGCTGCCCAACGCCGTCCCGTTCATCGTGGCCGGACTGCGTACCGCGCTCGGCCGCGGGCTGGTCGGCGTCGTGGTCGCCGAACTTTACGGTGCCTCTTCCGGTCTAGGCTGGCTCGCGTGGTCGGCATCCGAGCAAATGAACGCGAAGCTCATGTTCGTGGCGGTAACGATCCTGGCCGTGACCGGCGTCGTCTGCACGCTCGCGCTCGACGGCCTGGAACGGCGGATCGCGCCCTGGCGGCGGCCGGCGGGCGAGACGGAATGACGCGGTGAGCGCGACCATCGTCGTCGAGGGGATCACGAAGACGTTTCGCGCGAGCCGTGACGCGCTGGTGATCGATCGGCTCGATCTGCGGGTCGATGCGGGCGAGTTCGTCGCGCTGCTCGGACCGAGCGGCTGCGGGAAAACGACGCTTTTGCGGATCATGGACGGGCTGAGCGTTCCCGATTCCGGGACCGTGCAGATCGGCACGGAGCGCGTCACGAAGCCCACCCGTTCGGTCGGCTTCGTTTTTCAGGCTGATTCGCTCTGGCCGTGGCGCACCGTCATGCAAAACGTCACGTTCGGTCTCGAGATCCAGGGGCGTCCGCGCGTGCAGGCCGATCGGACCGCGCGGGAGTTGCTCGAACTGGTCGGCCTGGCGGGATACGAACGCTACCATCCGCACGAGCTTTCCGGCGGGATGCGCCAACGGGTGAATCTGGCACGAGCGCTCGCGATCGATCCGGACGTGCTGCTGCTCGACGAGCCGTTCGCGTCGCTCGACGCGCAGACGCGGGAGGTGATGCAACTCGAGTTGCTGCGCATCTGGCAGGCTCGACGGAAGACGGTGGTCTTCGTCACCCATCAGATCGACGAAGCGGTGTTCCTGTCGGATCGCGTCGTGGTGATGAGCGCCCGGCCCGGGCGGATTCGCGAGGATATCCCGATCCCGTTTGCGCGGCCGCGCGAACTCGGCATCAAGCGGACGCCGGCCTTCAACGAAATCGTCGATCGCATCTGGAGTTTGATCGAAGATCAGATCGCCGGTCTGCGCGGGGCTCCCACGTGAGCGCTGACGGTTCGCCGCCGCCCGGCACGATCAGTTCGAAGGTCGCCGAGTACCTCGCCGGCTTTCGCCTGGCCGAGCAGCCGGAAGACGTCCGGCGCTTCGCCAAACACATGGTCCTCGATACCCTGGGCTGCATGATTGCCGGCGCACACACGCCGAGCGGCCGCGCGGCGACGGCGCTGGCACGCGAGTGGCCCTTGCCGCAGGCGCGGCTCGCGGCCGGCGGCGCGCCGGTTTGCGTCGAACGCGCGGCGTTCGCCAACACGATCGCCGCCAATGCGAGCGATTTCGAATCGGTCGGCCCCGAGGGGCACATGGGTGCGGTCGCGGTTCCGGCGGCGCTCGCGCTCGCGGAATGGCGTGGCGCTACCGGCGCAGCGCTGCTGGGCGCGGTGATCGCCGGATTGGAGGTGTCCGGCCGGATCGGCGCGGCTCTGCGGCGTCCGTCGTCGGTCGCCGCGGGCGGAATTCCGCTGGTCCGCGGAACGCCGCATGCGATCTTTGCCGCGACGGTGCCGGCCGCGCTGTTGCTCGGTGCGGATCGCGAAACGGCACGCAATGCGCTCGGCATCGCCGCGTACAGCGCGCACTTGCCGACGTTGCGCAAGGTGATGGCTTCGCCCGATCCGCCGATGACGAAATACGACCACCTCGGCGGGATGTCGCTCGAGGGAATCGATGCCGTGCGGTTGGCGCTGCGCGGCTTCACCGGCGACAAGGACGCCTTCGAAGGCGATCTGGGCATGTGGCGCTTCTCGGGTGCGTTGGGCTGCGATTGGTCGCTGCTCGAATCGTTCGGCGGGCCGTGGATGATCGGGCCCACGTTCTTCAAGCGCTACCCGTGCATTCTCTACGAAAATACGCTGCTGATCGCGGCACGCCGGATCGTCGACGAGCACGGCTTGGAGCCGAATCAGATCGAACGGATCGTCATTCGTCCGTCGCGTCCGTCGCCCGGTGCCTACGGCGACGGGCGCGGCTCGTCGATGGCGCAGTGGATGAGCGTTCGCCACAACGTGGCGCACGCAATCTGCGGGACCCGCCCCTACAGCGCGTGGCAGAACGGCGAACCGCCGCCGCCTGCGGTCGCGCGGCTCATCGAACGCACGACGATCGAGCCCTACGTTGCAGCCGCGGGGGAGATCGCCGGGAACTACTGGGACGGCTACTCACCCGCTTCGGTGACGATCGTAACCGCGACCGCCGCGTACGACGAACGCATGGTCGACCTGCCGCGGCTGAGCGAGGACGATCTGGTAGCGAAGTTCGTCGAGAACGTCGCCTCGGTCGCCGGCGAGCGGCGCGCGCGCGAACTCGCAGCGATGTCGCTGCAGCTCGAGGCGCTGCCTCGTGCCGGGGCGCTCCTGGACGGACTCGAGCCGGCATGATCTCGGCCGCCCGGCTCTTCCGCTTTTCCGGCGTCGTGATCGTCGGAGCGACGCCCCGCAATTCGATGGCCGGTCAGGTCTTGGACGGCTTGAAGAGCGCCGGTTTCACCGGCAACGTCGCGTGCATCAACCCCAATGCCGAAGCCGTGGGAGACGTCCCGGGCTACGCGTCGCTCGCCGACGTTCCGTTCCCGTTCGATGCGGCGGTGATCGTCGTGCGCGCAGATCGCGTTCCGGGCGTGCTCGCCGAATGCGGCGAACGCGGGGTGCGCGGCGTAACGATCGTCGCGGGCGGGTTTGTCGAGAGCGGTCCGGCGGGTGCCGCGTTGCAAGCCGAAGTGACCGCGATCGCCGAGCGCTTCGGGATAGCCGTTTGCGGCCCGAACTGCATGGGATTCGCGTCCTTGCACGACCGCACGTCTACGTATGCGCGTGCGAACCTGCCGCAAACGGCGGGCACCGTCGCGGTGCTCTCGCATAGTGGCGGGATGCTCAACGAGGTGCTCAGCTACGGCGAGTACCGCGGGATTCGTTTCTCGACCTTGATCTCGTCGGGCAACGAAGCCGTCTGCACCGTCGCCGATTACGTCGATTACCTCGTGGACGACGATCGCACGTCGACGATCGGCTTGATCGTTGAAGGGATACGTTCGCCGGATCGCGTTCGGGCCGCGTTCGAGCGGGCCGCGCGGGCGCGCAAACCGATCGTCGCGATCAAGCTCGGGACGTCGGCTCTGGCCGCGGCCGCTACGCTGACCCATACCGGGGTCGACGCGGGTTCGCCCGAGCAATTCGTCGCGCTGGCCGGGCAATGCGGCGTGACGATCGTCGAAGACCTCGAAGAACTCTGCGAGTCGTTGCTCCTGTTTTCAGGGGCGCGGCGGCTGATTGCGAAACCCGCGGTGCGAGGATTGGCTGCGATTGAAGTATCCGGCGGCGGAAAGGAATTGATTTGCGACCTCGCCGCCCGGCGGGACCTCGACCTTCCGGTGCTGGGTACCACGACTGCGGAACGGCTCGCACCGATTCTCGGCGATCTCTCGGCGCCGAGCAACCCGATCGACCTCGCCTCATCGTGGGATCACCCGTCGTCATTCGCGCAACACGCCGCGATTCTCGATTTATTGGCCGATGACGGTGGTTACGACGTCGTTGCGTCGCGCGTTACGGTCCTGCCGAGCGGTAGCATCGATTCGGCACTCGAGCACGGCCGCATCGTCGCGGCCGCCGCCGGCCGGCACCCCACGATGCTCTTCACCGTCCTCGGCCGTGCGTCCGACGCGATCAATCCGGTATGGCAGTCCTTCTGCGCGGAGACCGGCGTCACGTATCTGCAAGGATACCGGCGCGGTATCGGTGCGTTGGCGAATCTCGACGCCTATCGCCGCTTTCTCAGCCGTAGTCTTCGGTAAGCAGGTCCAGGCGGCGTAGAATCTCGCGATCGGTTACGACGAAGAGATAGGCCGGCTCGGCGGCGCAATGCGTGATCGGCGCGCGGTGCGGCAGCGAGAAGATGTCGCGCGGTTCCCACGCGAACGTGCCGTTGCCGGCGGTGGTGCTGCCGCGGCCTTCCACCACCGTGCAGATGCTGTGCGCGCTGGTGCGCAGCGGCAGCGTGGTCTGCCCCGGCTCGAGCCGCACGAGGTAGGAGTCGAGGAACGGCATCACCGGCTCGCCGGTCGCCGGGTTGACGTAGCGGAACCAGCGCGCGCCGTCGCGCCCCGGTGCGGTCGCGTCGACCGCGCGCTTGGCCGCGGCCAGGGGATAGCGGAACGCCGCGACGTCGACGGGCGGCGGAACGTCGTGCGGCGGTCCGGGTTCGAACGAGAACGTGCCCATGTTGAGGTGCGCGTGCACGTTGAGCACGTCCAGCCACACCATCGGCGCGGTGCCTTCGTGCCAGTGCTCGTGCCAGCACCAGCCCGGCGTGAGCACGAGATCGCCGAACTCCATCGCCGCCAGCGTGCCGTCGACCTTCGTTACCGCGCCGCCGCCCTGGAGTACGAAGCGCAGCGCGTCCGGAGAGTGGCGGTGCGGCCGCGCCGACTCGCCGGGCAGCAAGATCTGCAAGCCGGCGTTGAGGTTGGTGATCGTTTGGAAGTCGCCGGGTTTGCCCGCCGGATCGATGAGCGAGAGCACGCGGCGTTCGGCGCTCGCCGGCGAGGCGAGCGAGATCGCTCGCGCCACCAGCGGTTCCAGCGTCCGCCAGGGCCAGCCGGCCGGACCGCCGGCAGCGGGATCCGGCGCATGTGCTTGCGCGATCTCCCACAGCGGACGCACGTGAGCGTCACGCCAGCCCGCCTGGATCTCCTCGTGGCTCAGCGTCGAGGTCATCGGCGTTCAGCGCTTGACCGGGACCTGTAGGTAGCGTTTGAGTTTCTCCGCCGTCAGCTTCTCGTTCGGATCGTATTCGGGCGCGTTCTCGATCTGCTCGAGGTCGTTCAGGCCGATCTTGCGGTAGATGCGGTTGGTGATCATCGCGATGCGCGCCGGGCGTTCGGGATCGGCGTTGAAGTGCTGGCTGATCGTGTTGGGCGGAATATAGACGACGTCACCCGACTCCCACTCGAAGCGCTTCTCGTCCCCGTCGGGTTTCCACGCGTACTTGTCGTTCTCGATCGAGAGATCGCAGTCCATGTGGATGTCGTAGCCGCGGCCTTCGAGCACGTAGAACGCCTGCTCGGCGAGCTGGCGGTGTTTGCCCGACTTGCTGCCGGGCGGAATCACTTGCATGTACGCGTCGACCGTTTCGGCGCGCGTGTTCATGCCTTCGTTGACGATGTGTTTGAGCAGTCCGTGGGGCGAGTTTTCCCACGGCATCTGGTTGCCTTTGACGATCTTCGGCCGCTTCGCGTTGCGCTCGGGTGCGGTGGCTGCGTCCTCGAGCTGCTGCTCGTAAAAGCTGCCGCTCACCTCGCCTTGGAGCCAGACCTTCCACTCATCCCAGCCGGCTTGTTGTTCGCTCTTCATCTAACGAGCCTGCCCTGAGCTTGTCGAAGGGTGCGTGTGGGCGTGGTCGTGGTTGTGATCGTGCTCATGGTCATGGTCGAACTCGTGCGCGTCGACGAAGAACGGATCGTTGCGCGGCTGCCAGTCCTCGTACCCGGGGGTCGGATCTTTGGGCGTGCGCTCGATCGTTTTCTGGAAGAGCATGTTCAGGAACATGTACATCGGCTTCGTCTTCATGACGAGCGCGCGCGCGGGCCGGTTCGGATTGCGGTTGAAGTGCTGGTGCACGCAGTTGTTGTGCACGATCGCCGCATCGCCCGCTTCCCACTCGTAGCGGATGCCGTCGTGTTCCTCGGCGCCCTCGCCGTCGAGGATGTAGAACACCGCCTCGTTGACATGTCCGTGTTTTTGGGATTTGCCGCCCGGCGAATACTCTTCGAGATGGATGTGCAGCGTTTGACCCAAGCCGTCCTTGGGCTCGAGATACTGCCGGCTGTACTGCTGCGGACCACTGTGGAACGGTTGCTCCCGGCCCTTCCGCACGCGCGGCAGCGAGCGCAAGCGCTTCAGCTCGTGCGCCAGGTTGTACTCGCCCGATATGGCGCGCACGAACGTGCGATCGGTCTGCTCGTGATAGTTGGACGCTATTTTGGGCTTCTCGGGAGTCGTCGACATAAACCGTCCTTTATGAAGGTGCTACCATTTGGCGATGAGTTCGGGCGCAAACTGTTCGCGCCAATTGCGGTCCCGGGCCACGTAATCGTCGTAGGGCCGAACGGTACGGTACGTCGACGGGTCGGTCGCGCGCAGCGGTTCGCCGTTCGCGACGCTGTCGGTCGCTTCAAGCAGCAGCTGGCGCGTGACGATGATCGCCTTGTCGGAGGTCCCGAGATGTTCGAGCGAACGGTCGGCGATGTTCCCCATGCCTTCCTGTAACGCGAAGTCTTGGGTGTTGATGCCGACGATGCCGGTGAAGGTCTTGGTCTTCTGGCGCTCGCGATCGATCAGGTAGTCGTTGGCTTTCGTTTTCTTCAAGCGGAAAGTGCCCGGGACCAGGTCTTCCTTGCCGCGTCCGTTGGTCGTTTCCCACGCTTCGGCGTATTCGGGCGAGATCGGGTCGTCGCTCGAATACGACAGCGCCCAGTTGTACACGTAGGTGTGCTCGTCGTCGATCGGGACCCAGATGTGACCGTCGAGCTTCGGCACCTTCGCGCGGCCGCCGGTGAGCGCCATGACCCCGCCGCGCATCTGCTGCGCCGGCATGACGTAATGATAGACCCGGATATAGAGCCCGTCCTCGCCGATGTCGCGCGTGGACACGTAGGTGAACCCGTAATCGGTTCGCGTCACGTCGAGCCGCGGTGCGCCGTCGCGGTTGCGGATCCAATTGCGGTCGCCCAAGCGTTCGTTGTGCGCGAACGACGAGTGGGCGGTGTCGAGGCCGCCTTCGAGCCCCTGCAGGTAGTTCGCGTCCTCGAACGTCTTCGAGAGGATCCGGTGCGTGCGCGGCGCGCGCATCCATTCGTAGTCCGGATGGGCGGGCATCTCGGCCGGCGGGCCCATGTAGGTCCACACCACGTCGGCCGCTTCGAAGGTCGGATACGCCTTGATCGTGACCTTCGTCTTGAACAGGCTGTCCGGCGGCTCGGAAGGCATGTCGACGCACGCTCCGGTCGCGTCGAACTTCCAGCCGTGGTAGACGCAGCGCAGACCGCACTCTTCGTTGCGCCCGAAGAACATCGGCGCGCGGCGGTGCGGGCAGAACGCGTCGACCAAGCCGACGCTCCCGTCGGTCGCACGGAAGGCGATCAAGTCCTCGCCCAGCAGGCGCACACGCACGGGCGGGCAGTCGGGTTCGGGCAGCTCCGACGACAGCAGCGCCGGCTGCCAATACCGCCGAAAGACGTTACCGGCAGGGGTGCCGGGCCCGATCCGGACGATTCGTTCGTTTTCTTCCGGTTTCAGCATCGGATGCAAACTCTTCTAAGGAGCGCGGGACGGGTCCCGCGCGGTTTCGTCGAATACTGCGTCATGCCGGAAACCGCCGTCGTCACCACGCCCGTCAGGGTCAAGAAGCTGGGGCATCTCGTGTACGAGGTCTCGAACCTCGAACGCTCGCTCCATTTCTGGACTGAGATCATGGGCTTCCACATCTCCGACCGCAACGAGAAGGGGATGGTGTTCTTGCGCTACGGCAGCGATCACCACGCGATCGGCCTGGTCGAGCTCGCGGGCCGCACGCGCTCGCCGGAAGGCGCGAGCCTGCAGATGTCCCACCTCGCGATGGAAGTGGCCGACGTGGAGACGCTCTTCCGCTGCCGCGACTACCTCAAGGAACGCGGGATCAAGCTGACCTTCGAAGGCCGCAAGGGCGCCGGCGGTAACCTCGGCATCGAGTTCGAGGATCCCGACGGCTACGGCTTCGAGCTGTACGCCAACATGGATCAAATCGGCGCCGACGGCAAGGTGCGCCCGGCGTCGCAGTGGGATCGCGTCAAGACGCTCGAAGACGCGGTCGAGCGGCCGCTTCCCGAGAGCTGGTAGCCGGTGGCGTTCTTGGGCAGCTGCCAAGAGGTGCTGACGGTCAGCGTATCAACGCCGTTCGGAAAATTCAGCGTCTGCGTGGGAGCTGTTGAGTTGTCGCTGCGCACCCAGGTGTACTGGAGCGAGTGATTCGAGGACAACTCGTGACGGTACCAACGTTGGCAATGCTCGTCTGGACGTCGATGGTCAGCGCACCCGCCGGCGCGGCCAGCAATGCTCGAAGGCTACGTCTTGAGCCCGCCTTGCGCTGACGTTGCGGGCAGTTTGGTCGTCGGCAGGAAGTTCACCGGCGTCTGGCCGCTCGCGAAGGTGCCCCAGCAGGTGTAATATCCGCCGGGTTTCACCGGCTGAAGGACCCCTCCGGCTCCGTCTTTGAGCACACCGTTCGCCGCTCGCGGTTCCGCGTCAACGGTGACGACGACGGTCGCGGGACTCCTGAGCACGTTACTCGTCGTTCCACTCCCGGTCGCACCTGTCGCGCTGCCCGTGGCGGTTGAATACGAAAGCGATGCCGGGCCGACGGCACACGACAACACGGAGAGCGCGGGTTGTCTTCCGGCAGCGGCGCCGTTGGCCACGGATTCGCCCGCCACCGTGCCGCCCGACTTGACATCAAACGGCACCGTGAACGTATATTCCAGCGTCGCCGCCGTCGCCACGGTGTAGGTCGTAGCGACCGCGCTGAGAGCGATGCAGAACGCGAGGGGCAAGCGGTGCATGTGGGATCCTTTCCGGCGCACGGCCGGGATGCGCGGCTACTTGGCGGTCGTAATCGTGAGGGTCGGCGTCGTCACGGCGAGGCGATCGCTCGCGGGTCCGGCGGCGCCGTTCCCGATCGTCAG